>NZ_JBLYIF020000004.1:0-335809 GCF_048548695.2 Pontibacter sp. JAM-7
ATATTCTACTTCCCGCCCCTTCAAAGTCAACCGTTATTTTTACCCTTTGTGACAATTTATCACACCGTACATAACGCTAACTTCACACCACATAAAACGCACAAAATATAAACAATTTCATTTGTTTACAGCGGTTAATCCTAAACCCCACCGGCAGATAAACACTGCCCTGTAGCGGTCAGGGAGGCGCATTCTACACCGCACAGAATTAAGGTCAACAGGCTTAGAGGAAAAAGCAGGAAGAATACGCTACGGCGGCTTTAGATATTGCGGCTATCTTCGTCTTCCGCCATGGCGTCATCATTAGCAGGACGTTTCACCAACAGCAAACCCAATAGGATTCCGAGTTCATACAGCAGCCACATTGGCAACGCCAATAAGGTTTGCGAAATAACGTCCGGCGGCGTGAGCAACATACCAATAACAAAACAGCCGACCAGGACGTATGCCCGCTTCTGACGCAGACCCTGAACGGTTGCTGCGCCAGTCCAGATCAACAGCAAGGTAGCAATTGGAATTTCAAATACGATACCAAAAGCAAAAAATAACTTGAGAACGAAGTTAAGATAGCTACTGATATCTGTCATCACCGCAACATTCTCCGGCCCGACACTGGTAAAAAAACCAAATATCAGCGGGAATACTACGAAGTAAGCGAATGCCACCCCCGCATAGAATAAGATAATGCTGGACCCCAGTAACGGAATCGCCATCTTCTTTTCATGCTGGTACAGGCCCGGCGCAATAAAACCCCAGATCTGGTGAAGAATAAACGGTACCGCCAGCAGTATAGAAAGCACCAGCGTCAGCTTAAAGGGCGCGAAAAATGGTGACGTCACATCAGTCGCAATCATACTGGTGCCGGCAGGCAACAACGCAGTCAATGGTTGAGACAGATAGGTATATAGATCATTGGCAAAATAAAACATTGCCAGAAACAGCACAAAGATAATCAGTAAAATGCGCATTAACCGCTGGCGCAACTCAACCAAATGACTGACTAACGGCTGTTCCTGATCCTGCCCTTCATCAGGCATGTCGTGTTCATTTTGACTCATGCTGCTCGTCTTTAGTTGCGGGCTTATCGGTAGCAGAGGCATCGACTGACGGGGCGTGCTGTGCCGCGCCTCGCGTAGCATCAGTCTGAGCAGCTTCACGTTCTACATCGGGGGTTGGCTGAAACGGCTGACGCATTTCATTCAACTCACGTTCAAGCTCATCTTTTTCCATTGATGCCTGACGTCTCAACTCATCCAGGCGTAGCTCTTCGCTGATTTCCGACTGAATGTTGGCAACAGACCGACGAATGCGACCAACCCATAACCCCAGAGTGCGGACCGCCATTGGCAGTTTTTCCGGACCTAGGACAATGAGTGCCACCACTGCGACAATCAGTAGCTCTGTAAAGCCTATATCAAACATGGGGGTGTCTGTTATTTATCAACCGGCTTATCCTGCGACTGAGCGGTTTTATCCGTCGCCTCAAAATCTGCATCTTGTTTGTCTATTGTTTTAGCAGCAACTGTATCCGGTTCTGCTTCATCTTCCTGTTTTTTGTCTTCGTCATTCATGGCTTTTTTAAAGCCTTTAAGCGCGCCACCCAAGTCAGTGCCGATGTTTTTGAACTTTTTGGTGCCAAAAATCAGGATGATAATCACCAAGACTATCAACAACTGCCAAATGCTAATTCCACCCAGTCCCATTCAATCTCTCCTCTGTCACATGGCCGGCAGTCTGCCGCCGCCCAGTATATGAAAATGCATGTGGTAGACCTCCTGCCGGCCACCAGAACCCGTGTTGGTAATGGTGCGAAAGCCTGAGTTCAAACCAGCCTGCGCTGCTATTTCAGGAATACATAGCATGATATGTGCCATTAGATCCGCATCCGCCGGTGTCAGTTCAGCCAAATTGGCAACATGTCGCCGCGGAATGACCAATAAATGTACCGGCGCCTTGGGTGCATGATCCTTAAACGCCAGTATTTGATCATCTGTGTACACCACATCAGCGACGACTTCGCCACGCGCAATGCGGCAAAAAACACAGGCTGACATCCGTTAGGGCTTACTGCGAGAGGCTTTTTCTTCCAGACCGGAAAGGTCGAACCGTCGCGCCAATTCATCCAGCACTGCCTGCGGGTTTTCGCCTAGATGCGATAGTGCCACCAGGCTATGAAACCAGAGATCTGCTGTTTCATAGATCAGATCATGATTATCTCCGCTGTGCTGAGCATCTTTTGCGGCCAAAATAGTCTCGGTGGCTTCTTCGCCCACTTTTTCCAAAATCTTGTTCAGGCCTTTGGCGTGCAGGCTGGCAACATAAGAACTATCAGGTGCCGCATTTTTTCGTTCTTCAAGCACCTCACCCAGGCGCGCTAGTACATCACTCATCGCAATTAATCACTTAGCTGTGTATCAAAGATTGAAGCATAACGGATGCGTTATAGCAGCGCTATCCCATTACTATCCCGGCCGGCGCATCAATATAAACAGCCCTACAGCAGCCATCAGCCAGCTACTCAGCGGCAACTCAGCAAGCCAGTCAAACACTGCTGGCTCTGCCAGAGCGGCTGCTGACAGCACCAGAGCTGCACCCAGCAGGTTGCGATGACGCTGTTTACTTTGTAATGCCTGATAAGCGGCCTGATAGGCCCGCTGATCACGCAGCCGATTATCATCCAGTTGACGTACCTGGGATAACGCATCAAACACCAATTGCGGCATATGCGGCATTTTTTCCAGCCAGTCTGGTGCCTGCTGCTTGATAGCACGATACACACCACGTGGCCCCATCCGCTGTTTCATCCAATCTTCGAGAAACGGTTTGGCGGTTTTCCAAAGATCCAGATCCGGATACAGCTGACGCCCCAGGCCTTCTATATTTAGCAATGTTTTCTGCAGCAAGACCAATTGCGGCTGCACCTCCATATTGAAGCGCCGCGCCGTCTGGAACAGCCCCAATAACACATGCCCGAATGAGATCTCTTTAAGCGGTTTCTCAAAAATGGGTTCACACACACTGCGAATTGCGGTTTCGAAGGCATCAATATTGGTGTTCGGTGGCACCCAACCTGAGTCCACGTGCAGCTGTGCTACCAGTCGGTAATCACGCTTAAAAAATGCTAGGAAATTACGTGCCAAATAGCTTTGATCTTCAGGTGATAACGAACCCACAATACCGAAATCCACAGCAATGTACTGCGGGCTGGAGGGGTTATCCCGGGAGACAAAGATATTCCCCGGATGCATATCCGCATGAAAGAAGCTGTCTCGAAACACCTGAGTAAAAAAGATTTCGACGCCACGCTCGGCCAGCAACTGCATATTGGTATTCTGCGCATTCAGTTGCGCCATATCCGCCACCGGTATGCCATGAATGCGCTCCATGACCAGCACGTTGGTGCGGGTATAATCCCAGTAGATCTCAGGAATATAGAGAATATCGCTACCCGCAAAATTACGGCCTAATTGTGAGCCATTAGCCGCCTCTTTGCGCAGATCCAGCTCGTCAAAAATTGTCTGCTCATACTCGGCAACTACTTCCACCGGCCTCAACCGCCGCCCCTCTTTCCATAGCATCTGTACCAACGATGCCAAACTGTAGAGTAGCGCAACGTCCTTACGAATGGTTCTCTCAATGCCTGGCCGAACGACTTTAACGACAACATCCTGGCCGCTCTTCAACGTCGCCCGATGCACTTGGGCGACAGAAGCCGACGCCAATGGCGATACGTCAAAATCAGCAAATAACTCAGTAACCGGTTGCTGTAGGGCTCTTTCAATCAGCGCTTGCGCCTGCTGACCCGAAAAGGGAGGTACGTCGTCCTGCAGTTTCTTTAATTCATCGGCAATATCATCCGGCAACAAATCCCGCCGGGTGGAAAGCATCTGACCAAATTTTATGAATACCGGGCCCAGATCTTCCAGTGCCAGCCGTAAACGTTCGGCTTGCGGCCTGCGCGCAAAGATAAATAGCCGCCAGGGCAGCAGCCAAAACAACGCACGGGCATACCAGGGCAGTGCCAGCTCCCGGAACAGAGTATCCAGGCGGTAATAAGCAAACACCTGAGCAATTCTCAGGCTACGGGTAATACGTCGCACTAGGGAGAAACCTTGTCTTTATAATCGGGTTGGTCAATTGCCACTGAACGCTGGCTATTATTTCGAACGAATGCAGTTTCGTCCATCGGCTTTTGCCTGATAGAGCGCTTGATCCGCACGGGTAAACAGCGTTTCCTCTGAATCATCCGGTTCTACCTGCGACACACCAAATGACATGGTGACATTGACCGGCTTACCATTGAAGTTAAACGGGCTAGATTCAAGTAACGCGCGCAACTTATCAACCGCCTGCATCGCACCATCGCTTTCCGAGGATGGCAGGATCATGACAAACTCTTCGCCACCAATACGCGCAGCAAAGTCAGTGGTGCGCAATTTGGTTTTAATCAGCTTACCCACCAGCCGTAAAACCTTGTCTCCCGCCAGATGCCCAAAGCTGTCATTGATCCGCTTAAAATGATCAATATCACCAATCACAATTGAAAATGGAACTTTATAGCGCAACCAGCGCTGGAACTCCTGCTCCAGTTGATCCTCATAAGAGGCACGGTTCGGTAATCCAGTGAGAGCATCGGTGCGCGCGCGGGCGCGTTCCGCTTCCATATGTTTTTTAGCCTTACCTGCTTCGCTTTCCAGCAACTGAATCTTACTTGTCAGCGTTTCATTGAGGCGTTCCATTTCATCCGTGCGCGCTTGTTCACGACTCCAGAACGCAGTCATACTCGCTTCCAGGCCGGACAGTTGTTCAGAAATCACCGTTTTCAGCTGGACCAAATCATGGCTTTGCTTAACCGCACAGGTGATCTCAGCTACATTTTGTTTAACCTCAGACTGCAGCAATGACTGACTGTCGGAACCATCCGACTGTATTTTACGATAGGACGCAACACTGATATGCACCTCGGCGAGTCGTTCGCTGATCTCAATCAGATACCGCTCGAATTCATCTCCGGGCCCCTGAGGCAGTTGCAGTATCAATTGCGCGAGTTGGCTGACCCAATTAGGCAGCTCTGGCAGAGACAGGCCTTTATCCAGATGCTGAAGCAGCTGATCCGCTTTAAGTTTACCGGCATCTGAAATAGCAATACGTGTCAGCAGCTGTCTGAACTCATCCCGCACTTGACTTAGCAGACCCGCAACATCGCCCTCCGTCACAAATTGCGGGGCGGGGCTTGCGACCGTTTCGGAGGAGAGTGGCCGGGTTTGCTGTAGCAGGTATTCCACCAGCTCTTCGAGCAATGGCCCAAGCCGTTGCAGGCTTTCTGAAATTTCCGGTAACTTCTGCTCTATCAGCTGCAGACGCTTATGGCTGGCTTTGCCATCCCCTTTCAGCAACTTGAGCCATTTTTCCAGCGCCGCCGCCGCCTGCCGGGCACTGGCACTACGATCCTGGCCATACCGCTGCAACTGCATCTCCAGCGGCTGGATCAAAGTCAGCAGATTGGTATCTGGGCTGGTACCCTGTTGCAGGCAGGCTCGCAGGGCCGCCATCTCTTTATCGAGCTCAGCATCCTCGCCTGCGACAGCGATACCGAGCTGCATCAACAGCTGCCGAAGAACCTGGGCTGACTCTGTTCCTGACTGAGCATTACACTCTAGCTCAAGCGACAAAGCACGATATTTTTCTTTCCAGTCTTCTTGGGAAGCCACTTAGCAGTCCTGACAACTTGAAATGAAGCGCACTAACGCTGACTCTATCTTAGATCAACCAGACTCTAATAAGGAAACAAACCCAATCATTTCATACTCGCTTGGGTCACTTTTGGATCTGGCTTTCTTTCTCGACCAGAAAATTCACCACATCGAGCATCTCTTTCTGACCACCAGCGGTGTCCACCGTGATGCGGTACTTGCCGTTTACTACCATAGAGGGCACACCGGTAATGGCATAACCACGCACCTTGGATTCACCCTGCTTCAGCTTCATGCTCACAGCAAATGAGTTATACATTTTATCAAAAGCCGCTGTATCTACGCCCAGATCACCATACAGAGAACTGATCACTGACTGATTACTCAGCCGTTTGCGCTGGATATGAATAGCATCAAAGGTTGCCTGATGCGTCTTATCCAGCGTTTTCAGCAATTCAGAAGCATAATAGGCCCGCGCATAAGGCTCCCAAGTTTTACTGAATACCACAGGAACCCGGACAAATTTAACCGATTCCGGCTGTTGGCTCTGCCAATGCTCCAGTACCGGCTCAAAATTATTACAGTGGGGGCAGGTGTAACCAAACAGCTCAACCACTTCAACCCGACTCGGGTCCGCAGTTCGTACCGGCTGCGGCAACTTGATGTAATGCACGCCTTCTTTAAATTCTGCCGCCTGTAATGACAGTGGCAACAGCATCACTAATAGACACACGCCCAGTTTTTTAATCATTATCATACTCCTTGAATTTATACTGCCAGCATGGACAGCCCACTACAGCATAAGTTCTGGAAACAGAACATAAAAAAAGCAGCCTAAGCTGCCTTTTTTTAACCGGAGCTGAACTTACTTACTCAGGCCTTGAATATAGCTGGAAACCGCCTTGATTTCGGCATCGCTCAGCTTAGCCGCAATATCGCGCATCATGCCCTGTGGGTCGTTGTTACGCGCATTAACACGGAAGGCTTTCAGCTGTTTTTCGATGTAGGCCGCGTGCTGACCACCCACCGCAGGGAAGCCTGCCTGTGCGTTGCCTTGACCAGTCGGTGCGTGGCAAGCAGTACATGCAGCAACACCCTTGTCAGCAATACCCGCACGGTAAATTTTCTCACCCTGCGCAACCAGATCTTTAGCCGCATGACCAACAGTACCGGTTTTACTGGAGAAGTAAGCCGCGATATCGGCCAGATCCTGATCAGTCAGGTTATCCAGCAGACCCGTCATTTCAACAACCTGACGGCTGCCTGACTTGATATCCTGCATCTGCTTGATCAGGTAACTGTCGTTCTGACCCGCCAGCTTCGGGAAATTAGCAATGGCACTGTTGCCATCTGCTGCGTGACACGCCGCACATACTGCTGATTTTTCTTTCCCTGCAGCTTTGTCACCCGCTGCGTGAGCGACACCAGAGATACCAACGGCAACCAAAAGAGTGATCAGTAGTTTATTCATGACACATCCAGACTCTTTGAAAAGGTAGAATTTTGTAGTCAACCCGTGTGCCATATGGCATGGATTGTTTAAACTTAATAACCAGCGCACTAGGACATTTGCCCGATCGCGGGTAAAATTGGCGGCAATTATAAACTAATATCCACACAAACTGGAACGATAATCTCTTTTCCTTTAGTCGTGTCCCCCACCACCGGTCAAATACAAATGTCAGATAAGCGCCCTCTTCACTACAACAGTGCCCGTTATGCCACCAGTGCCGCGCGGTTTGACCAGTGCCCCACCGATCGTGGTGCCGAAGTCGCATTTGCCGGACGCTCCAACGCCGGCAAATCCAGTGCCATCAATACCCTGACCAATAACAGCAAGCTGGCCCGCACTTCGAAAACCCCTGGCCGCACCCAACTTATCAATTTTTTCGATCTGAACCTTGAAGACACCCGCCTGGTGGACCTGCCCGGCTATGGTTATGCCAAAGTGCCGCTGGAAATGAAGCAACACTGGCAGCGACACCTTGACCATTACTTACAGCAGCGCGAGTGCCTGCAGGGCGTGGTACTGGTCATGGATGTGCGCCATCCGATGAAAGAGTTTGATGAAATGATGGTGCAGTGGTGTCAGGCATCAGGCATGCCACTGCATGTCCTGTTAACCAAAGCAGATAAGCTGAAAAAGGGTCCGGCACAGAGCGCCCTGCTTAAACTGAAAAAGCAGCTGAAAGAAGCCTTGGGTGACAATGTCTCACTACAGCTGTTTTCCGCGTTGAAAAAACAGGGCGTCGAAACTCTGGAACAGCGCCTTAACCAGTGGTTACTGCCACCACAAGAACAACCTGGTGCCAGCGAATCAGAGGGATAAACCAACAACCGGCCAGACCAATACCAGGGGTTATCCTCTGGTCAGTTGTTTGGTCATTAACAACCAATCGCCGCCATGCATACATCCCGGGTAGAGAACGACAGGTAATGCTGCGATCTCGACATACCCCAGGTGTTCGTACAGATCCTTGGCCCGGCGGTTTTCTGATGCCACGATCAGGCTCATTTCCGACACCCCTACCGAACCTGCTTTGGTTTCAGCCTCTCGCATCAGCATCTGCGCAATACCCAACCCCCGATACTGTTCAAAGGTCGCAACCGCATTGATATACCAACTGCCCGGAGCTTCGGCTTCTAACCGCACCAGTGGCCTGACTATGTCCGGATAATTATCAAGACCCTCCGTCGTGAAAGCGTCCGGCTGCGGGTAAGAGACAATCATGCCTTGAACACTTGCTTGCGAAACACAGACCCTGGCATTTCTATAGCTAAATCCGCCCTCTTCCCGGGCAGCGCGCATTGCCCCCACCTCCATCGGGTTCTGACCCGGCGCAGCCATAGCACGCCAGAGGTATGCCGGCATTCTCTCGCCCGCCAGATTCAGCAGTTGGGCTAGATCTGTCGCGTCCTGTTTGGCAGCGCGTTGAATATGCATCAGGTTAACAACCTCGTAGCATCCCGGTATACCCAGCTCTGCACCCTGAGTACACCCTTGCCAGATGGCGTGAAAAAAAGGGGAAGCCCACCATCACTACCTTCACCAAACCAGGCTTATCCAGCTTACTAATAACCTTTACTTGATAGCCCGGGCATGGATGAAATATTCTTAAACAGCTGTACAAAAGCCGCACATGGCGGCTCTTATCTATGCAGTTACTGGGGCGAGCCAGTGTTGCGACAAGCCAACTCGGCTATGCAGACGGAGCTTCAGTGCCGTCCGACTCCTCGACAACGGTACCGCCATTAGTCTCTAAGAAAGCACGCAGGCCATCCTGCACCAGGTCATAGGTTCGATCGACATTAGTGGCAACATCCCCTTCCAGCACCCCCAGTCCAGTCAGAATATCTCTGGCTTCAGTGAAACCTTGTTCAATACCTCCAGAGATTACAGAGACAAACTGGTCAACCAGTTCGGTACCCTCCAGATCTGGGTTTGCCTGCGCATAACGTTCCAGCAACGCGGTACTGAGCGAAACAATCCGTTCTGCGGTCGCCTCAGGTGTAAAATCCGCCCCTGACTCGACGCTGGTCTCTATCGCTCTGGGACCAACATCCTCCGCCAACACTTCATTGATCTGCTCAATCGCGGTCTTCAGTGTCAGTGCCAAAGGCTCATTAGCGGCACTGAACGTGACGTCACCAAAGGTCGCATCAATAATAGCCTGATCCCGCTGCAAATCAGCAGAGGGCTCTGCTTCAGCTACGGACTCCGCCTTACGCAGGGCATTTCGTTCCTGAGCTGCTTGAGATACCGCCTGACCAAACGGTTCACCCTGTACCTTATTCGGCTTAAGCTCCTGATTAACGTACGTACCAAAGTTTCCTGCTTTATCGACGTTCATGCCTGCCACCTGTTTGAGTTCACTATAAATACTATAGTCGACCGAATACGGAAAATAATTGATTAAAATTTATACGGAATGTCACTAAGCGGATGAGTTTCAGTCATAAGGGTAAAAAAAAGCCCTGAGAGAACGGGGGGAAGGGGAACGACATGTTTCTCAGGGCTTTCAATGCATGCTTATTATCATAAGAACCGCAACCACTTATGGCGTAAGAACAGACGCGGCTCTCAAAGTTGAGAACCCACAGTTCGGGAAAAGTTCCCGTTCTGTGGGTAAAATTTAACCGGTTTTAGTACACCCAAAGCCAACGCGTGAATATCGGTGCCGCGTGCTGTGCTTGATCCATGACCACCAGCTGATAACGGCCAGCAGACATGGCAGGTATCGGGCCAATATCGACCCAGTAGGTGGAGTATTTGGCCAGGGAACGTCGCTGTTTCTGCCAAACCACTTCCCCTTGTACGTTTTGCAGGCTGAAATGTAACTCTCTCTGGTGCCGGTTAGCGTACGTCAATGTCAGACGAAGCAAACTGTCTTTGGCAAATACTGATTGATCGCAAGGCTGGTTTTGATACGCCTCAGCAGTCAACCTTGCCGACATAAGCTGTGTTGCATCTATCCATTCCGGTTGACCTGAGAGCGCTGTCAAAATTGCCTCAAATTGTTGCTGCAACGGGGTTAACTCTACCAGATTAAGTCTACCTTCCGCCCATTGCCGCCACAGCTGCTGGTCAATGTGTTGCTGCAATTTGGCCTGATGCAGGTCAGCAATCGCAACCGGCGTTACTAACACCTGCTGGGCTGCCAAAAGTTGCCGATACGCCGCCCCGACTGAGGGCTGCTCCACCGCTGCACTGGTTAGCAGATAAGCCGAAATATCCTGCGCTGTTAGACGCTCAGTGCCTAACGCCAAATTAACTATTGCCGCCTCCTCCAGCCGAAACGGCAGAGAGGCTAACCGCTGCGAGGTTTCATCTTCAATCCAGACCTCAATTTGATAATCTCCGGGACCGGCGTAAATACCATCGCCGTCACCTGCAGGCGCTAGGCTAAAATAGGTCAATGTCGTTGCCCAACCCGTTTTAACCGGACGTACCTTCTCAAACACCAGGTCGCCAGACTTCAGCACCCGATAACGTACCTTATGACCATCTTTTAACCAGAACAGATTAAGTGCAATCCGCCCTGCCCCACCGGTAAATAATCTGCGAGACAGGTCTACCGCTAAACCACTCTGGGTTTTCGAACCCAGCCGATAACCTTTGAGGTATACCTCGTTAAGCGAAGCCAGAGCCTGCTGCTGCATCACTGTCAGGCGGTGTTGCAACTGAACTATCTCCGCCGGCCAGTTTTCCCTGACAAGGCCCGGCAGCTGCTGTGGGTAGACAGTACTTTGGGTATAAGCAGACAACCGGTCGCGGAAGAACCGGGCCCGCAGTCCCATAGGCAGCTCGCTCAGATAAGCATCGCCCTGCGCCACATCAGACTGCGATAACACATGCCGTACATAAGCGTAATCGGTCAAGCTAGCCCGATCCGCTGGCTGCTGTAGCGAGCAGGCCAACCCGATCAACCCAGCCAAATCAGGAGCGGGAATTGCAGCGGCCTGCTGCGGCGCCCGCCACAGAGGCAACAGCAGGGAGTCGGAATCGACATACCGGTGCCAAAAAGTCGCCACATCCAACCCGGCATACTCCTGCAAGGCCGCTTTTAACGCTACTGAACCACTGAACCCCCGATGCCTGGCATAGATCTCTGCCATAAAACCTTCCAGGCTTTTACTGCCGCCGTTCTGCTGCGAAATAGCGTGCGCC
Organism: Pontibacter sp. JAM-7; assembly: GCF_048548695.2. NCBI lineage: Bacteria > Pseudomonadati > Bacteroidota > Cytophagia > Cytophagales > Hymenobacteraceae > Pontibacter > Pontibacter sp. JAM-7. The sequence goes on from NZ_JBLYIF020000004.1 coordinate 11,362, forward strand.
AGCAAACGCGTTACCAGAGGAGCCTTGGTATAGTGGATAAATTCCTTGGTCGCGGCATCGTTAATCTGACGCTCCTGAGCCAGGGGAAAATCCAGCGACCCCTGATTGCGAATGACGCCATCGAGGTAACGGCGGTACAACCGCTGCCAACGTTGATCCGCGTTAAATACACCTGCCTGTTCGCCGGCCACCAGCTCGATATAACTGGCCCAACCCTCAAGAAACCAGTGTTCATCCGGCTCAGCGAAGCGCATTCCCCAGGGGGCATACTCATTAATGGGATGCGCTACCCGGTGACCAAACAATTCCCAGTTACGCTGCATCGCGGCCGGGTTATCCGGGACCATTTCGTATGCCATGCCATTGGACCAGACTGCACTCCACACCTTGCGGCCATCTTTAGCGGTGGGATGCCAGACGATCTGATAAGGACCTCCTGCCACTTCATAACCAAACTGCGCATTAAAATAACGGAACAGCCGTAACGAGGTGTCCGTCAGTGACTGGCGTTGAGCCGGCAGCCAGTCGGCATAGGTGTATACCTCAACCTGAGTATCGCCCACCTGCTCTGCATGCAATTCGAAGGGACCGACCGCGGTCAGAGTTTTCCGTAGCGATTTGAAGAGCAGTGAGATATCACCGTAGTCCGACACCCGAAACAGATTCTTATCCCCCACCGGTTGCCAGGGGCTGATCACCCGGTGGTTGCTGGGCAAGCCTGTGGTATCGAACCGAACCAGCACCTGCTGAATATGCGTCTGCTGTTGGGGCAATAGATAAAGTCGGCCATCAAACGCGGCAAAACGCTCATCAAAGTTACCTTGATGGCCGTGGCGACCCAGCCCGCCAATACGCATTTCATAGATCACCCGCAGCCGTTCGCTGTTGGCGCTGGCGGGTGATGTCAGGTAGACATAGGCACCCTCTTGGCGCACCCCGTATTCCTGCCCTTGGTCGTTGACCGCATGCAGGGATAGCAAATCATATTCACCGGCGACACCGCCGTTGAGCACCAGATTGTGCTTGGCATCTGCCACCGGCAGGTCCATTTCCACCCGCATACGTTGCTGTGATGAATCGACAAAGCTGACCTGATAACTCAGGGTATCTTTACTGACGGTTGTATAGGGGTCTACCGGATCACTGCACGCAGACAGTAACCCGCACAATACAACTAACCAACCGCCGTTGAGCAGACGATGTACACCTTCCATGTGAATATATCACTCCTTGATTCAAGCCGGCTTCCTCCCGGATTATGTGCTAATCAGCTTCGCCGATTCTGAACAGCCATGCACTGCTCATGGGACAGACTCAGTGCGCTTGCTCCCAGTTATCACCAATGCCGGCTTCCACCAGCAGCGGTACCGCGAGATCGGCTGCGGCAGCCATTCTTTGACAGACTTCCGCCGCAAAAGCATCTGCCTGCTCGGCTTTCACCTCAAACACCAGTTCGTCATGTACCTGCATGATCATGCGGGCATCAAAGGGCTGACCCTGCAGCCAGGTATCGATCTGCACCATCGCCCGTTTGATAATGTCAGCGGCGGTGCCCTGCATCGGAGCATTGATGGCAGTGCGCTCTGCAGCCTGTCTGCGCATGGCGTTTTTTGCTTTGATTTCGGGCAGATAAAGGCGGCGACCAAACAGCGTTTCCACATAACCCTGTTCACCTGCCTGAGTGCGAATATCATCCATATATCGCTGCACCCCGGGGTAGGTAGCAAAATAATGCTCAATATATTGCGCCGCTTCATTACGCCCAATGCCCAGCTGTTTCGCCAGACCAAACGCCGACATACCGTAGATCAGGCCAAAGTTAATCGCTTTAGCACTCCGGCGCTGGTCACTGCTCACCTCAGACAAGGCAGTCTTAAAGACTTCAGATGCGGTCGCCCGGTGGATATCTTCACCCTGAGAGAACGCCCGCAATAAGCCCTCATCCGCCGACAGGTGCGCCATGATGCGCAGCTCAATCTGAGAATAATCTGCAGCCACCAGTTTGTAACCTTGCGGCGCGACAAAGGCATGCCGGATACGCCGCCCCTCGGTAGTACGCACCGGGATATTCTGCAGATTCGGATCGGTAGAAGACAAACGTCCGGTGGCAGTCACCGCCTGATGATAGGAGGTATGGATGCGGCCAGTGGCAGAACAGATCATCAACGGCAATTTATCGGTATAAGTTGATTTCAGTTTACTCAGACTACGGTGTTCCAGAATCAGCTTGGGTAACGGGTACTCCAACGCCAGTTCCTGCAACACCTCTTCCGCCGTGGAGGGTGCGCCTTTTGGCGTTTTCTTCACCACCGGCAGATTCAGTTCATCGAACAGAATCTCTTGCAACTGCTTGGGTGAGCTGAGGTTGAATTCACGTCCAGCACAGTCAAACGCTTCCCGTTCCAGTTGTACCAGCCGCTCGGCAATCTCGACACTCTGCGCACCCAGCAGAGAGGCATCCACCAGGGCACCGTTGCGTTCGATTTTCGACAGCACCGGAATCAATGGACGTTCAATCTCAGTAAATACGGTCAACAACGCTGCAGTCTGGGCCAGGCGTTGATGAATAGTCTGGTGCAACCGCAGGGTAATGTCCGCATCTTCAGCGGCATAAGGTGCCGCCTGTTCAAGATCAATCTGATTAAACGTCAGCTGCTTTTTGCCTTTACCGGCAATCGTCTCGAAATGGATAGTGCTCTGACCCAGGAAACGCTCGGCCAGTGAGTTCATATCATGCCGTCCCGCTGTGGAGTTGAGGATATAAGACTCCAGCATGGTGTCCCAGGCGACGCCCTGCAGGGTGATACCATAGCGCGCCAGCACATTCATATCGTATTTAATATGCTGACCCACCTTGAGGTGTAGCTCACTTTCCAGCAGTGGGCGCAGTAGCTCGAGCAACCGCTCGCGACTGATCTGCTCAGGCGCACCCATATAATCATGCCCAACCGGCACATAAGCGGCCTTACCCGGTTCGGTGGCAAACGACACGCCAACCAGCTCAGCTTCCATGTAATTCAGGCTGGTGGTTTCGGTATCAAAAGCAAACAGTTCAGCCGCCGCCAACTGCTCCAGCCAAGGCGCCAGATCTGCTTCGGTAAGAATCTGAACATAGCTAACCTCGGCCGGCGCATCAGGCAGCGCTGGATCATCCGTATCAGCAGAAACACTGTCTGCGCTGGCCCCTTCCAGCTCACGGATCCAGCTGCGAAATTCAAACTGTTTAAATAGCTCAATCAGGGCAGCACTGTCCGGGGCAGGCTTAGCAAAGTCATCAATGCTTTCATGCAGTTCGACATCGGTTTTAATCGTGGCCAACAGGTAGGACAACTCTGCGGCTTCGCGATGCTGCTCCAGCTTAGCTGCCATGGTTTTCGCACCCCGAAATCCGAGTTCAGCAATCTTATCCAGATTAGCATACAGGTCTTGGATGCCACCAATGCCCTGCAACAGCGCCAATGCGGTCTTTTCGCCGACACCGGGCACGCCGGGAATATTGTCTACCTTGTCACCCATCAGGGCCAGGAAATCGATGATCAGTTGTGGCGGAATACCAAATTTTTCTTCGACCCCAGCCTCATCCATCAGAGTATCGGTCATGGTATTAATCAGGGTAACGTGTTGGTCCACCAACTGAGCCATATCTTTGTCGCCAGTGGAGATCAACATATCTTTGCCCGCGGCACTGGCCTGACGCGCCAGTGTACCAATGACATCGTCAGCTTCCACGCCCGCTTCAACAATGATCGGCAACCCCATGGCTTTGACGATCTGGTGGATTGGCTCAACCTGACTACGCAGATCATCGGGCATCGGAGGGCGCTGGGCTTTATATTCGGCAAACAATTCATCTCTGAAGGTTTTGCCTTTAGCATCAAACACCACAACCACCGGACTTTGTGGATAATCTTTGATCAATTTGCGCAGCATAGAGGTCACCACCCGAATGGCACCGGTGGGCACACCCTCAGAATTACGCAGGTCGGCCTGTTGCGAAGCAAAAAAAGCACGGTATAAATAGGATGAGCCGTCGACTAGAATAAGAGGTGAGAGGGGTGCAAAACCTTGTTCGCTCATCGGTATTTCCGTGTTGGTGAATTCAGCACCCGATCATAGTCGATTCACTGACCGGTCTAAAGAAATCCGCCTGAATTAAAAAGGAATAGCCATGAAATCGCTGCTCTTAACCGCCTTGCTGCTGGTTGTTGCCCCCCTAAGCCTGGCGGAAGTTGTGCCAGAGCCGGCAGCAAATGAACCCCAGATCACCATCTCTCATGATGGTGACAGCACCTTTTACGAATACCGCATCAACGGCGAGCTGAAAGAGATCAAAGTGGTACCCTCATCCGGCAAACCCTACTATCTGGTGCCAGCACCCGGTGAAGGCGACTTTATCCGCGCCGAGGAGTCCCAGCTATTGATCCCGAAATGGGTTTTGTTCCGCTGGTAACCACAACCCATACTCACAGGTAACACCTTGGCTGTTTATACCTCACTGGATGCCGACGACATTCGCCAGTTTCTAAGCCTCTATGCGCTGGGAGAGCTGGTCGATTTTCGCGGCATTGAAGGCGGCATCGAAAATACCAACTATTTCCTGACCACTCTGCTGGATGGGCAGCAACAGCAGTATGTCCTGACCCTGTTTGAGGAGCTCTCCCAAGATGAATTGCCGTACTTTGTCGAACTCTGTCAGTGGTTAAGCGACCGCCAGATACCCGTGCCATACGCTATCCGTAACCGTCATGGCGTGGGACTGCAACGCCTGAAACAGCGCCCAGCGGTGATTCAGCCCAGGTTCTTCGGCGAGCACCTCAGTCCCGGGCAACTCTCCCCTGCGCACTGCGCCTCGATTGGCCGGGTGCTGGCGCAACTTCATCTCGCCGGTCAGGAATTTTACCTGCAGCGCCAGGCGCATCGGGGCGTGTTCTGGTGGCGCCGGGAAAGCCGTCTGATCATGCCTAAGCTACCCGTTGAAGATCAACGGCTACTTAACGCAGCTGTGGCTGAATTTGATCACCTGCGCGACACCTGCAGTGACCTGCCTCAGGGCACCATTCATGGCGATCTGTTCCATGACAATGTGCTGTTTAACGGCACCGAGATCAGCGCCGTACTGGATCTGTACAACGCCGCCAGCGCCTTCTTACTGTACGACTTGGCAATTGTTGCCAATGACTGGTGTGTCACCGCTAGCGGGCAGGTTGACCCAATACGGGAAACCGCGCTGCTCACCGCCTATGCTAACGTGCGCCCTTTCACCTCCAGCGAATGTACCGCCTGGCCGGTGCTGGCACGCAGTGCCGCCATGCGCTTCTGGCTGTCGCGCCTGATCCCCTGGCTGCAGGATCACAGCGCCCAGAAACTGAAAAACCCGGACGAGATGAAACGTATTCTGATCGACCGGCGTGACCACCCGACCCGTCTGCCCTGAAAACACTGACCTGATCAGGGTTATCGAATGCGCCCCGGCTGGTTATAATCCGACACTCTTTACCTAACCGAGAGCCGCATGGACGTTACCCATATTATCGACAGTCTGAACGATGCCCAGCGTCACGCCGTCACCGCCCCGGTGAAAAACCTGTTGGTACTGGCCGGTGCCGGCTCCGGTAAAACCCGAGTGTTAGTGCATCGCATCGCCTGGTTGATTCAGACCGAAGATATCTCCCCCTACTCCATCATGGCCGTGACCTTTACCAACAAGGCCGCCAGGGAGATGCGCGCCCGGATAGAGCAACTGTTGGGCATTAATCCGCAGGGGATGTGGGTCGGCACCTTTCATGGTCTGGCACACCGCTTGTTGCGAGCTCACTGGAAGGATGCTGGTCTACAGGAAAATTTTCAAATCATGGACAGTGATGACCAGCTGCGCCTGATCAAGCGGCTGGCCAAAGAGCTGAATCTGGACGACAAACGCTGGCCAGCCAAACAGTTCCAGTGGTATATCAATGACAAAAAGGATGAAGGACTGCGGGCGCAGCATGTAGAGGTACACGGCGATGTATTCGACCGGGTGATGCTACAGATGTACCAAGCCTATGAGGAAGCCTGTAATCGCAGTGGCATGATCGACTTTGGCGAGCTGCTGCTACGTTCACTGGAGCTGCTACGGGACCGTAACCCCGCCTTGCTGGAACACTATCAGGACCGTTTTCGCTATCTGCTGGTGGATGAGTTTCAGGACACCAACAGCATTCAGTATGGCTGGTTGCGCCTGCTGTGTGGCAATGACCGCAAATTGATGGCAGTCGGTGATGACGACCAGTCAATCTATGGCTGGCGCGGGGCAAAAATTGAAAATATTCAGAATCTGAACCAGCATTTCCCCGATACTGAAATGATCCGCATGGAGCAGAACTACCGCTCCACCAGCACGATTCTAGAAGCTGCCAACGCCGTCATCCGCCACAACCAGGGACGTCTGGGTAAAGAACTGCATACCGAAGCCGGCCAGGGTGAGACCATATCCCTTTATGCCGCCTTTAATGAACAGGATGAAGCGCGGTTTATCGTCGACCAGATCAGCAAATGGGTGGATCAGGGCAACCTGCGCAGCGAATGCGCCATCCTCTATCGCTCCAACGCCCAATCCCGGGTTATTGAGGAGGCCTTGATTCGCAGCGGCATGCCCTACCGTATCTATGGCGGGCAGCGCTTCTATGACCGACTGGAGATCAAAAACGCACTGGCCTACCTGCGCCTGATGAGTAACCGGGATGATGACAACTCCATGGAGCGCATCATCAATGTGCCTACCCGGGGTATTGGCACCCGCACCATTGAACTATTGCGGGAACACGCCCGCAGTCAGGGCATTACCATGTGGCGGGCAGCCCATGAAGTCCTCGGTCTGCAACGTCTGCCAGCGCGTGCCGCCAATGCCCTGCAAGCCTTTGTCGACCTGATCGAGCAGATGGCAATCGCCACCGAAGATGTGCTGCTGCATGAACAAACCGAACATGTCATTCAGCACTCTGGTCTGATTGAACACCACCAAAAAGAGAAGGGCGAAAAAGCCCAATCGCGCATAGAAAACCTGGAAGAACTGGTCACCGCTGCCAAGCAGTTCAACAGCCAGTGGGATGAATATTTCGATGAGAACTTCAATACCCCGCTAGCCGCATTTCTCGACCAGGCCGCTCTTGATGCCGGCGATGCCCAGGCGGATGAGTTTCAGGACGGCGTGCAGCTGATGACACTGCATTCTGCCAAGGGACTGGAGTTCCCGCAGGTATTCCTGGCGGGAGTAGAAGAGGGTCTGTTCCCGCATAAGATGTCAATTGAGGAACCTGGCCGGCTGGAAGAAGAGCGCCGCCTCTGTTACGTCGGTATCACCCGAGCCATGCAGAAACTGTTTATTACCTATGCCGAATCCCGTCGCCTGCACGGACAGGACAACTACAATCGCCCATCGCGGTTTATTCGTGAGATCCCAGCAGAGTTGATCCAGGAAGTTCGGCTTAATGCCTCTGTCAGCCGCCCCCTTTCCAGCCGCAACACCTCAGGCAGCAGCCTGTTTGCGCAGGATATGGCAACCAGCGACGCTGATACAGGCCTGGCACTGGGTCAGCGTGTGATGCATCAGAAGTTTGGTGAAGGCACGGTGCTCAGCTTTGAGGGCAGCGGCCCTAAAGCGCGCGTGCAGGTCAATTTCGACTACGAAGGCAACAAATGGCTAGTGGTGGGTTTTGCCAATCTGCAACCGGCCTGAGGCCAGAAGCGACTCAGCATAACTCTGTTTTACCTGATGGTGCTGGCAGCCTCAGCACTCATCACCCTAAGCTGAGCTACCACGCTGCGGCTCAGGGCATCCAGGTTATAGCCGCCCTCCAGAGTCGCTACCCATCGACCACCGGCGTAACGCTGCGCGGCATCCATAATCAACTGACTGACCCAACTGAAGTCCGATTCGTCCAGTAATAATTGACCCAGTGGATCATCCCGGTGCGCATCAAAGCCTGCCGATACAAAAATGATCTGCGGCTGATGCTGTTGTAACGCAGGCAGCCAGTCGCGTTCTACCGCTAGGCGAAACTGATCGCCACGGGTTCCCGCCGGAAGCGGTGTATTAACAATATTTGGCCGATCGATATGTACAAAGCGGTCAGGGTAAAACGGATGCTGGAAACTGGAGCAGACCAGTACCTCCGGCCGGTCCTGAAAGGCTTCCACCGTACCGTTGCCATGGTGCACATCAAAATCCAGCACCGCCACCCGCTCCACCGTTTCATCCAGCAATGCCTGCTCCACTGCCAACGCCACATTGTTATAGACACAGAAGCCCATGGCTGAACCCCGCTCAGCATGATGCCCAGGTGGGCGTACCGCACAGAACGCATTATCCACTGCGCCACTCAACACCTGGCACGTCGCTTCAATCGCTGCTCCGGCAGCACGCCGGGCCGCTGCCAGACTATAACGATTAAGCGCCACATCGGCATCGACATAGGCGTGCCCATGATTGGGCGACAACACATCCAGATCCTGCAGGTAAGCCTCAGGATGCACCCGTAGCAGCGCCTCACGGCTGACCTCCGGTGCCTGCAGAAACTGCAGTTGACCTGCCAGCGCCTGCTGAACCGCACGATCAATGCGCTGCAATCGCATAGGGCTTTCCGGGTGGCCCTGACCCATGTCATGGCGGATACACTCCGGATGGCTGATATAAAGCGTCGTCATGCGAGCCTCCTGCGGCACTGTTCTGGCAGTTACAAAACAAGACGAAGCGGAGATACCCGCCCCAGCATTTACTATAGGTGACCTGCTCCGTCGCTGGCTGTCATTTCAGCTCTCGATAAGCGCAAACAGAGCCTGTAACGCAAGCCAGGCGGGCCCTCCTAGGCAGTTCGCGACTGCCGGAACACCTGCGGTGTACACCCTTCCAGGCGGCGAAAAAATTTACTGAAATTGGTACTTTCGCTAAACCCCAAATAAAAACTGATTTCACTCACCGTGGCCTGGCTATGAACCAGCATCCGCTTTGCTTCCAGTGCAATACGCCGGTCAATCACTGCCTTGGCTGAATAACCCTCTGCGCGATAACAGGCGCGGCTCAGGGTACTCTCGGCAAAACCTAATTTAGTGGCATAAAAATGCAGTTGATGACAGGACTGATAATGCTGCTCCAACAAGTCGATAAACATCCGATACGTCTTCCGGGAACGATCCGTCTGCCCCGCGTACTGATGCTGCTGTAACCTGGCCACTCGAATTAACAGGCAAAGCAGCTGATGCCTGATCAGCGCAATATCCAGCTCAGAGCCATTAAACAGCGCGAAGTCTTGACCCAGCGCAGTAACCGCCTGCATGATTTCCACACACACCTCAGCGCTGAGCTCACTATGGTTCGGCCAGTGCGCCAGTGCCAGCCAATCAGCTTCGGCTGCCCACAGCAGTTCTCCGTGGGGCAATGAGGCAGGATCGACTAATATAATTTCCGCCGCCAATGAGGCGTTCAGCTGCCATTCCTGAACCTGTCCGGGCCGGACCAACAATAGACTCCCTGGCCGTAATGAGTAGTCAACAAAGTCGACTTTATGCCTGCCCTGCCCAGCCGTAACCAACATCAGCATGTAGAACTCTACCCGTTCTGGCCCTGATGGTAGCTTGGCTTGCATCTGAGACAACGTCAGCGGTTCCACGCCCAAGGCCGTCAAACGGGCATTATGAAACTGGGTATGGCGGATATTAGCCACCTAACATCTCCCTTAAACGCTCGATTTTGATCACTGTTTGCCGCAATCCAACCTCGTTAAGCCTAGTTATAAATGGACAATAGATCTTAAACATATTTCCCATGACACGAAAATAAGCGTTTTTGATCTTAATCGAGGCCCTATATGAACATCAAAGCCCACGCTCTGGTCACGTCAGCCCTAGTCAGCGTGACATTACTCAGTTCTCTGCCCGCCACTGCGGCGACCGACACAGGTATACAAGACATGAATAAGAAGCAACAGGTCATCGAGCTGCTGAAAAGTATCGAAACCGGCGATCCTGCGCCCGCCGCCTACATCAACCCGGAAAAGTACATCCAGCACAATCTGGCGGTTGGCGATGGTCTGACAGGGTTTGCCGACCTCCTGCAGGCACTGCCACCTGACTCGGCCCGGGTTAATACCCACCGCGTATTTCAAGATGGCGACTATGTTTTCAGCCACACTGAATATGAATTTTTCGGCCCCAAAATCGGCTTTGATATCTTCCGTTTTGAGAATGGACTTATCGTCGAGCACTGGGACAACCTACAGCCCACTCCGACGGAAGCGAACCCCAGCGGCCGCAGTATGCTTGATGGCGATACTGAACTGTCAGACCTGCAACAAACTGATAGCAACAAAGTGCTAGTACGCAACTTTGTTAATGACGTACTGATCAACCAGCAACTGGATAAACTGCCGCAATATATTGATGGCGATCACTACTTACAGCACAACCCGATGATTGGCGATGGCCTTGCCGGGCTAGCAACAGCATTTGCAGCACTGGCAGAGCAAGGCATAACCCTAGAATACCACCAGATGCATATGCTGCTGGGCGAAGGCAACTTTGTGCTCACGGTCAGTGAAGGTAACTATGCTGGTAACCCGACAGCCTATTACGATCTGTTCCGGGTAGCCGATGGCAGAATCGTAGAGCACTGGGATACCATTGAGACAATCCCTCCCCAGTCAGAGTGGCTAAATAACAACGGCAAATTCTAAACCGCAACAAAACATCACCGGGTTTGGCCAAGCCACTCCCAAACCCGGTCATACTTGCTATGATGGCTCAGCCTGTTCCAGATAATTGCATACGAAGGGAACCCATGCTGCACCGATTATGGCTTAGCTTTTTCCTGGCTGCCTTCGCCGCGGCACTGTATCAGTGGTTATGGCTGGATAATGCTGGCATCTTCCAGCAGTTGGTACAGGCCACCTTTGATATGTCGGCACTCACTGTAGAGTTGGCCATTGGCCTGATAGGCACCCTTGCCTTCTGGCTAGGGATGATGAAGCTGGCCGAAGCCTCCGGTCTGGTAGATAAGCTAGCACTGGCGGTCACCCCCCTATTTACCCGGTTAATGCCGGAACTGCCCAAGGGCCATCCGGCGATTGGCTCCATGACCATGAACCTGTCGGCGAATATGCTGGGGTTGGACAATGCCGCGACCCCATTGGGCCTGAAAGCGATGCAGGACCTGCAGCAACTCAACCCGCACAAACACACGGCCAGCAATGCCCAGATTCTATTTCTGGTGCTGAATACCTCATCTGTGACCCTGTTTCCCATCACTATTTTTCTATACCGAGCGCAGCAAGGTGCCGCTGATCCAACCTCGGTGTTTATTCCAATACTGATCGCCACCAGCTGCTCCACCTTGGCAGGTTTGCTGGCGGTCAGTCTGGTACAACGAATCAACCTGCTACAACGCACCGTATTGCTTTATTTAGGTGGCTTTGTCGCCCTGTTACTGGCCTTTATTGGCTACTTTTCCACCCTAGGGGCAGACGAGCTCCAACGCCAGTCCAGTCTCACCGGGAATCTGCTGATTTTCAGTGCCATCATCGGCTTTCTATTGCTGGCCCACTGGCGCAAGGTCAATGTATATGAGCAGTTTATCGAAGGGGCTAAACAGGGTTTTGAGGTCGCCATCACGATTATTCCGTACCTGCTAGCAATGCTGGTAGCGATTGGTGTGCTGCGTGCCAGCGGCGCCCTGGACGGCCTGATCTGGTTATTACGCGAAGGGGTCGCTGCGCTGGGCATGGATACCCGGTTTGCCGATGCACTGCCCACCGCCATTATGAAACCCTTCTCAGGTTCGGGGGCCCGCGCCATGATGCTGGAAACCATGCATAGCCATGGCGTGGATTCCTTCGCCGCCTACCTCGCTTCAGTGATACAGGGATCCACCGAGACCACCTTCTATGTGCTGGCAGTATATTTCGGCGCTGTAGGCATTCGTCATACCCGACATGCCATTGCCTGCGGCCTCACCGCTGACCTAGCCGGCATCATCGCCGCAATCGCTGTGGGCTACTGGTTTTTCGCCTGAAAAAACGCATTTTCATGTCACATTACTGTCATCTTGGCTCCGTATAGTGGCCGCCATTGACGTACTTAAACGAACAAACTGGAGTTCGACATGAAACCAATGAAGAAGATTTTTGCTGCAGTAGCACTGTCTGCTGCATGTGTCACCGCTCAGGCTTCTGATCAGCTGGACCCTAACCTGCCAGTATACGAAAAGGCTTCTGGCGTATCAGGTAACCTGTCCAGCGTAGGCTCTGACACCCTGGCTAACCTGATGACGTTGTGGGCTGAAGAGTTCAAACGTAACTACCCGAATGTAAACGTACAGATCCAGGCTGCCGGTTCTTCTACTGCACCACCAGCGCTGACGGAAGGCACCTCAAACATCGGTCCTATGTCGCGTAAAATGAAGGACAAAGAGATTGAAGCATTCGAGAAAAAATATGGTTACAAACCGACGCCTGTAGCCGTTGCCATCGATGCGCTGGCGGTGTTTGTACACAAAGACAACCCAATTGCTGGCCTGACGATTCCTCAGGTCGACGCTATCTTCTCTTCTACCCGTAAGTGTGGCGCTGCTGAAGATGCTTCTACCTGGGGTCAGGTAGGTGTCACTGGTGCACTGGCCGACAAATCCGTGCAGCTGTTCGGTCGTAACTCAGTATCCGGCACTTACGGTTACTTCAAGAAGAAAGCGCTGTGTAAAGGCGACTTCAAAAACAACGTGAATGAGCAGCCAGGTTCTGCGTCAGTGGTACAGTCTGTGTCCACCACACTGAACGCAATCGGTTACTCCGGTATCGGTTACAAAACTGCCTCTGTACGTGCTCTGCCGCTGACCAAAAAAGCGGGGACTGACTTCGTAGAAGCGACTCCGGAAAACGCTCTGAATGGTACTTACCCACTGGCGCGCTCTCTGTATGTCTACGTCAACAAGAAGCCAGGTCAGGCTCTGTCACCTCTGGATCGAGAGTTCCTGAAGATGGTGATGTCTAAAGTCGGTCAAGAAGTCGTTGTTAAAGATGGCTACATCCCACTGCCAGCCTCTGTGGTTGAAAAGCAGATGAAAGCACTGGGCATGTAACCCTGCAGCACCGGTATTCAGGGGAGCTTCGGCTCCCCTGTTTTGTTTCTGCGTGTTTGTCACAATGCTGTAACAAACACGTAATATTCTAGCGCCCAAACTAGGCCAGCCCTCTTGGACTCCCGCGTTATGAGCTCAGAAAAACTTACAGCACCTGATCTGAACTTCAATTCAGGTAGCGCCCGGCGGCACCGTAACCTGCGCGCCTTGAAAGACAAAATCGCCTCTGGCGGTATCGCGTTTGGGGGTATCAGCGTCATCGTTGCTATCCTGCTGATCTTTTTCTACCTTCTGTATGAAGTATTGCCGCTGTTTCAGTCAGCCAGCATTGAGCCTTGGCAGGAACAGGATGCAGAAGTGCAACCCTATGCCGTCCCCGGCGAAGGGAAAACCCTGTATCTGGCGTTGGAAGAACAGGTCCGGATTGGTCTACGGGTAACGGATCAAGGGCAGATGGTGTTCTTTGATTCCCGCTCTGGCAAGGTCATCGACAAGGTGACAGCTGAGCTGCCGCTAGACACCAACATTACCAGTTTTGCTCTGGCATCCGACAACAGCAACACCTTCGCGCTTGGTCTGAGTAATGGTCAGGCACTGGTGTACAAACATGCTTATAAGTCCACTTATCCGAACGGTGTGCGGGTAATTACCCCACGCATTGAGTACCCATTCGGTGCTGAACCGATCAACGTCAGTGATCTGCCGCTCGAAGTTCTGGCGCTGAATGGTTATGAAGAAAACTGGGCACTGATTGGTGGCACCCAGGAGCAATTGAGCAGTACCCGTCTGATCCTGACGGAAAATCTGATCACTGAAGAAATCGAAGTCGATATCACTACCAGCACCCTGCCCAGCATTGGCCTGCAGGCGACCCGATTGCAACTGACTCCGGATCAGCACTGGCTGCTGGTGGCGGGGCCGAAAAACAAACTGGCTGTGGTAGAGCTGGAAACCGGTAACGGCGCTGATGTGAGCCAGGTGATCGAGGCCAGCAAGGGCCGTATCACCGACTTCCGACTGCTGCTGGGTGGCAACTCGCTCCTCGTCGGCGATGATCAGGGCACCATCTCCCAGTGGTTTTTGGTACGTGATGAAAACAATGCCTGGCAATTAACCAAGGTACGCAGTTTTAGCGCCCATAACTCCAGTATCAGCACCATCGCTCTAGAGCATCGTCGTAAAGGTTTTATCACCCTGAACCAGCTGGGTCAGATCGACTTTTACAACACCACTGCCGCGCGTACCTCTATGAGTGAGCAGATCCTGCAACGTGGTGCTCAGCAATCCGCTCTGTCGCCCCGTTCTGATGCGTTGTTGCTGGAACAGGATGGCATGGTCTCGCTGTGGCAGATCCACAATGAGCATCCGGAAGTTTCCTGGAGTGCGCTGTGGGAAAAGGTCTGGTACGAAGGCTATGAAGAGCCAGAGTTTATCTGGCAGTCCTCTGCCTCTAACAACGATTTCGAACCTAAATACAGCCTGATGCCGCTGGCATTTGGCACCTTGAAAGCCGCATTTTACGCCATGCTGCTGGCAACGCCGCTGGCGATTTGTGGTGCAATCTACACCGCCTACTTTATGGTGCCGTCGATGCGCCGCAAGGTAAAACCCTTCATCGAGTTAATGGAGGCACTGCCCACGGTCATCCTCGGGTTCTTGGCTGGTTTATGGCTGGCACCGTTTATCGAGGTAAACCTGGCGGGCATCTTTGTCACCTTGCTGGTGGTTCCGGCCTCTATCCTTGGCTTTGCCTTTGCCTGGGCCAATGCGCCAAAAACCCTGCGCTACCTGATTCCAGAGGGCTGGGATGCTGCGCTGTTGATTCCAGTGGTGATGCTGGCAACCATGTTCAGCTTCTGGATTGCTCCCGGCATTGAACAAGTGCTGTTTGGTACCGAGATGCGTTACTGGGTCACCAACGAGCTGGGTATTCCTTACGATCAGCGTAATGCGCTGGTGGTAGGTCTCGCCATGGGTTTTGCGGTTATTCCAACCATCTTCTCCATCACGGAAGACGCCATTTTCGCTGTGCCGAAGCATCTGTCTTATGGCTCACTGGCGCTGGGGGCAACACCCTGGCAAACCCTGGTGCGGGTCGTCATGCCGACCGCCAGTCCGGGTATTTTCTCTGCCGTGATGATCGGTATGGGTCGTGCGGTGGGGGAAACCATGATTGTCCTGATGGCGACCGGTAATACCCCCATCATGGATGCCAACATCTTTGAAGGGATGCGCACCCTGGCAGCCAATATTGCGGTAGAGATGCCAGAATCTGAAGTCGACAGTACCCACTTCCGGATTCTATTCCTGGCAGCATTCGTGCTCTTCCTGTTCACCTTTGTGGTGAATACGATAGCCGAAACCGTCCGCCAGCGCCTGCGCAAGAAATATGGCTCACTGTAACCCTGTGTGACTGAGGATTGGATTGATGCGTTACTCTTTTTCTGAATGGACCAAATCCGGCGCACCCTGGGTCTGGCTGAATGCCGGGGCGGTGGCTATCTCGCTGATCATGGTGGTCGGTCTACTGTCGCTGATCGCGGTACGTGGTTTGGGACACTTCTGGCCCGCTGATATTTATCAGGCCAACTACAACCAAAATGGCAATACCACTCGCCTGGTAGGTGAGCGGGTGCAGACCAAGCTCATCTCTGCCGAGCAGTTGCGCGATAGCGGTGTACAGGTACCAGAGGGCGTGCTCGAAATGCCACGCACCTTGATAAAAATCGGTAACCGAGACCATGGCGGTACCGACTTTATCTGGGTACTGGATGCTCACCTGTCTGATATGTCGCAACCTGAGATGCTGTTTGCAGCAGAGCGTCGCGAATGGGGTAATTTTTACGGCTACTTACGCGGCCTGAAAGAAGATGGCAACTTGGTCGCTCAATATGACGGCTATGAAAAAACCGCCGAATATACTGAGTTGTGGCAACAGTTCCAGCAGCGCATTGAACGCGCTCTGGGCATTTACGATCAAATCAAAGCAATCGAAAAGGGTGATATCGGTGCCATCAACTACGAGTTGGAGCGCCTGCGCCTTAAAGAACGTTCGCTTGAGCTGAAGGGCATTAACGACCCACAGCGCCTGCAGGAGATTGCCGATCGTCGCCAGGAACTGGATGCCGATTATCAACACTTGCAGACCGAGCTGCTAGATCTATACAACGCCATCAACCGCGACAGTGTGGTGGCGGAAATTGCCAACGGAAACATGGTTGAATTCCGCTTATCCTCAGTCGTGCGCGCCTTCCTGCCTAATGACATGCATGTCGGCAACAAGCTGACACATTATGCGGCCAAGCTGTGGGAGTTTGTCAGTGACGAACCCCGCGAGGCCAATACTGAAGGGGGTATCTTCCCGGCGATCTTCGGTACCGTCCTGATGGTAATCATCATGTCGGTCATCGTGACGCCGTTTGGCGTGATTGCAGCCGTCTACCTGCGTGAATATGCCAAACAGGGTTTTATCACCCGAGTGATTCGTATTGCGGTGAACAATCTGGCGGGCGTACCCTCAATTGTCTACGGTGTATTTGGTTTGGGTTTCTTTGTCTACTTCCTGGGTGGACACATAGACGATGCTTTTTTTGCCGCCGCCAAACCCTCGCCGACCTTCGGTACTCCCGGCCTGATGTGGGCTTCCATTACCCTGGCACTGCTGACGCTGCCGGTCGTGATTGTCGCCACCGAAGAGGGGCTGACCCGTATTCCGCGGGCGATTCGCGAAGGCTCACTGGCACTGGGGGCGACCAAATTTGAAACCCTGATGAAGGTGGTGATTCCCATGGCCAGCCCGGCCATCATGACCGGTGTGATTCTGGCGATTGCCCGTGCTGCCGGTGAAGTCGCACCTCTAATGCTGGTCGGCGTAGTCAAACTGGCGCCCAGCCTGCCGCTGGATGGCAACTACCCATTCCTGCATCTGGATCAAAAATTTATGCACTTGGGCTTCCACATCTATGATGTGGGCTTCCAAAGCCCCAATGTTGAAGCGGCCCGGCCGCTGGTTTACGCAACTGCGCTGCTGCTGGTAGCGGTGATTGCCCTGCTGAACCTATCAGCTATCGCAATCCGCAACCATCTGCGTGAAAAATACAAAGCGCTTGAAATGTAACGGAGTCGGACCGAACAATGAAGGTATCTAACATGACCGGTGAAGTAAAAACTCATGCCATTGATATTGCGTCCATGCAGCGCGATAAACGCACCCTGGACCTGGCGGATGAAACCCTGGCGCTGGAAGTCAAAGATCTGCGCCTTTGCTATGGCGACAATGAAGCGTTGCATGGCATCGATATGCAGATTCCCAAGCACCGCGTAACCGCTTTTATCGGCCCGTCCGGTTGCGGTAAATCAACGCTGCTGCGCTGCTTTAACCGTATGAATGATCTAGTCGACGATTGTCATATCACCGGCCAGATCATGCTGGAAGATGCCAATATCTATGACCGCGGCGTCGATATCGCGGAGCTGAGACGCCGGGTTGGCATGGTATTCCAGAAACCCAATCCGTTCCCGAAATCGATCTATGAAAACGTCGCTTACGGCCTGCGCATTCAGGGCATCAACAAGAAACGGGTACTGGATGAAACCGTCGAGTGGGCACTGCGTTCTGCGGCACTATGGGATGAAGTAAAAGACCGCCTGCATGAAAGCGCATTAGGCATGTCCGGTGGCCAGCAGCAGCGTCTGGTGATTGCCCGTACCATCGCAGTGAAGCCGGAAGTTTTGCTACTGGATGAGCCGGCGTCGGCACTGGACCCAATCTCCACATTGAAGATCGAAGAGCTGATCCACGAACTGAAAAAGGATTTCACCATCGTGATCGTGACTCACAACATGCAGCAGGCGGCACGAGTCTCCGATTACACCGCCTTTATGTACATGGGAGATCTGATTGAGTTTGGTGCCACCGATGCACTGTTCACCAATCCGGATAAAAAGCAGACCGAAGATTACATCACCGGTCGTTACGGTTAATTCAGGGTAATTAGGAGATTTATCGTGGAATTCAAAGGCGATTATTCAAGCCATATTTCCCAGCAGTTCAATGAAGAGCTGGAACAGATCCGCACCCTGTTGCTGACAATGGGTGGCATCGTTGAGCGCCAGGTCCATGACGCCATCGAGGCACTGCTGACCAGCGATAGCAATCTGGCAGAACAGTCCCGCAAAGCGGACAACCAGACTAACGAGATGGAGATTCTGATCGACGAGCAGATCGCTACCACCATCGCCCGGCGCCAGCCAGCCGCCAGTGACCTGCGTCTGATCATCTCGGTCTCCAAGGCCGTAACCAGCCTAGAGCGCATGGGCGATGAAGCCAGCCGTATCTGTCGCCACGCCATTGAACTGGTGGAAGAGGGTCAGTCACCTCGGGGGTATCAGGAGGTGCGTCATATTGGCAATCTGGTGCGCGAGATGGTGAAAAACGTCCTCACTGCATACGCCCGGAATGATACTGAGCTGGCCTACAAAGTGGCCAAGATGGATAAATCAGTAGACCAAGAGTACCGCTCTGCCATGCGTTCTCTGGTGACGTTTATGATGGAAGACCCGCGTTCGATCTCCAGTATCATGAATGTAATCTGGGTGTTGCGTAGCCTGGAGCGGATGGGTGATCACGCCCGCAGCATGTCCCAGCAACTGATCTATATGGTCAGTGGTACAGATGTGCGCCACAGCAGCCTGCAAACCATTAAACAAGCGGCGGTACAAGGTACCGAGCCTGAAGAAGATCAGGGCGAAGCTTAAACTCTGACGTATATAAATAACCACGCTCCTGCGTGGTTATTTATAGCTGCGGTTTCGCCTCCGGCCAATACTCCGCCAGCACCGGACAGTGCTGCAGCAACCCCGCACGCCCCATCGTCCTGAGCCGTTCAATGTTGCGTTCCGGAATCTCTTCCACCGCTTGGTAATGCGCCAAAACCCGGCTCATCTGCCCCTCCCGGATCAGATGTATCATCGGCAGTGGCGAACGATTAGTCCAGTTACTGAGATCATCGGCATCGACTCCGGCAAAACAGTAGCGGGGATGAAAACTCGCCAACTGGAATACCCCCTCAAGGCCGGCCTGTTGCAAGGCGCCCTGACACTGGTCCAGCAGGTCAAGATAGGTCTCAAACGCTTCGCCTGTGCGGTTCAGAATCAATAGCGTGGTGGCAATGTCAGACGCGTCAGCCTGCTGAATGCGTTCCAGCTCAACCAGAAAGTCCGCCACGGCTGTTGCCATACCCTCTGCGTCAGACAACGCATAACGCACCCGACCTGCACGCTGGTCAGGTGCCGCAAACGGGCATAGATTGAGGCCAATGACCATCTGATCGACCCAGTTCCGGCTGCGAGACAGCGCCAGGTCGGCGGGTAAGGGGTGAGGATAGGTTTGCATCGGCCTAGTTTAAGTCAGGAACAGCCCGCTGCCTACTGTCTCCAGCAGGTGTTTTTGGTAAGATGTCGCCCTTGCTGCAAAGGAGCTCGATTTGGCAATTCCAACTGCCCTTGACCACCAGCGTTTTGATACTCGCTGGACTGCCCTGCGTCGTGCTTATGCCCTGTTGGCACCGCACTATTGGCAAGGCTGGCTGATGGATAGCAGCTCTCTGACGCAGCGTCTGGTGCGCTTAAGCCAGGGCGATTTCGAAGTTCGGGTTATCCGCCAGCAATGGGGCCGACCAACGCGTTCTGAAGCCCAGGCCCTCGGCATGCGTAGCCGCCAGGTTGCGCTGATCCGCGAGGTGCAATTACTCGGCCAGGGCCAACCCTGGGTGTATGCCCGCTCTCTGATTCCGGCAAAAACACTCACTGGCGCGCAACGTCGACTCCGCCATCTGGGCAACCGTTCTTTAGGCAGCCTGCTGTTCAGCACCCCCGGGATGCGACGCGGCCCGTTACAGATCTGCCGCATACCAATGGATGACAGCCCTTTATGGGCGCGGCGCTCAGTATTCTATTTGCAAGAAAAACCGCTGCTGGTATGCGAGGTTTTCCTGACCCCACTGCAGCAGGTAAACTAGGCTCATTCATATCACAGCAATAACACTAGGCTTACCATGTCTGCCGAGATGCCCGCTGCACAATCCCGCTGGAAAGAAAAGTTCGACAACTACCTGTTGCTTACCCGGATGGATAAGCCGATTGGCACCTATCTGCTGCTATGGCCTACTTACTGGGCACTATGGCTAGCCTCAGGGGGTATCCCCAGCATCAAGCTGCTGCTGATTTTTACGCTGGGCGTAGTCCTGACCCGCGCCGCTGGCTGTGTCATCAATGATTTTGCTGACCGCAAAATAGACGGTTATGTCAAACGCACCGCCAATCGTCCATTACCTACCGGGCGGGTCACGCCGAGAGAAGCCCTGCTGCTGTTTGCCGGGCTGATGCTACTGGCTTTTATTCTGGTGCTGTTTACCAATAAGGAGACCATCCTGCTATCGGTTGGCGGCCTGCTGCTGGCATCCTGTTATCCATTTATGAAGCGTTACACCTACCTGCCTCAGGTGGTGCTGGGTGCCGCTTTTGCCTGGTCAATTCCGATGGCCTTTTCTGCGGTCACCCAAACCGTGCCACCCTATGCTTGGCTGATCTACATCGCCACTGTGCTCTGGACAGTGGCGTATGACACCATGTACGCCATGGTCGATCGGGATGATGATCTGAAGATCGGCGTAAAATCCACGGCGATCCTGTTTGGTGATGCAGATCGGCTGGCTATCGGCCTGCTGCAGATAACCACTCTGTTAAGCCTGATTTTACTGGGTGTTCAGCGTGAGCTGTCCTTTATCTACTATGCCGGGCTGATGACCGCCGCCGGTCTGTTTGTCTACCAGCAGCAGTTAATTCGCCACCGCGGTAGAGAGCGTTGCTTTAAAGCATTCCTCAACAACCACTATGCCGGTCTGGCTATTTTTCTCGGTGTGCTGCTGCACTTCCTACTCAAATCAACGTAAAACAGCAGATACGGCCTGCGAACGTCATCAATGTCATATTTGTGTAACACTATTGTCTTGTAATAGGCCTCGTAGAAACCGTAACCAAGGGAAGAACATTCAATGTCACCTGCGAAACGCGTACTGATCGTTGATGACGAGGCACCAATCCGAGAAATGATTGCCGTGGCTCTGGAGATGGCAGGTTATCAGTGCCTGGAAGCCGATAATGCCAATACCGCCCACGCCATGATCGTGGATGACAAGCCGGATATGCTGCTGCTGGACTGGATGATGCCCGGCACCACCGGTATCGAGTTTGCCCGTCGCCTGCGCAAGGAAGAGGCCACCGCCGACCTGCCCATTATTATGCTCACCGCCAAAACCGATGAAGATAATAAGATCAAGGGTCTGGATGTCGGTGTCGATGACTATATTACCAAACCATTTTCACCCCGCGAGCTGGTGGCCCGCCTGAAAGCAGTACTCCGCCGCAGTACTCCTATCGGGGTTGAAGAGCCGGTTTCGGTGGACGAACTGACGCTGGATCCGGTATCACACCGAGTGACTGCAGAGGGCACGCCGATTGAACTAGGTCCCACCGAGTTTCGTCTGCTACAGTTCTTCATGACGCATCAGGACCGTGCATACTCGCGCAGCCAGCTGCTGGATATGGTCTGGGGTGGCAACGTCTATGTGGAGGAACGAACGGTTGATGTGCATATCCGCCGCTTGCGCAAGGCCCTGGGCAACCGTCACGATTACCTAGTGCAGACAGTACGCGGCACCGGCTATCGCTTTTCATCCAGTGTTGCCTGACAGGAAATAAGCATCGTATATGGGCTCTGCCAACCACAATCTGTTTTTCCGTCTGGGACTGATTAGCGTCATTGCGCTGGCAGTGGGGTTTCTGCTCGATGCCCCTGGCTGGACCCTGGCAATAGCCCTACTGGTCTGGTCCATTTTGGAATTGCGCCGCTTCCGTCAGTTGAGTAACTGGGTGCACAACAATGATGACCAGGCAGAACTGCCAGAAAGCAAAGGCCGCTGGGGCGAACTGTTTGATGGTCTATCCCGGTTGCAACGGCGACAGAACAGTCGGGAAACCCTGCTACGTGGGGTGATTGACCGCTTCCAACAGTCCTCGTCTGCATTACCCGACGCCATCATCATTATCGACCGTAACAACAATATGGAATGGTGGAACGAAACCGCCAGCCGACTGCTGGGGCTCAGACCGCTGACAGATCGCGGCAGACCGGTGATGAATTTACTGCGAGATCCGCGCTTTATCCGTTACTACAACCGTGGCCAGTATACCGATCCCATCACCCTGCCTTCTCCGGTCAAATCCGAATTCAGCATCCAATATCAGATTACCCGCTTTGGAGATGGCGACCGATTACTGGTAGCGCGCGACGTTTCGCGTCTCATTCGACTGGAGCAGACCCGACAGGACTTTGTCGCTAATGCGTCCCATGAACTGCGCACACCGCTGACCGTAATTCGCGGTTATCTGGAAACCTTCCTTGATAATGAGATGCCACAGCATATGCAGCGCGGCCTGAAGGCGATGCAACAGCAGGCACGGCGAATGGAAAATTTGGTCTCCGACCTACTGCTGCTGTCTCGGCTGGAAGCCAGTCAGGCAGTTTCATCAGAACAGCCAATTCAGATCCACTCGATACTGCGCCATATTCTGGATGCCGCCAAAGAACTCGGGCGTGACAAACAGCAAAACTTCAAACTGGAAATGGATCAGAAATTTGACCTGTGCGGTCAAGAAGTGGAGCTACACAGCGCCTTTTCCAACCTGGTATTTAACGCGGTGCGTTATACCCAGACCGGGGGCGACATCAGCATCCGTTGGTGGGTAGACGCTAAGGGCGGCCACTTTGCCGTCACAGATAACGGCCCCGGCATAGAATCGATCCATCTGCCACGCCTGACAGAACGCTTCTACCGCGTGGACGAGAGTCGCTCTTCTGCCAGTGGCGGTACCGGACTGGGCCTGGCGATCGTTAAGCATGTCTTGGTTCGCCATGGCGGTGAGCTGACCATCAACAGTAAGCTGAACCAGGGCAGTACCTTCTGCTGTCACTTTCCGACCGAGATGCTGAGCCATCAGGACGACAACGACCTAGTAAAAATCAGTTAAACCGTTCCAGCTGTGCTTCTGGGCCTGCTGACAAGGGTCGCTCTCTGCTGGCATGCGCCTCAACCCAATAGATGGTCGCACCCACCACCGCTGCCGGCATGATTAGCAAATTCAGCAACGGCACCAGCATACCCGCCTGAACCAAACCGCCAAAACCGATCGCCGTGAGGCGCTCCTGCTTCAGCATCACTTTCATCTGCCGGAAACTGACGTTGTTGTTATCCATTGGATAATCACAATACTGGATCGCCATCATCCAGGCACCAAACCAAAGCCATAGCAGTGGAGAGATAATATTGATGACCGGGATAAACGATACGATCAACAGCAACAACACACGGGGCAGGTAGTACACTAACTTGGCCAGTTCTCGCTGAATAGAACGCGGAATAATCGCCAGTAATGCCTGCCAACCCTCATCCACCACCAACTCACCCCGCAAGCGCTTTTCTACCTTCTCGGACAAAAAGCCATTAAACGGCGCAGCTATCAGGTTGGCAAAGATAGAAAAACTGTAATACGCCAGCAGCAGCACCATCAGAGCAAACAACGGCCACAGCAACCAGTGGAGAAATCCAGCCCAGCCCGGCAGAAAACTCAGCAGATAGTCAATCCAACTGCCCATATGACTGAACAGTAGCCAGAGCGCCGCGATAAACAACACAACATTAATGGTTAGGGGTACCAGCACAAACGGCCTGATTTCCGGGTCAGGCAGCATCTTCAGCCCTTTAACCAAATACCCGGCACCGGTAAACGGATTACCTCGCATAACACCTCAATTCAAAACAAAATTTGCCAGCCTGATAACAACAGCCACAACCATCATGCCCAATCCAACCCGATTCACGTTAAACTCTTTAACAGTGAGTTCCATCGTAGGTCGCCAGAAATAGAACAACGATTTAACATCACGGGTGCGGCCTGCATACATTGCCAGAGAAACCAGAAACACCAGTAGACCACCCCAGAACAGCACTTGTTCCACTATTGCCAAATACATGAATTTCGCCTTATTTAATTATCAGAATATTTGGGAACCCGTTTTGCTGCTTGTCGGTCACTGAGATAGAAGGCTAACCTTAGCAGCAGGGCTAGCCTAACAAAAAACCTTTAATTCGGCTGCATCGATTCAGCTAACCCGCGACGGAACATTATATGAAAGCGATACAGATTGAACAGTTTGGTTCCACCGAGCAACTCAACTACCTTGACCTGCCTGTGCCAACGCTACAACCGGGTCAGGTACTGGTGCGCAACCATGCTGCCGGCGTGAACCCAATTGACTGGAAAACCTGTGCCGGAGGCGGTGCTGCACCCTTTATTGGCGAATTACCCTTTATACCGGGCTGGGAGTTCGCCGGTACAGTAGAGGCAGCGGCCGACGATGTCACCGAGTTTGCTCCAGGAGATGAAGTATTCGGCTTTATCAATTTCCCACAACGTGCCGGCTGTTTTGCTGAATACCTGGCAGCACCCGCGGACCAGATTAGCCACCGCCCTGCAGAACTACCAATCATAGAGGCTGGTGGCCTTGGTCTGGCCGGCCTCACCGCCTGGCAGGCTTTATTCAGTAAGGGCCAACTTAAACCCGACCAGCAATTATTGGTGCTTGCAGGTGCTGGTGGCGTCGGCCACCTTGCAATACAGCTCGGCAAATGGACCGGCGCACGTGTGATCGCGACGGCCTCGACACGTAACCATGAATTTCTCAAATCATTAGGCGCTGATGTGGTGATTGATTACCACGATGACAATATCACGCATCACGTGAATAACGTCGATTTAGTACTTGATGGGGTTGGCGGTGCCACCGGCATTGAAGCACTGAAGTGCGTCAAACCCGGTGGCACTCTGATCACCCTGCCCACAGTCACCAAAGATGACGTGATAGCAGCAGGAGGAAAAATGCGGGTGAATGTACAGCCAATCCGGGTAGAGCCGGACAGCCGTCAACTAGATCAGCTGGCTGGCCTGTATGCAGATAAAAAATTGCAACTGAAACTGGCAGGTAGCTACCCGCTGGAGCAAGCAGGTAAAGCCTTCTCCGACAGCAAAACAGGTAGAGTTACAGGTAAGCTAGTACTTACTATCGGGTAACTCGTCGTTCATTCCCGAACAAAAATACTGCTGCTGACGCATCAGCAATTTGCATCCGTCACCCCGCACATCGCGTTGCCAGCAGTAATCCCTTGCCCAGCTTTTATCATCTTCACTGGGCGTGTCATTAAACGCTGGCACCTGATCACAAAATCCCGGCGTAGGCGCCGCTTCCTGCAAACAGGCTTTCAGCAAAATGCCGTGATTCACCGTACAGGCAAACCCGGAACACTGATTAAAGCGTTGCAATGACTCTGCCAGGCAAAACGCCTGATCGTGTTGTTGCCCCAGCTGTAAACCTTCACTACGAAAGGTCTGAGCCTGCTCTGACAGTTTGGCGTTCCACTCAGGCAACCAGGTGCTTTTGCTGAGCCACAGCAGGAACACACCCGCGACCAGCATGCCAAACAACAGATAGAGAAATTTACGCCACATGATAGTTCCTAAGCTTTAGGTCGGTACAACCCCACCACACAGAGCAACAGCCCCAGGCAGCTAAGCAACATGCCGCCATTTACCAGAAGCGGATAACGCACCAAAAAAGGGACGAATGGGTGTGATTTTTCAAGATCGCAAACACCAACCTGATAGTGCCATGACCCACCCTGATCCAGACAGGCCTGCACTTCATTCAGCTCACTGAAATACAAACCAATAATCAGCACGGCCGGGATTACCAATAAAATAAGACCTATTCGCAACACGGGACTTACTCGCTATCGGAGATACCAATATTGCTGTAACCGTCATTAGCGGCCAGTGCTCGCAATTGCTGAATCACTTTAGCCTTAGACTGAGTCGATACCAACAGTTCGAGACAGTCGGCCAGGAAATCATCCTCCTGCAGCATCAAGTCATGGGTATTGATTAGACGAACCAGCTCTTCATCAGACAGCTGATCATCTGCATTCAGTTCGATAAAGCCAGCCACTGTTTCACGTGACAACTGGATAATGTCATCCACTTCAGAAGGCTCAGGCTGGATCGCGGTATTGAGGGTACAACACAGAGCAAGAATGGCATCGCGTGCCGGAATTGCCCCATACATATCAAACTCTTCCAGATCCGGAATATTCTGTTCAATATGGGGTAACTGAACATCAAAGTTCATTTTGGCACCGGTACCGCTGACGGCATCCCAGACCCCGTCTATTACCCTACGCACACGATCCAACTCGCCGAATTCCAGCAGTCGGGAAAACAGCGCGAAGTTAGGGTACATACGTTCTGTAATTGCCGCTGCCAGCGCCAGCAATTGCCAATCCTGCAGGCCACCAAGGGGCTGATTTTGCACCTGATCTGTCATCGCTCACACCGTATTACTTTGATGCGCCTATTGTACCGTTTTTAAAAACCATTGCAGGCTTTATCTCCCTGATAACACAGCTTTTACTGCCTATTGTCGTTATAATCGCCAACAAAATGTTCTCCTCCGAGTTCGCTAGATGCGTTTTTTTCTGTCCAAAACAGTCCTGCTTTTAGACCAGATAAATGAAGCTATTGGCCGGACAGTTGCCTGGCTGACCTTGGCACTCGTGCTGGTGAGTTTCGCTGTAGTTGTGCTGCGCTATGCCTTTACCAGCGGCAACATTGCCCTGCAGGAAACGACGACCTATCTGCATAGCCTGATTTTTATGCTGGGGGCTGCATACACCCTAAAACATGACAAACACGTTCGGGTAGATATTCTATTTCGGCCGTCATCGCCGCACTGCCAGGCACGTGTGAATCTGTTTGGCACCCTGCTTATATTATTTCCGGTCTGCATTGTGCTGTTTTATTTTGCCTGGGACTATGTAGCCGCCGCTTGGGCGATTCAGGAAAGCTCTCAGCAAACCGGCGGGCTGCCATACCTCTACCTTTTAAAAAGCTGCCTGTTACTGCTGCCGGTGCTGCTGCTATTGCAGGGATTGGCGGAGCTGGGCCGCAACTGGCTATTGCTGACAACCGCAGCGGAGACCCGGCATGATTGATCTGCTGCCTCTGGTGATGTTTGCCGTCACTTTTATGGTACTGCTACTGGGATATCCGGTCGCTTTTTCTCTGGCCGCCAGCGCCCTGCTGTTTGCTGCGGTTGGTGATTACCTGGGCGTATTTGACCCGGTGTTTTTGCAGGCATTACCAAACCGTATATTTAGCATCATGCAGAATCCCGTACTGATTGCGGTACCGCTATTTGTCTTTATGGGCGTGATGCTGGAAAAGACCCGCATCGCTGAAAGGCTGCTACTGGCAATGAGCCAACTGTTTGGCACCCTGCCCGGCGGACTGGGCGTATCGGTCACCCTAGTCGGCGCCTTACTGGCAGCCAGCACCGGAATTGTCGGTGCGACAGTGGTGACCATGGGCCTGCTATCATTACCCAGCATGCTACAACGCGGCTATGCGCCCAGTATTGCCTGCGGCACTATTTGTGCCTCTGGCACGCTGGGTCAGATTATCCCCCCTTCGATTGTGCTGATTCTGTTAGGCGATGTCATCGCCTCTGCCTATCAGCAATCTCAGCTCGAGCAGGGTATTTTTAGTCCAGAAACCGTCACGGTTGGCGATCTATTCTTAGGGGCACTGCTGCCCGGTGTACTCCTGGTCACCGCCTATATCACCTACCTGATCATTATCGCCTGGACGCGCCCCACCATCATGCCTGCCGCCAACCACAGCGTTACATCGCCCTTAGCCTGCCGCGAATGGCTACTAGCATTGCTACCACCGGTTGCACTGATTGTATTGGTACTTGGCTCGATTCTGGCTGGCTATGCTACGCCGACAGAAGCGGCAGCCGTCGGTGCAACGGGTGCCTTATTGTTAGCGCTAAGCAAAGGCAATCTGAACAAACAGGTATTGCAGGACACCATGCGAGAAACAACCCAGATCAGCAGCATGGTATTTATGATTCTGATTGGTGCCTCTGTATTCTCCCTGGTTTTTCGTGGTCTGGGTGGGGACGAACTGATCAGGGGTTGGCTGGAAGCGCTACCCGGCGGCACTGTCACGGCGGTTATCCTGGTGATGTTAGTTATCTTCCTGCTGGGCTTTTTCCTCGATTTTATCGAGATCACCTTTGTCGTACTGCCGATTGTGGCCCCCATTCTGTTAAGCATGGGACTGGACCCAATCTGGCTAGGTATTATGATTGCCCTTAACCTGCAAACCTCGTTCCTGACACCACCGTTTGGTTTTGCCCTGTTCTATCTGCGTGGCGTTGCCCCAGAATCAATCTCCACGCCGCAGATCTATCGCGGCGTGGTGCCATTTATCATCATACAACTGAGCATCTTGCTGTTGCTGGGTTTCTGGCCCGGTCTGGCAACCTGGTTGCCCGAGCAGGTGTTCGGTTAGTCAGGTTGCCGCGCCGCCATATACGCTTGCTCTGAAATTCGATGCCAGGGCACAACCTGATCACGAAATTTCAAGTATGAATCAAACACCTTCTGAGTCAGCGGGTCTTTTGCTGCCTCTTCCGCCACAACCTCTTCCGATAAACCACGGAGTCGATTAAGCACATCATCTGGCAGGCGTTTTACATTCACTTGATGCACATTAACCAACTGTTCCAGCGCCCTGTTATTTTTGGCTGTCAGGTCGGCGAGCATATCCTGATTAGCAACCCGCAACGCCATCTGTACAATGCTTTGCAGGTCCTTGGGCAAGGTCTCCAGGGCTTGCTTATTGATAAAACATTCAAGCGTTGTGCCTGGCTCATGCCAACCCGGGTAATAGTAATACTTGGCGGCCTTGTGCAGACCAAACGCCAGATCGTTGTAAGGGCCTACCCATTCGGTGGCATCAATGGCGCCTGACTGCAGGGAAGAGAAAATCTCCCCACCGGGCAGCAGCACCGGAACACCCCCGGCCCGTTTAAGCACCTCGCCACCCAAGCCGGGAATACGCATTTTTAATCCCTGCAAATCCTCGACACTACCGATCTCCCGGTTAAACCAGCCGCTCATCTGTACCCCGGTGTTGCCGGCGGCACCGGGCACCAGCCCGAACGGCTCATACACCTCCTGCCATAATTTCATGCCGTCGCCATGATAGAGCCAAGCATTCATCTCTTGGGCTGTCAGGCCAAAAGGCACGGCTGAAAAGAACTGTGCTGCCCGACTTTTACCCTTCCAGTAGTATGCAGCGCCATGGCCCATTTCCGCTGTTCCACGTGAAACAGCATCAAAGACTTCCAACGCACCCACCAGCTCTTTGGCACCGTAAACCTTTACCTGGATCCGGCCACCGCTCATCTGATTAATCAGATCAGCCAGGAAGTTAGCGCCGGTGCCAAGCCCGGGAAAGTTCTTGGGCCAGGTGGTAACCATTTTCCAACGAAACTCTGGACGAGCCAGTGCCTGAGTACTGATGCCGGTTGCGCCGACTAATGTGGCCATGCCAGCGGCAGAAAGTAATTGACGACGTTTCACTTACCAGTCTCCTCTTCAACAGGTTCTGAAAATAGCATGCCCTGGAGAAACTCAGCAATCGCGTAAAGATATACCCTGCCGAAAGAAGCTTGGTATACTCTTCATGCTTGTTTTTATGAGGACATCCCTTGAACAGTATGAACCTGCTGAAGTCGATCTCCGAGGCCCGCCACCTGCTGCGTAAATCCGAACAAAAAGTAGCGGATTTTGTGCTCGCGCGCCCGAACGATGTCATTCACATGCGAATTGTTGATCTGGCCACAGAGGCACAGGTCAGCGAACCGACTGTTGTTAGATTCTGTCGCGCGCTTAATTATGATGGCTTTCAGGATTTCAAACTGACGCTGGCACAGGGGCTGGCCAGCAACACCAGTTTTGAGCAATTCTCGCTGGATACGCGCGATACCGTGCTGGAGTTTAAGCAGAAGATCTTTGACTCCATGATCGGCAACCTAATGAATATCAAAGAGCAACTGGATACCGCCACACTGGAAGCGGCAATCAACGCCCTGGCCAAAGCCAGCCGTGTTGAGTTTTATGGTTTTGGTGCCTCCGCCCCGGTCTGTAATGATGCCGAACATAAATTCCACCGCTTAAAAGTCCGGGCCGCCTCCTATTCTGATCCACATATGCAGACTATATCTGCGGTATCGCTGGACAAAACCGATGTGGTCGTGGCGATTTCTCAAACCGGGCGCACCAAAGACCTGCTGCATACGGTTACCCTGGTACGTGAAACCGGTGCCACCGTGATTGCACTCTGCCCCAGTAATACCCCACTGGCAGATTTAGCCGATATTTCGATCCATATTGACCTGGAAGAGGACAAAGACCTCAGTGCCCTGATGTCCTCTCGGGTACTGCAGCTGGTCATCATTGATGTACTGGCCGTGGGTGTCGCAATCAAACTGGGGCCCGGTGTGATTGACCAGCTGAAAACCATTAAGCGCAGCCTGCGCTCACTGCGTCAGAATGATAAACGCCTCCCCTTCCGCCGGATTGATGAGCTAGACAAAGACGCTTAATCCGGCCCGCCCACTGTCACCTTTCTGTAAATCTTCTACGGTAATATTAGCTGCATCAAAAGCGTTTGAAATGGATACATTTCTGTTATAAAAAAGAGATGTGTGGAGTGAAGGAATTCTCGTGGCCATGCCAGCAGCACTGTGCGACGGGATTACTGACCGTTTCATCTGATCAGGAGTCAGCTTATGTTGCGGAAGACACAGGAGTTAAACCAAACCCAGCGCGAGGTCATCGACCTACTGATGGGGTTTGAAGAAAAAGAGAAACTATCACACAAAAAACTGGCATCCCGCCGCGCGCTGCACGCCAGACGAGCCATTGAACAACGGATGGAAGAAAAGGCCTTACAGGAAACAATATCCGAACCCTGGCTTGACGACTAAATGAAAAAGGCCCGCGATCTGCGGGCCTTTTTCATGGTTAATAGGCTTATGGCTCCGGATGCAAAACATTAAGCGGTATTGAACGGCTACCCTCCACCACAATGGCCGCATGCCGACGCTTCAGACGCCGAGGTTCAGTCACACCGCAAGAGTGAGCAATCATCTCAACCTCATGCACCAGATGGTTATGATAATAAGCAACACGCTCCGCTTTCACCTCCGGCACCAATCCCCTCTGCAGTTCAGGGTTATGCGTAGTCACCCCGGTCGGACAGGTATTCTTATTGCATTGCAGCGCTTGAATACAGCCAAGAGCAAACATAAACCCCCGGGCAGACACGATAAAATCAGCACCCATGCAGAGCGCAGCCGCCACATTCGTGGGATTAATCAGTTTGCCTGAAGCAATCACCCGAATCCGCTCCCGCAAACCGTATTCGTGCAGCTTATTCACCAGCAACGGCAAGCTTTCTTTTAGCGGCAACCCCACACTGTCCATCAAGGGCATTGGCGCGGCACCCGTACCACCATCACTACTGTCCAGGGTGATAAAATCCGGTGCCGAATCCACACCCCGCTCGATCACCGCCTGAAAGAACTCATCCAACCACTGCGTTTCACCCAAGACCATTTTGAAACCGCAGGGCTTACCCGTGACATGCCGGATACGTTCCACCATATCCAGCAAGTCTTTGGTATTGGCGATGTCCGGATGACGGTTCGGACTCAAGCTGGCCTCACCTGCGGGAATGCCTCGAATCGCGGCAATTTCATGGTTCACTTTTTCTGCCGGCAGGATGCCTCCTTTACCGGGTTTGGCACCCTGACTTAGCTTAATCTCAAACATCTTCACCTGAGGAATCGATGCTTTTTCTAACAGTTTCTGGTCACTCAAACGGCCATTTTCATCTCGTACCCCATACTTAGCTGTGCCGATCTGGTACACCAGATCACAGCCCGCCTCAATATGATAAGGCGATATGCCTCCCTCGCCGGTGTTCATCCAGCACCCTGAAATTTTGGCTCCCTGCGATAACGCCTCTACTGCGGGGCGTGATAATGCGCCATAACTCATGCCTGAAATGTTAAACAGAGAAGGTGCGTCGTAGGGTTGCATACAAGTAGGCCCAATCCGCATCGGCTGAGTTTGTACCGCATCTTCAGTCAATGTTGGAAACGGTGTATTGAGAAAATAATAGGTCCCGGGAATCCGCAGGTCACGAGTGGAGCCAAACGCGATTGTACTGTCGATATTTTTGGCAGAGCGGTACACCCAGGCGCGCTCTGCACGATTGAAAGGCATCTCTTCGCGGTCCATAGCAAAGAAGTACTGGCGGAAGAATTCACCGATATGTTCAAACAAATACCTGAATCTGCCAATAAGTGGATAGTTGCGCCGAATAGTATGTTTGGTCTGGTGCTTATCTACTTGATAAAGCACCAGTGCGGCCACCCCTAGCAGCGTGACCACCACCAACAACACAATCCCAACCACAGCGATGAAATTAATGGCAAAACTGGTTAACGGTTCACTCATCTGCAGGACTCCAGAGGCAGAAAATTGATTACACGGTTGTAAGCGGTTTCACGGCAAGAGTAAATACCAACTTGATCAAGCACATGCGGTAAAACCCTATATAAACCACGTCTTTAGTCGCAAAAAAGACCACGCATAAAATTGCGCTAAAGTATAAGTTGCAGTGCTATAAATTTGCCAAAATAAGCGTCTAAGGGTATGGTACGCGGCTACTGAAAATGCTTTGCAGCCACGATACCCACTGGCCTGCGGGCAAACCTGACAGGTTAAAAATAAGGCATTAAGTTACCCGCCTAACCCGTCTGCTTTAAATCATTACTTGGAAGATACTGTCTATGACAAACCTGCCTGATGTAACCAGCCATCAAAACCCTGAAGTCCATGGCGTTCTGGACTGGGTCGGCATGAATGGCATCACGGTTCCGCTGCAAATTGATGACAGCAAGCAGGGAGAGTGCCATATCCAGGCACGGGTGAATACCTATGTTAACCTGATTAACCCTAAGGTGAAGGGCATTCACATGTCCCGGCTGTACCTGGCGCTGTCGAATTTTTTTGAAAGCCAGACTCTGTCAATTGGCAGCCTTACGGATTTTTTGTCCCACCTGCTGGACAGCCATCATGACATCAGCACTCAGGTCTGCCTGAACTTTGACTTTGATTTCCTGCTCAAACGCAAAGCACTGAAAAGCGACAACACGGGTTGGAAAAGCTATCCATCCACCCTTAAGGCAACACTGATTGACGGCCAAGTTACTCTGGAGCTCGGTACGGAAGTGCCTTACTCATCCACCTGTCCTTGCTCAGCCGCTCTGGCACGACAGATGCTGCAGCAGGCTTTCAGCAGCGATTTTGCTGACCAAAACCAGCTTAACCGGGAAGACGTTGAGAAGTGGCTGCTATCGGAAAAAGGCTCTTATGCCACACCACACAGTCAACGCAGCCTAGCCAAAGCCTGGGTGAAACTGGACAGTTCTCTGGCTCACCTGCCCTTAACTGAACTGATCGACCAGATAGAAGACGCACTACAAACACCGGTGCAGACCGCTGTAAAACGCGCTGATGAACAAGAGTTTGCCCGCCTGAATGGCCATAACCTGATGTTTTGTGAAGATGCCGCACGTCGCCTGAAGCTGGCACTATCACAACATTCTGAATATGCCGACTTCTGGCTTCGGGTTGATCACCTGGAAAGCCTGCATGCGCATGATGCTGTTGCCATCGCTGCCAAGGGTATCGTTGGCGGCTACAACGCTGCAGACCACTGCTAACGAAAGCTAGCGCCTGCGGGCACATACGGAGCATAAAAGATGTCGCAGTCTGATAAGCCGAGTGCACCGGTCCTGTTTGTCTCGCATGGCGGTGGCCCACTGCCGCTACTCGGCGATCCCGGTCATCAGCAGATGGTGGATTGCTTTGCCGAACTGAAAGCCGCATTGCCGCAGCCCAAGGCTATCCTGGTTATCAGTGCCCACTGGGAAGCCCCTGTGGCCACGGTAACTCGCAGTGCTGCTCCAGGGCTTATCTACGACTACAGCGGCTTTCCTGAAGCCGCCTACCACCTTAAATACCCTGCCCCAGGGGCACCGGAACTTGCCGATCAGGTATATGATCTGCTGCAAACACATGGGCTGGAAGTACAGGCGGATGAGCAGCGCGGCTTCGACCACGGCCTGTTTGTCCCACTACTGATGCTATATCCAGACGCCAATATACCCTGCCTGCAGCTTTCATTGCTGAAGAATCTCGACCCTCAGCAACATATAGCACTGGGTCAGGCCATTCGATCACTGCGAGAGCAGAATGTCATGATTTTGGGTTCCGGCTTCACGTTCCACAATCTGCCTGAGTTTTTCAGTGCAGGCAGTGAAACTGCAAAACAGAAAAATGAAGCGTTTGAAAACTGGTTGATTGATACCCTCAGTAATGCCGAACTGGCCGAAGCGGAGCGAGAACAGCAGCTACTTAACTGGGAACAGGCACCCCACGCCCGCTACAGCCACCCCCGCGAAGAACATTTGTTGCCTCTGCATGTCTGCTTCGGCTGTGCCGGGCGTGCCGCAGATAAAGTCTTCACCATGCAGGTGTTGGGTAAGCAAGCAAGCTGTTACCTATGGCAGTAAACCTGCCGAGAACAGACAGACCTTATCTTTGCGATTTTCAGTTAAAACCGGCAAGACAATCGCTATGTTGCGGCACTCAGATACGCTTCTGAACCCACGTCTTTAACCGCCATGACATTGATTCATCAACCAATTGAGGCGCAACGCAAACACCTCAAACCGCTGATAGCAACCCTGGCGGTTAAGCACCTACCACCGAGCCAAACACACCAAACGTTAGGCATTGTTCCAAACACCTGGACCCAGAGCCCACTTTACGCAATACACCTACATCTGAGGTTATCCACCTGTGCCGTCAGTGTTGCTAACCATAATGAGTCTGCTTAACTGCAGCTGTTGGACCCAGCAACCGCTGTAAACTCAATGCCAGGAGCAGGGCGAGAATGACGCTCACCACAATACAAGCCGCAGCGGGCAGGTCATAGTGCCAAGCTACAGTTAAGCCGATAACAAACCCGACAAAGCCAACTCCATACGACCAAGTTTGCGATCTTTTGTAGACAATCGAGGCAAGTGCCGGTGCTATCAGGCAAACAAACACCAGATATATACCTGCGTTAACAACCGAAAGCGTGATGGTTACAGCAAAAATCAGGTAGAAAAAACGCCTCAGTTTTTCAGGCCAGACATGGGTAAGTAGTTGCACAAAGATAGCGACGAACCCAAGCAGGATAACGTCTTGCCAGGTCAGCCAGAGAATATCTCCACTTAACGTACTGGTTAATCGCTGCCCCCCTTTCGGTTGTCCAGCTACCAACAAAACCAGCACGGAAGCCGCCGTGACGTATATCAAGCCGATAAACGCCTCCCGCCATTGCGGAAAGCATTTATTGATCCAGGCCACCAGACCAACGCCTAACAGAGCAAACATAATTGCCATGCCCTGTAGCAACCACTGATCGCCTCCGTGCCCATGCAACTGACTGGCTAACACCGTCCCTAGAGCAGCCACTTGGGCAATCGCAAGATCAATAAACACAATACCGCGCTTAAGCACCTGATAACCAAGCGGAATATGGCTTGCCAATATCAACAAGCCTGTAACCAATACGGGTAAACCTATTTCCAATATCTGCACTAGTCAGCTGCCCGCAATTGCGAAAGAAGGTGGTCAAATAAGCTGCGCAGGTTATTGATATCCCCTTTCAGGTCCACCGTTGCCGGTAGGTTTAGATGTTTCACTCCAGTTTTATCTGAAAGCCAACCCGCAGCCCTATCGTTTTGATACCAGTTGGTCAGAATGGCAACCGGCTGTTTTTGCCGGGTAGCTGCAACCAGCGACTGTGCATGCGCCATCGTTGGCGGCACACCCGGTTCCGGTTCCAGGTCGGCAATAACATCCATCCCTGTCCAATTGATCAGATAACTAAACCCCGTATGCTGCACAACAACCGGCCGACCTTTCAGTGCTACGGCTTGTCGCTGCCACGCTTGCATCGATTGTTGCCAGTTAGACTGCCATCTGGTCAGCGCCTGCTGATATTGCTGAGATGAGTCCGTATCAATAGCCTGCAAACGCTGACTGATCACCACGGCCAGTTTTGCGACCCGCTCAGGATCCAGGTGAAAGTGCGGATTTCCCTCCGGGTGCACATGCTCTGTACTAAAGAATGCCGTTTCCTGCTTGTCTATCGTCTCGACAAATTGAGAGAGGTAAAGCATACCGGCTGCACCATCAACCACATGCCGATTAGACGCGCGCTGTTGCAATGCAGGCAACCAACCTGCTTCCAGGCCAGCTCCGCTGCAGATAGCAATATCGGCTTGCGCTAGTTTAGAGATCAGGCTCGGGCGCGCTTCAATATAATGAGGGTCCTGATAGGCATGCGTAGCACTGAACACTTTGGCTTCTGGCGCGAGTTGCTTGCTGAGTGCTGCCCATTCGGGCTCACAGGTAAAAATGGTCAAGGCTTGAGCGGTGTTGACCACCGCAAACAAACCCAATGCACTACATTTAGAAGCTATGCGCTGCATGGGCACCGAATCCAATTTGGTAATTAAGTGTAATGGCGTTGTCCGCCCCTTCCATATGCGCCGCATCCTGATGCCTGTATTCCAGGCGTAAGCGCTGGCTATGCGTTGGCTGCCAACTCAGCATTACAGTGGTTTCAGTCAAACGGCCCTGTTGCCACTCATGCTCACCTTCGTGCTCATGTTCTTCCGCCAGGTTTACCCGACCATAGCGAATCCCGGTCGCCCAGTTTTCGTCAAACTGATAAATACCTGACAGGTACCAGCCATCATAATGACCAAGCTCCGCGGTATAAATGTCATCCACGTAGGCATATTCAGCTGCTATTTTGATTTGCTGCTGGCGGTTATTGCCCTGCGGTGCCCACTTCCATACCAGGTCAGCTAAATAGAGGTTTTTCCCTTGGTATGCAGCGCCATGCGCATGGCCGACATGCTCATGGTCATGCTCTTCGTCGTGATCATCTTCATGATGATGAAGAGAAGACTGCGTGTTATTACGCAGATAACTGAATCCCATCTGCCAGCTTGCGGTTTCGCCGATGTCATCACCAAGTTCCGTGGACAGTGTCCAAGTACCAATGTTTGACGCAGAATCGGCCTCTCCCAGCTCATCACCGCTAAATGCACCTGCGCTCAAGCGCCAATATCGAGCGGTAGGCACCAGCCAGCTAACACCAACACCATCATCAAAGTAATGCCCACCTAAAAATGCTCTGTACAGTAAAGGTCTTTCACTAAAATTATCCGCATGGTTATGGGTCGCATTCAAATAACCGATATCCGCCAAAAAACGCCCCCCCATCACATTCAAACCACCGGGTAAAGCCGTCGTCTGGAGGTACGCCTCTTCAACAACCAGGTCGCTTTCATCCTCATTCCACTCACCGACTAAACTCACCTGTGCTGTGGCAAAATCAGCAACATCCTGGGACAGGCTTAATTCACTATGACTCGAACCAAAGCCTTCGCTACGGCCGCCCAACGCTGTCGTTTCTGATTTGTGATAAGCATCCAGAATCACCCCTACATCAAGCGCATTAACCACACCTGCCTGTACACTTAGTACAGCCGCAGCCAATGCCATCATTTTGCTATGCATTACCTAAATCCTAAATTAAATTATGTTATATCATAACATATTAGACTTTCTCTTCCGGATTTGAAACAGCTAACACACTCGAAAAACCTGTCGAGAGCAAAAATCCGTATGGGGTTATCTGGGCGCAGACAACAGCAAACCCGAGCAA
Source organism: Pontibacter sp. JAM-7 (assembly GCF_048548695.2). NCBI lineage: Bacteria > Pseudomonadati > Bacteroidota > Cytophagia > Cytophagales > Hymenobacteraceae > Pontibacter > Pontibacter sp. JAM-7. The sequence continues at coordinate 49,358 of NZ_JBLYIF020000004.1, forward strand.
AGTATGCCGTGTAGACTGGGAGAAGCAGAGTTGAAGCTACAGAACACTCCGATAGCGGGGCTAGGTATAAAGTACTTAGATGTCAGTTTAAAAGCGTTATGCCACAAAGAATAAAGCGTCTGGCATCGCCCGACAGACTTTATTCTTTGCGATCAGAAAAGTGCAGTCGCTGGTACGACTACTCTACCGTTACAGATTTAGCCAGGTTACGTGGCTGATCCACATCAGTGCCTTTGAGTACCGCCACGTGGTATGACAGTAGCTGTAGAGGGATGGTGTACAACACAGGTTGTAACACTGCACTGCAAGTTGGCATATTGATGATATGCACACCCTCTTCTGCTTTCAGCTGAGCCGAACCGGCGAATACAAATAACTCTCCGCCACGCGCCCGCACTTCCTGCAGATTGGATTTCAGTTTATCCAACATCTCATTTTCCGGAGCGATGGTAACCACCGGCATGTCTTTATCCACCAAGGCCAGCGGCCCATGTTTCAGTTCTCCCGCGGGGTAGGCCTCGGCATGGATATAGGAGATCTCTTTCAGTTTAAGCGCCCCCTCCATCGCCACTGGATAGAGCGTACCCCGTCCCAGGAACAGGGTGTGGTGCTTTTCAGCGAACGCCTGCGCCATCGTCTGAATCGGCGCATCCAACATAAGAGCTGCTGACACCTGCTCTGGCAGATCACGCAGGCCATGTACTAGTTCCGCTTCCTGCGCCGGCGACAAACCAAAGCGGCGACCCAGGGCAATGGTTACCAGCATCAGTGCTACTAGTTGGGTGGTGAATGCTTTGGTGGACGCGACACCTATTTCAGGACCCGCATTGGTCATCAGGCACAGGTCAGATTCGCGCACCAGTGAACTACCCGGCACGTTACACACTACCAATGAGGCCAGTACCCGATCCTTTACCTCACGCAGTGCCGCCAGAGTATCTGCCGTTTCACCTGATTGGGAGATTGTCAGAAACAAGGTTCCGTCCGCTATCACCACCTTGCGGTAGCGATACTCACTGGCAACTTCCACCATACAGGGAATACCTACCAGTGATTCTATCCAATATTTGGCCACCAGACCTGCATGATAACTGGTGCCACAGGCGATGATTTGCACCTGCTTGACCTGATCAAATATCTTATCAGCTCCATTACCGAACGCCTGCTCCAGCAGATGGTCACCACTCAAGCGCCCCTCGAGGCAAGACTTGATGACTGCCGGCTGCTCAAAGATCTCTTTCAGCATAAAGTGCTTGTATGGACCTTTTTCAGCCGAGCTTTGGCCATGCTCAAACTGCGTTACCGGCCGCTCAACCACAGTGCCATCAGCTGACTGAATACTGATTTCTGTGGCGGTAAGGTCCGCGATATCGCCATCTTCCAGAAAGATAAAACGATCCGTCACCGGCAACAGCGCCAGTTGGTCTGAAGCTATAAAATGCTCACCAATCCCCACTCCAATCACTAAAGGGCTACCTTTGCGAGCACTCACTAACCTGCTGGGATAGGCTTTATGTATCACACCCAGAGCATAGGCCCCTTCAAGTTGCGCGGTTACCAAACGTACTGCCTGCAATAGATCTGGCTCTTTTTTAAGCGCGTCTGCAAGTAAGTGAGCAATTACTTCAGTGTCTGTGTCAGAAGTAAACTGGTAACCTGCTGCCTGTAGTTGCTGCTTTAATACTTCATAGTTTTCAATAATGCCGTTATGCACCACAGCCAGCTGATCTGCAGACATATGTGGGTGGGCATTGGCTTCACTGGGTACCCCATGGGTGGCCCAACGGGTATGCGCAATACCCAGCTGACCCGTTAATGGGCTTGCCTGCAAAGCATCTGCCAGAGACTGTACTTTGCCTATACGACGACAACGGCTGATCTGGCTCTGATCGGCAATCGCAACACCCGCTGAGTCATAACCGCGGTATTCCAAGCGGCGTAACCCCTCCAGCAAAATTTCCTGTACCGGACGTGCGGCAACCGCACCGACGATTCCACACATTATTGCTCCCCCTTCTGGGTGTTCTTCCGCGGCCGTGGCCAGTTCTCAATCTGTGCCTGTTTAGCCCGGGTCAGGGCCAATGCATCAGGCTGAACATTTTTGGTGATGGTTGATCCCGCACCTATAGTCGCTTGCGCGCCAATAGTCACCGGTGCCACCAGAGAAGAATTAGAACCGATAAATGCCCCATCCTGAATCTCGGTACGAGATTTATTCACACCGTCATAGTTACAGGTGATAGTACCGGCACCGACGTTCACCCCAGCACCCAACTCAGCATCGCCAATATACGACAAGTGATTAATTTTACTGCCTTCACCAACCACGGTTTTTTTAGTTTCAACAAAATTACCCACCTTGGCTTTCGCGGCCAGCTTCGTACCCGGACGCAGCCGTGCATAGGGGCCTACCTCACAGTCAGGGCCCAGATCCGCCTGTTCTATTACGGTATTGGCTTTGATATGGCAGCCAGAGGCGATGCGGCAATCTTTCAGGCAGCAGTTGGCTTCAATAACAACGTTGTCACCCAGTGTGACATCACCTTCCACCACCAGATTAATATCCAGGTATACATCCTGTCCGGTGGTCAGGTTACCGCGCAGATCGATACGAGCAGGGTCTGCCAGAGTGACACCTGCCAACATTAACTGCTCTGCCTGCCTGGATTGATACCAGCGCTCTAGCTCAGACAGCTGCAAGCGATTATTAACCCCTTGCACTTCCTGCTCAGCCTCTGGCTGTATGGCCGCGATGGTAACCCCCTGGCTGGCAGCCATGGCAATAATATCTGTCAGATAATATTCACCCTGTGCATTATTGGCAGATAGCTGCGGTAACCACTGCTGTAACCAGCGGCTGGGCACGGCCAGAATGCCGGTATTAACTTCATTAATGGCCAATTGCACGGCATTAGCATCTTTATGTTCGACAATGGCCTGTACTGCATGACTGGCTGCATCACGGACAATACGCCCATAGCCTGTTGGATCGGTCAGGTTAACTGTCAGCAAAGCCAGGTTATCCTGATCTGCCAGGATCACCATCTGGGTCAGGGTTTCACTGCGAATCATCGGCACATCACCGTACAGCACCAAGGTCACCCCGTCCGCCGTAACTGCTGGCATCGCCTGAGCCACGGCATGCCCGGTACCCAGCTGTTCTGCTTGCAGCACTACGTTGATGTTTTGGCTATTGAGCAGTTCACGTACCTGGTCAGCGCCATGGCCAATAACCACATGCAGATCAGCCGCATTCAGTGTACGCGCGGTATCAATGACATGCTGCACCATCGGTTTACCACCAACCTTGTGCAACACTTTAGGCATCGCCGATTTCATCCGGCTCCCCTGCCCGGCGGCAAGTATGACCACATCAACAGACATTAGTTGTTCGTTTCCTTGTGACAAAAATTAATCGCTGTATTAGGCTTGGACTTTAAAGTAAACCACGTCGGTTACAAGGCTTTTTGTCACAAACTTTATGACAATTTCTAACCAAGATATTTATCAATTACTCAATCTATCCGCCCGGGAAGTGGAGGTTTATCGTGCTCTGCTGCAATGTGGTGCCAGTTCTATCCGCACCATTGCTGACAAAGCGGGAATCAACCGGGGCACCACTTATGAAACCCTCAAAGCACTGCAAAGCAAAGGGGTCGTCACCTACCTGCCCAAAGGTAAGCGACGTTTTTTCGCCCCACGCGAGCCTGATTGCCTACTGCACCTTGCTGAAGAGCGTCAGGCCAATATGGAGCGGGCACTAGAGCATCTGCGTCAGACCTTTATCCCTGACCTTAAACACCTGCAGCCGGCATTCAGCAGTGCCAACGTACAGTTTTTCGAGGGTGATGAGGGTATCGCGCAGGTTCTGCGAGATATTCTGACAACCGTTTCCAGTTCCGCTGAAACCGGTTACTCGGTATTTTCATCAAAACCGGTGCGGCCCCTGCTGTACCGGCCATTTCCCAATTTCACCAGCCAACGCATTCAGCGTGGTATCAGTGTGCGAGTCATTGCCATTGGTGAGGGGGGTGAGGATGCCCAGTTATCCGAGCGTAAATGGATTAAGACAGATGATCGGGTCAATGCCGCTTATATTGCGATCTATCCCCCGAAGTGCGCCATTATTTCTCTGGCCGAGAAAGACTACCCCACGGCCGTGGTGATTGAATCGGTCGATGTGTCAGCTGCACAAAAAATTATCTTCGATACCCTGTGGCATCTGCTTTAGCTGGGGCCTGAAACGAAAAAAGCAGCCCGAAGGCTGCTTTTGGCATACATCACAAGGGATCTTATCGACCCAATTTCTTGCGAATCTGCTGTAGAGTACGCAGCTGAGCTGCAGCTTCAGCCAGCTGAGTGGCAGCTTTCGAGTATTCAAACTCGGAAGAACGATCTGCCATCTGCTGTTCAGCATGTTTCTGTGCTTCCTGAGCGGCTGCTTCATTAAGGTCAGCAGCATGCAGCGCAGTGTCTGCAAGGATAGTGACCTTGTGAGGCTGAACTTCAAAGAAGCCACCGGATACATAGAAAACATCCTGCTCGCCACCCTGTTTGCGCAGCTCGACAGGGCCTGGTTTCAGTTCCGTCAGAAGCGGAGCGTGACCCGGATAAACACCCAGATCACCCAGGCTACCTGTTACGGATACGAACTCGATCAGGCCAGAGAAGATCTCTTCTTCAGCACTTACGATGTCGCAATGAACAGTCATAGCCATATCTTTACCTCGTAAAGGTTAGCTAAAGGCAATTACATGCCTTTAGCTTTTTCGATCGCTTCTTCGATACCACCGACCATGTAGAACGCCTGCTCTGGCAGATCGTCATACTGGCCTTCCAGGATGCCTTTAAAGCCGCGAATAGTATCTTTCAGAGATACATACTTACCTGGAGAACCGGTAAATACTTCAGCAACGAAGAACGGCTGGGACAGGAAGCGCTGGATCTTACGTGCACGGGCTACCAGAGACTTATCTTCTTCTGACAGTTCGTCCATACCCAGAATCGCGATGATGTCTTTCAGCTCTTTGTAGCGCTGCAGAACACCCTGTACCTGACGGGCAATTTCATAATGCTCAGTACCGATAACCAATGGATCCAGCTGACGAGAGGTGGAATCCAGTGGATCTACCGCAGGGTAGATACCCAGCTCTGCAATCTGACGAGACAGTACTACAGTCGCATCAAGGTGAGAGAATGTGGTTGCCGGAGATGGGTCAGTCAAGTCATCCGCCGGTACGTATACCGCCTGGATAGACGTGATAGAGCCAGTCTTGGTAGAAGTGATACGCTCCTGCAGAACGCCCATCTCTTCCGCCAGGGTTGGCTGGTAACCTACCGCAGAAGGCATACGACCCAGCAGTGCAGATACCTCAGTACCCGCTAGGGTGTAACGGTAGATGTTGTCTACGAACAACAGTACGTCACGGCCTTCGTCACGGAATTTTTCTGCCATTGTCAGGCCAGTCAGCGCTACACGCAGACGGTTACCCGGTGGCTCATTCATCTGACCGTATACCAGAGATACTTTGTCCAATACGTTGGACTCTTTCATCTCGTAGTAGAAGTCGTTACCTTCACGAGTACGCTCCCCTACACCCGCAAACACGGAAAAACCGGAGTGCTCGATCGCGATGTTACGGATCAGCTCCATCATGTTTACGGTTTTACCTACACCCGCACCACCGAACAGACCGACTTTACCACCCTTAGCGAATGGGCAAACCAGGTCGATTACCTTGATGCCAGTTTCCAGCAGTTCGTTAGAAGCTGCCTGATCTGCGTAGGAAGGGGCCTTACGGTGAATAGGCATACGCTCTTCTTCACCAATAGGACCACACTCGTCAATTGGATTACCCAATACGTCCATGATACGACCCAGAGTCGCTGTACCAACTGGTACGGACACTGGCGCACCAGTATTGGCAACATCCTGGCCACGGCTCACACCTTCGGTCTGACCCATGGCGATTGCGCGTACAACACCGTCGCCCAGCTGCTGCTGAACTTCCAGCGTCAAACCGTTTTTAGTCACGGTCAGCGCGTCGTACACCTTCGGCACAGAGTCACGTGGGAATTCCACGTCAACTACAGCACCGATAATCTGAACAATAGTTCCGCTACTCATGTTCGGATCCTCTTTAAATTTAACCTGTGACCTGCGTTAAACCGCCGCAGCACCGCTTACGATTTCAGAAATTTCCTGAGTAATCGCTGCCTGACGAGCTTTGTTGTAGATCATCTGTAGCTCATCAATCATTGAACCGGCGTTGTCTGTTGCGTTCTTCATCGCCAGCATACGGGCTGCCTGCTCACAGGCATTATTCTCAACCACCCCCTGGTAAACCAGAGACTCCACGTAACGTACCAACAGGCCATTCAAAAGCTCTTTGGCATCTGGTTCGTAGATATAATCCCAGTGGTGATTAAGTTGTTTATCGTCATCTTCTGCTTTTAGTGGAAGCACTTGGTCAACAGCCGGCGTCTGGGTCATCGTATTTACAAAATCGTTAGATACGATGTAAAGCTTATCCAGCTTGCCTTCGTCGTAAGCATCCAGCATGACCTTCACAGCACCAATCAGGTCAGCAATTTCAGGGGCATCACCCATGTGAGTCTTGACTGCAACGACGTTGCCACCATAACTCTTGAAGAATGATGCAGCCTTGCTACCCAATGCACAGATATCAATTTCGATACCTTGGTCATGGAATGCTTTCATGCTACTCACAGCCGCCTTGAACGCATTCACGTTCAAGCCACCACACAAGCCACGGTCAGTTGAAACAACTATGAAACCAACGCGCTTAGTTTCACGTTCCTGCATGTACAAATGTGTGTACTCAGGATTCGACTTGGCCAGGTGCTGAATTACACCACGGATACTCCGGGCGTACGGGCGAGATGACTCCATGCGATCCTGTGCTTTACGCATCTTGGAAGCCGCAACCATTTCCATGGCGCTAGTGATCTTCCGGGTGCTCTGCACACTCGCAATTTTTGTCTTAATCTCTTTTCCGACTGCCATAGTTCCGCCTATCTTGACTTAGTGTTAGATCTGCATGGGTTGCATGCAGATCACTCACTCAAACCGAGTTATTACCAAGTTTGGGTAGACTTGAACTTTTCAATGCCGGCTTTGAACTGGGCAGCAATCTCATCAGAGTAGCTACCGGATGCATTGATATCTTTCATCAGATCAGCATGTTCGCTGTTGAAGTAAGAGATCAGTGCTGCTTCAAAGTCCAGGATTTTGTTCAGTTCTACGCCGTTCAGGTAACCTTCGTTCGCAGCGAACAGGCTCAGACCCATGTCTGCAATAGACATTGGCGAGTACTGTTTCTGCTTCATCAGCTCGGTTACGGCCTGACCATGCTCCAACTGGGCACGAGTCGCGTCATCAAGGTCGGAAGCAAACTGAGCAAATGCTGCCAGCTCACGATACTGAGCCAGTGCCAGACGCACACCGCCACCCAGTTTCTTGATGATTTTAGTCTGAGCTGCACCACCTACACGGGATACCGACAGACCAGCGTTAATCGCAGGGCGGACACCAGAGTTGAACAAATCAGATTCCAAGAAGATCTGACCGTCAGTGATGGAGATTACGTTTGTTGGTACGAATGCGGAAACGTCACCACCCTGTGTTTCGATTACAGGCAGGGAAGTCAGGGAGCCAGTCTGGCCTTTAACTTCACCGTTGGTGAATTTCTCAACATACTCAGCGTTAACACGCGCCGCACGCTCAAGCAGACGGGAGTGCAAGTAGAATACGTCACCTGGGTATGCTTCACGGCCTGGTGGACGACGTAGCAGCAGGGAGATCTGACGATATGCCCATGCCTGTTTAGTCAGATCATCATAAACGATCAGCGCGTCTTCACCGCGGTCGCGGAAGTATTCACCCATAGTACAACCAGCGTATGGTGCCAGGAACTGCATTGCTGCAGGATCGGCTGCACCGGCAGCAACGACAATGGTGTGATCCATCGCGCCGTGCTCTTCCAGCTTACGTACAACGTTAGCGATAGTAGACTGTTTCTGGCCTACTGCTACGTAGATACATTTTACGCCGGTATTTTTCTGGTTGATGATAGCGTCGATTGCGATCGCAGATTTACCAATCTGACGGTCACCGATAATCAGCTCACGCTGACCACGGCCGATTGGCACCATGGAGTCGATCGCTTTCAGGCCAGTCTGCACTGGCTGATCTACACCCTGACGCTCGATTACACCAGGTGCAACCTTTTCAACAGCGTCAGTTAGGCTTGATTCAATAGGGCCTTTGCCATCGATCGGGTTACCCAGGGCGTCTACTACACGACCCAACAGTTCCGGACCAATTGGCACTTCCAGAATACGGCCGGTACAACGGGCAGTCGTGCCCTCAACCAAACTCTGGTAGTCACCCAATACAACAGCACCGACAGAATCACGCTCAAGGTTCAGCGCCATACCGTAGATACCGCCAGGGAATTCAATCATTTCCCCGTACATTACATCAGCGAGGCCGTGGATGGTAATAATACCATCAGACACGCTCACTACCGTGCCCTCATTTCGGGCTTCTGAAGTCACATCAAGATTTTCGATGCGCTTCTTGAGAATCTCACTGATCTCAGAAGGATTCAGTTGCTGCATGCTTTTATTCCCCTCAGGAATTCATCGCTTCGGCCAACTTCGCGAGTCGCGCGCGAATAGAGCCGTCGATCACCAGATCTTCAGTACGGATCACTACACCACCCAGAATGGACTTATCCACCTGTGCAGTCAGAGAAACGTCTCGACCCAGCTTGGTTTTTAGTGCCTGAGCCAGTTTTTCCTGCTGCTCATCTAACAAATCAAAGGCGGTGGTCAATTCCACATCCAATGATTTTTCCTGATTCGTTTTCAGTTTGTTGAACTGAATTGCGATCTCAGGCAACAACGCCAAACGTTTGTTTGCCGCCAGCAGTTTCAAAAAGTTTTTACCTGCCTCATCCGCTTCTTCACAGATACTGACGATAAGGTCAGCTTTCTGCGCAACGGTTGTTGCAGGATTGCTCAGCACACGTGCCACCTTCTCATCACCTGCTGCAGCTGCAGCTAGATTGAGCATAGTGGACCACTGATCGAGGTTACCCTTACCCAGTGCGTATTCAAACGCCGCTTTGGTGTAAGGCCGAGCGACAGTGTTGACTTCAGCCATCGTTAAACCTCGCTTTAAAGCTCAGCGGCCAGTTTTTCAACAAGCTGTGCGTGGGCATTAGAATCGATAGAGGCTCCAAGAACTTTCTCGGCGCCAGCGACAACCAAAGTAGCAACCTGTGCGCGCAGTACTTCGCGTGCTTGGTTAACTTCCTGCTCCAGTTCAGCTTCTTTAGCCGCTTTAACACGGTTAGCTTCTTCCAGAGCCTTCTCTTTGGCTTCTTCTACGATCTGATTAGCCCGCTTGTTGGCCTGTTCAATGATGGCGGCTGCTTCTTCTTTGCCCTTGCGCATATTTTCAGTGGCTTTTTCTTGAGCCAACTGGAGATCGCGTTCGGCACGCTCAGCAGCGTCCAGACCTTCGGCAATTTTCTTTTTGCGTTCTGCCAGTGCCGCCGTAATTGGTGGCCACACAAACTTCATGCAGAAAACAACAAAGATAGCGAATGCGATGGCCTGACCAATGATGGTTAGATTGATATTCACGCCATTACCCCTCGCGGTTGATTAAGTTAATCGACAAGTCAGTCTTGCTTGCGACTTGCAGTTACTTACGCAACAGCGAACAGTACGTAAAGACCCAGACCGACACCAATCATTGGTACCGCATCAACCAGACCCATTACGATGAAGAACTGGGTACGCAACAGAGGGATCAGTTCAGGCTGACGAGCAGCACCTTCCAGGAATTTACCGCCCAGGATACCGATACCTACCGCAGCACCTACAGCGCCCAGACCCATCATCAGCGCACCAGCGATGTACAGCAATGCCATTTCCATCAGATTTATCTCCAATTAAGTTTTAAATGTTTAAATTGAAAGTTGAAAAAATCGGTTATTTCTTCTATTCAGCAATCACTTAGTGATGATCATACGACATGGCCAGATAGACAATTGTCAGCACCATGAAGATGAACGCCTGCAGCGTGATAACCAGAATGTGGAAGATTGCCCAGGGCACGGATAGTACCCACTGCACCCAGAACGGCAGCAAAGCGATCAGGATAAAGATCATTTCACCAGCATACATGTTACCGAACAGTCGCAGTGCCAGAGATACCGGCTTGGCAATCAGTCCGACAAGTTCTAGGAATAAGTTGAACGGCAGCATCACCTTGCCCAGTGGCTGGAAAGAAAGCTCAGCCAAGAAGCCACCCAGGCCTTTCTGTTTGATGCTGTAGAAGATAATCAAAGCAAACACGCTCAATGCCATACCAGCGGTTGCGTTGACATCGGTAGTGGGTACCACCTTCATAAAGTGAACGCCCATTTCACCCGCGATAAACGGGATCCAGTCAACCGGCACCAGGTCCATTGTATTCATCAGGAAAATCCAGACGAAAATGGTCAACGACAATGGTGCGATCAGGTCGTTCTTGTGGTGGAAGATTCCTTTTACGTTGTCATCAACGAATTCGATGATAGTTTCGATAAAGTTCTGAGTACTTCCCGGTACACCTGCGGTCACGTTTTTCGCAACTTTACGGAACAACCACGTAAATAAAACACCCAGAGCGATGGACCAGCCCATGGTGTCAACGTTGATTGCCCAGAAACCCATTTCAGCAGCTTCCTGCGCACTGTGAGCCAAGCTCCAGCCGTTTTCAGGATGATTGCCAAACGTAAGGTTTGTCAGGTGATGGGATATATACTCTGAGGATGTGACAGTTCCGCTAGCCATTCTCAGTTTCTCTCAGTCAAAGTTTCAGGAATCTTTTATTCAGCTTAAGTTGCATCAGCCAGCCACTGATCTGCAACAGTATGAATGTGCCAAATAGGGAAAAGGGGTCAACGGATTTCAGCAGGACAAATACCGTTGCAAAGCCGAGGATACTTAAACCCATTTTCCATATTTGGCTCACGTACATTTCAGCAAGGGCACGTCGTGCGGTCTGGCCTTTACTGAAACGCAGGGCGCGGCTGGCGAAATAAAGATTAGGCACAAGATAGACTATTACAGCACTCAGTGCCGATATCGCAGCGATTGTTCCGGATGCCAATAACGCGATGCCGGTTACAATCAAGCCTAAAACTGCCTGGTACAGAAAAACCTGAGCTGCCTGGCGACGAACCTTTCGACTGTGCACCCCTTGAGTTCGGTTTGCCCGGTCATTGCTGTTCAATTGGCCGCCTTAACTTGCGTTTTATCTGTCTGTAACTTTATTTCGAAGCGCGTAGACACCCCAAAATGCGTGCCGATTATAGGGGTTATAGAACCTCGAAACAACAGCCAGTTTCACCATTTGCACTAATGTCGTACCTATGTGATCAGTTGAGTGCGAAAGTAGTAAACCCGCAGATGTAGAGCCTACCCTAGCTGCTGCAATATGCTTTCCAGCACATCAGCAGAATCATAATTGATGGTGATCTTGCCTTTGCCCTTGGCATTTTCTGAAATTGCCACCTTGGCCGCGAAGCGTTGCGACAGTTCTGAAGCCAGTTGACTCAGTTGTGGCGAGGGCTCAGGTTTAATCCGTTTCGCCGCCAGATGGTCACCCTGTTGTAAGGCTTTCACCAACGCTTCGGTCTGACGCACCGATAACCCTTTGGCTACAACATCTTGCGCCGCTTCATATTGCTGTGGCTCGGCCAGTGCCAAGAGCGCTCTAGCATGCCCCATCTCCAGATCACCACATTCGAGCAGTTTTTTAGCGCCATCTGACAGATTCATCAACCGCAACAGATTAGTCACTGTAGAGCGTGACTTACCCACCGCATCCGCCACTTCCTGTTGGGTGAGTTCAAACTCATCCTGCAAACGCTGCAACGAAATAGCTTCCTCAATCGGATTCAGGTTTTCGCGTTGAATATTTTCGATCAACGCCATAGCAATAGCAGCTTCATCCGGCACATCGCGGATAATCGCAGGTATATCTGTCAGTTCTGCCATCTGGCAGGCACGCCAGCGACGTTCACCCGCAATGATTTCATAACGATCCGCATCAATCGGACGGACAATGATTGGCTGCATAACACCCTGGGAGCGAATCGAACTGGCCAGTTCCTCAAGCGCCTGTGGATCCATATCGCGTCTTGGCTGATACCGGCCACGCTGAATCAAATTAACAGACAGGTGAGTAAAACCATCAAGACTGTCGGTTACCCCAGCAGACACTGCCTGTTCCACATCGGTAACACTGGAAAGTAGCGCATCCAGCCCTCTGCCTAAACCGCGTTTCTTTGCCATGCTCTATGCTTCCTCAGCCTGTGCTTTCAGTTTTTCTTCTTGCCCTGTGCGTCTGATCAATTCACCGGCCAGGGCCAGGTAAGCAATAGCGCCACGTGAGTGTTTATCATACAGAATGGCCGGCAAGCCATGACTTGGAGCCTCTGCCAAACGCACATTACGGGGAATTACCGTGCGGTATACCTTGTCACCAAAATATTCCACCAAGTGCGTCGACACATCCTTGGTCAGGCTCATGCGCGGATCAAACATGGTACGCAGAATACCTTCAATTCTCAGTGACGGGTTAAGGCGTTGATTAATCTTATCAATGGTATTAATCAGCGCAGAAATACCTTCCAAAGCGTAATATTCACATTGCATCGGAATAATCACACCCGCCGAAGACGCCAGAGCATTCACCGTCAACAGATTAAGCGATGGTGGGTTATCAATCAGAATGAAGTCGTAATCATCCGTAACCTCCATTAACGCCATCTTGAGCCGAAATTCGCGCCGTGGAATGTGTAATAACTCGACTTCAGCTGCCGTCAGATCGCCATTTGAGCCAATTAAATCGTAACCCGCCGGCGTTTTTTTGATAATGGCTTCTGATGCCTTGGCCTGATCAACCAATACCTCGTAAATAGAGGTCTCCAAGGTGTGTTTATCTACACCGCTGCCCATACTGGCATTGCCCTGCGGATCAAGGTCTACCAGTAATACGCGCTTTTTGGTTGCAACAAGTGACGCGGCCAGATTGACACAGGTTGTGGTCTTACCCACCCCGCCCTTCTGGTTAGTGATCGTCAGGATCTTGGCCACGTTCAATGTCTCCCTAAAACAAGCAGATGTCGTTCCCCTTCCACACCGGGTACCCGAAGCGGGTATGTCTGCTTAACGGTAAATCCCTGTGGCAAGGCATTGATCTCATCCTCAGGATACAATCCTTTCATGGCGAGAAAAACTCCATTTTCGGCACAAAGTGCATCGGTCCACTGGATCATGTCCTGCAGAGACGCAAAGGCACGAGAAATCACCTGTGGGAATGGCGTCAACCCTGCGTTTTCCGCCCGTGCATTAATAACTTCAAGGTTTGTAAGGCCTAACTCAGCTTTAACCTGCAATTGAAACCGGGTTTTCTTACTGTTGCTGTCCAATGAGGTAACCTGCAGATCCGGAAAACATATGGCCAGAGGAATACCCGGCAATCCCGGGCCACTGCCAACATCCAATAATCGGCTGTGCTCGATATAGGGTGCCACACTTAAGCTATCCAGCAGATGACGGTATACCATTTGTAGCGGATCACGCACTGCCGTGAGGTTATACGCCTTATTCCATTTTTGCAGTAACTCAACATATGTCTGCAACGCTGCCTGTTGTGCTGAATCCAGCTTAAGCCCCAGAGCAGCAATACCCTGAACAAGCGCTGTTTGCCATGCCATTTCGGTATTCGATGTCATTACATTGCAGCCTTAGACTGCCGCGAAGCCAGCTGTTGTTTTTTCAGATACACCAGCAGCAATGAAATTGCCGCAGGTGTTATACCCTGAATCCGGCTGGCCTGAGCAATGCTGGTTGGACGAATGTCTTTTAACTTAGCTTTAAGTTCGTTAGACAAACCGCCAACCTGATCATAATTAAAGCTTTCCGGCAGCGCGGTATTTTCCTGACGCCGCATCTGTTCAATTTCACCACGCTGCCGCTCGATATAACCCGCATATTTATTCTGAATTTCTACCTGCTCGGCAACCTGAAGATCAGCAACTGATTCACCTTTCAAATCAGCAATATCTTGATACACCAGTTCAGGTCGTTTCAGCAGATCTGCCAGTGAATATTCACGTGTTAAAGGATTTTTAAGCTTGTCAGCAAGTTGTTCAGCTTCAGCAGAGGCTGGTTGTATCCAGGTGGATTTCAGCCGTTGTTGTTCCAGCTCGATCGCCTCGCGTTTAGCACAAAATGCTTGCCAGCGTTGCTCACTTACCAGACCCAGCTCGCGCCCTTTTTCAGTCAGGCGCAAATCAGCATTATCTTCCCGCAAAATCAGTCGGTATTCCGCCCGACTGGTAAACATTCGATAGGGTTCAGATGTACCCAGGGTAATCAGGTCATCCACTAATACACCGATATATGCTTCATCGCGGCGTGGATACCACTGCTCTTTGTCCTGCGCCCGCAGCGCTGCATTAACTCCAGCCAATAAGCCCTGGGCACCCGCTTCTTCGTAACCAGTAGTGCCATTAATCTGGCCGGCAAAGTACAGCCCATGAATAAACTTGGTTTCCAAGGTGTGCTTCAGATCTTGTGGGTTAAAGAAATCATATTCAATGGCATAGCCGGGCCGGGTGATATGGGCATTTTCAAAGCCACGAATAGACCGCACCGCCGCCAGCTGGATATCGAATGGCAGGCTAGTAGAGATGCCATTGGGATATAACTCATGGGTGGTAAGGCCTTCGGGCTCAACAAAGACCTGATGCTGATCCTTGTCAGCAAAACGCATGATCTTATCTTCAATGGATGGGCAGTAGCGCGGCCCTACTCCTTCGATAACCCCGGTATACATGGGTGAGCGATCCAGGCCAGCACGCAGAATATCGTGAGTCTGTTCATTGGTATGGGTGATATAGCAGCTGATTTGTTGTGGATGCTCAGTTTGTGAACCGATATACGACATGACGGGGGTTGGCGTATCTCCCGGTTGCTCCTGCATCATTGAAAAATCAACACTTCGAGCATCAATACGTGGTGGGGTACCTGTTTTCAGGCGTTCGACTCTAAACGGCAATTCTCGTAATCGATGTGCCAAGCTGATTGCCGGCGGATCACCGGCACGACCACCTGAATGATTTTGCAAGCCAATATGGATAACTCCACCCAGGAAAGTACCGGCGGTTAATACCACTGATTTAGCGCGAAAACGGATGCCCGTTTGAGTGACAACCCCTTGAACAGTGTCATTTTCAATAATCAGGTCATCTACCGCCTGCTGAAAGATTTGCAGGTTTGGCTGATTTTCCAAAATTGAACGAATTGCGGCTTTGTAGAGAATTCGGTCAGCTTGAGCACGGGTAGCACGAACAGCCGGTCCTTTGCGTGAATTCAGCGTACGAAACTGAATGCCGCCTCGATCTGTCGCCCGAGCCATTGCGCCATCCAGAGCATCTATTTCTTTTACCAGATGACTTTTACCAATTCCGCCGATGGCCGGATTACAGGACATTTGTCCCAGCGTTTCAATATTGTGACTCAGTAACAGGGTATTACTGCCGGTACGGGCAGCTGCAAGGGCTGCTTCAGTACCAGCATGGCCACCACCGATAATAATGACATCAAACTGATCAGGGTAATCCACGCTCAGTTACCTCAATGGAAAATCTGGGTATCACGAAAAAACAGGACGGCGATTATACCTGTAGTGGCTCAGGTTAGAAATGGTCATTTTTTAATCAGCGTTTTGTTTATAGATAAATATATATAAGAAGTAATGTTTTAAAGGGTTTTTTATTTTAGTGATTATTATTAAGTAGCCATATTTCTGTATATAAGTGAAATTTTTATTTATAAATCAATATATTAAAGCAATGACTACTAGGTTTGATTGGTGAGTACGACAGGTGGATGATACGGGGGCAACTTGTGGATAGAACAGGGAGTTGTCCACAGCGATTATTGTGCACAGGGTTACACCCCCGTTGTTCATGATCAGGCCAACAGATTATACACAGGCGCTGGGGATTAAATTTAACTTAGATTGCTGATTTAATTTTATAGGTTATTTTTTGATGATAAACTATTGATTGATAATGTTATTTGTCCTTATGTATATTTAATGAACAAAAAATATAAGTAGATAATTTTGTGGATAATATGGTTGTAACTTTGGAGGGAGCTGTGCAAAACCCGGTAATCGATTTTTTGAAAAAATACCGGGTTTAAGGTGGAAAATGGCGGGTTATGGCTACTTACCGATACAAAAAGAGCTAAATATACGTCCCAGCAGATCGTCGGGGCTGAATTCACCGGTGATTTCATTGAGGGATTGCTGAGCTTGGCGCAGGTCTTCAGCCAATAATTCCCCCGCTGCGCTGGTTTGTAATTGATCAAGACCTGTCTCCAGCAGATTTTGCGCTCTTTGTAGCGCATCCAAATGGCGACGGCGTGCCATAAAGCCGCCTTCGGTGGTGCTGGAAAAGCCCATACAGTCCTTGAGGTGTTGGCGCAGGAGATCTACACCCTGGTGACCTTTGGCAGAGAGCGCGATGACACTATGATTAGCATGCTGGCGCAGTTCTAATGGTTCGCCACTAAGATCTGCCTTATTCCGAATGACTGTTACTGGACAGTCGGCAGGTAACTGATCAATAAAATCAGGCCAGATCAGGTGGGGGTCATCACTCTGAGTTGTTTGGCTGTCCACCATTAACAATACCCGGTCAGCTCGATTGATTTCCTCCCAGGCGCGGGCGATTCCAATCTGTTCGACTTCGTCAGGCGCATCGCGTAAACCGGCAGTATCGATTATATGTAACGGCATCCCATCAATATGGATGTGTTCTCTGAGTACATCGCGGGTAGTGCCTTCTATAGCAGTAACAATAGCGGCCTCCCGGCCTGCCAATGCATTAAGCAGACTGGATTTACCAGCGTTGGGGCGCCCAGCGATAACCACATACATGCCCTCACGCAGTAAACTACCCTGGCGTGCTTCGGCTTGCACATTTCGTGTTTGCTGCAGAAGGTTAGTCAGGTCTTTTTCTACTTTGCCATCACTGAGAAAGTCGATCTCCTCTTCAGGAAAATCAATAGCGGCTTCGACAAAGATACGCAGCTGAATCAGTTGTTCCACCAGATCATGAATACGCTGGGAAAATTCACCCTGTAAAGAGCGTAAAGCGCAGCGTGCTGCTTGTTCTGATGAGCAGTCAATCAGATCAGCAATGGCTTCTGCTTGAGCTAAATCGAGTTTGTCATTTAGAAAAGCGCGCTCGGAAAACTCTCCAGGTTTCGCCAGTCGAGCACCGAGCTGGATCACTTCTCTTAACAGTAGGTCGATTACTATAGGACCACCGTGGGCCTGCAATTCAAGTACATCTTCGCCGGTGAATGAGTGTGGTCCGGGAAAAAACAGAGCTATGCCCTGATCCAGTTGTTCGCCCTGAGCAGACCAGAACCCGCCATAATGCGCATAACGTGGCTTTAACGTTGTTTTTACCAGTGCTTTTGCAATGCTGGAGACCAGCGGGCCTGATACTCGAATGATGCCTACTCCACCGCGGCCGGGAGGAGTGGCCTGAGCGGTAATGGTGTCATTGGCGGCAAGTTGCATGATCAGGCTCCGGCGCAGGGATAGTTGAGCGGATTTTACACCAAAAAAAAGGCCACTACAGAGTGGCCTTTTTTAAGTCGATTACAGTTTGATTTAACTTTCTGTGCTGTTTTCGATTTGTTTGTTGATCACATACTGCTGGGCAATGGACACAATATTGTTTACCACCCAGTACAGAGTTAGACCTGCCGGGAACCAGAGGAAGAAGAAGGTGAATACAATCGGTAGCATCTTCATGATTTTGGCTTGCATCGGATCCGGTGGTGTCGGGTTCAGCATCTGCTGAATAAACATACTGATGCCCATTAGAATTGGCAGAATAAAGTATGGATCTTTGACTGACAGATCAGCCAGGTAGAGGAATTCGGCGTGGCGTAGTTCAACGGATTCCAGCAGTACCCAGTAAAGAGCAATGAAAATTGGCATCTGTGCCAAAATTGGCAGACAGCCACCCAGAGGATTAATTTTCTCTTTTTGATAGAGTTTCATCATCTCCTGAGACATTTTTTGCCGGTCGTCACCGTACAGTTCTTTCAGCCGTTGCATCTCAGGGCCAAACTTACGCATCTTAGCCATAGACTTGAAGGCTTTGGCATTTAAATGGAACAGCGCAGCTTTAACCAGAATGGTGATACCAATAATCGCCAGACCCCAGTTACCTACCAGATCATATACCCACTTCAATAAACTGTGCAGCGGTGATGCTATCCACCACAACCAGCCATAATCGACGGTAAGTTTCAGGTCTTCCTGGGTTTTAACCATCTGTTCCTGCAGCTTGGGACCGACATAAAAAGAGGCGCTGACGGTTTGTTCATTACCTGGCTGCACTGTGAATGCCGGCGATAGGAAGCCTGCAATGTAGTTACCGTTCAGTTTACGGGTCTGATAGTTATATTCAGCCCCTGGAGCTGGTACCCAGGCGGTTAGGAAATAATGCTGTGACATGGCGACCCAACCGTCCTGACTGCGACGCTTAAACTGAGCATCATCCATATCGTCAAAGCTGTATTTCTCGTAACGGGTTTCTTCTGTTGAGAACACCGGGCCAAGATAAGATTGCATACCCATAGAGGTAGTTTCAGCAGGATCACTGCTGCGATCACGCTTGATCTGACCAAACAGATTGGCACTGAACAGCTGTTCTGACTGGTTGTTTACCAGGAACTCTTGTTTCACTGCGTAAGAGCCAGGAGTGAAAGTAAAGCGCTTGGTGATAATAACACCGGTGTTAGCTGTGTATTTCAGGTCAACCGTTAGCGAATCACCTGTAAGTATGTACTCACTTTCTTCGCTACTATAGATAGGACGGCCATCGGTTGATGCATCAGGACCATTGGTACCGACCAGTCCACTCTGAGAGACATAGGTGCGTTCAGCCGTTTGTTCCAGCAAAACAAAGGATAAGTCGGAACCCAGTGCGGCTTTATAAGCCGGCAGTGAGGCCTGAATGATGTCGCCACCTTTGGTATCGATCAGCAGATTTAGTACATCGGTTTTCACAGAAACCAATTTTGCTTTGGTGATTGCGGTACCGGTAGTCGGCAGATCGGCCTGAGCCTCAGGGTCAGTTTGAGGCAGTTCGGTTTCGCCGTTACTGTCGCTGTAAGCTGATTGAGAGATAACGGCTGCCTTAGGCGCGGGCTTTTCACCGTAGTCGGCATTCCACTGCAATACCAGCATATAGCTGACAATTGACAGGGCGACAATAAGGATTATTCGCTGTACATCCATGGGCTAGGCACCATTCAGATTTGCTGCAACTTTTTAGATTTTTGTTTCAGTCTTGACCAGCACTTCTGCATTAGCTTTTGCAATTGCTCGTTTTCCAGCTCACCAATTCCCTTGCGAGCAAGAATGATCATGTCTACAGCCGGTAGCTGATGCTGAGCCAGACGAAAAGATTCGCGCATGATACGCCGAACCCGATTACGTTTCACGGCCAGACGGACATTTTTTTTCGAAATGATAAACCCGATACGGGGATATCCGAGGGGATTGGGGCGGGCAAGTAGCAGAAAGGGCTGGTCCGGAACTTTCAGTTGTACATCATTAAAGACATGCTGAAAGTCCCCGCCATTGAGTAGTCTCAGATGACGGGAAAATTTGAATTCGGTCATTCAAATAACCAGACCTATACGTCAATTATTAAGCAGTTAGACGCTTACGGCCTTTAGCGCGACGACGGTTAATTACCTGACGGCCAGCTTTAGTAGCCATGCGGGCACGGAAACCGTGGGTGCGCTTACGCTTCAGTACGCTTGGTTGAAATGTTCTTTTCATCGGTCAATCCTGCCAACGCGGTTGTGATCGAAATATGTGGTGTCAGCACCACGCGAAAAATAGAGGCGAAATTCTAGAGAATTTGTTGGTACTGCTCAACTACTTTTTTGTTTTTTTCGCAGTATTCTTCTAAATAAGCTGAATTCGTCAGCCATATTATGTTGTTGCAACCCAGAAAATTGCGCCTGCAACAGTGTAAACTAGAGTTAACACTGTTGTCTGTGGATAAGTATCAAAAATCCTAGTGCGCTGTGCAATTATAGTTGAATAACTTGTTGCACAAAGGGTGAGTAATATGTGGATTGTTTGCTTTTATTAGGTATATTGCAAGTCTGAATGATACGCCACATCACGCTTTTGTAATTTTTCTTATTACGTTAAATAAGCATAAATAGCAGCAAATAACTGTGGATAACTAAACGGCTTACAGATAGAATTTATCAACGTTCTGAATTTTTGCGGAACCTATAAATCAAGAATAATGAACAGGGTATTTAGCGGGACGCTTCCTAATTATGTCATCCGAGCTATGGGCACGATGCCTACAAAGTCTTAAGTCGGAATTTTCTGCTCAGCAATACAATACTTGGATTCGCCCACTTAAAGTGGCAACTGCTTCTGAGCGCGGCTTGGTGCTGATTGCGCCAAATCGTTTTGTACGTGATTGGGTTAACGATAAATTTCTGTCGCACATTCGCCAGATTGTGTGTGATGTCAGTGGTGATATCGCGACAGAGGTGAGTCTTGAGGTTGAAGCCAAGGTGGGTCAAGCCTTACCTAAGCACCCGCGCCCCGTTAAACCGCGTGTTGTTCGACCGGTCACAGGCCGTGAAGCTTTCTCTGAACCCGAAGATAATTTCAGTGCTGATTTTGATCAGCCTGCTCCCGCACCGGTGCATGATGCTCAGGTAATGCGGCAACCGGCACCAGAGCGTACGGTAGATGTTGAAGGTGGTTTGAAGCACGTTCAGTCTAATCTGAATGATGCCTTTACCTTTGATAGCTTTGTACAGGGTAAATCCAACCAGCTTGCCCTGGCGGCGGCCCGGCAGGTCGGAGATAACCCTGGTGTATCTTATAACCCGCTGTTTATCTATGGTGGTGTTGGTCTAGGTAAAACCCACCTTATGCATGCGGTGGGTAATGAAATGCTCAAGCACAACCCCAATGCGAAGATCGTCTACCTGCATTCAGAGCGTTTTGTGGCTGACATGGTTAAGGCATTGCAACTCAATGCGATCAATGACTTTAAGCGGTACTACCGTTCCGTAGATGCTCTGTTGATAGATGATATTCAATTCTTTGCTGGCAAAGAGCGCTCCCAGGAAGAGTTTTTTCACACCTTTAATGCCTTGCTAGAAGGCGGTCAGCAGATGATTCTGACCAGTGATCGTTACCCTAAAGAGATCAATGGTGTTGAAGAGCGACTGAAATCCCGATTTGGCTGGGGTCTGACGGTAGCCATTGAACCGCCGGAACTGGAAACCCGAGTAGCGATTTTAATGAAAAAAGCTGCAGAAGCTCGTGTGCGCCTGCCCGATGATGCGGCTTTCTTTTTGGCGCAGAAGATTCGCAGTAACGTACGCGAACTTGAAGGGGCTTTAAAACGGGTAATTGCCAACGCACATTTCACTGGAAACCCGATTACTACCCACTTTATTAAAGAATCCCTTAAGGACCTGCTGGCTTTGCAGGATAAACAGGTTAGTATTGATAATATTCAACGGGTTGTAGCTGATTATTATAAGATTAAAGTATCTGATCTACTGTCCAAGCGACGTAGTCGCTCAGTGGCCAGACCGCGACAGGTGGCCATGAGCTTATCGAAGGAGCTGACCAATCACAGTTTGCCGGAAATCGGCGATGCGTTTGGTGGCCGCGATCATACTACGGTGTTGCACGCATGCCGCAAAATTCGTGAATTGCGTGAAACTGACGTGGATATCAGAGAAGATTATCAGAATTTACTGCGCCATCTGACGGCGTGATCATACGGGAACAGATCCGGTATAAAAGGTAGGTAGATAACCGATGAAATTTGTCATCTCACGCGAAGCTTTGATTAAACCCTTGCAGTTGGTGGCCGGTGTCGTTGAACGTCGTCAGACGCTCCCTGTGCTCTCCAATATCTTGCTGGTTGCCGAAGATGACCAGCTCTCTATGACAGGTACCGACCTGGAAGTAGAATTGGTGGGTCGCGTTACACTGGATGAACCAGCCGAAAGTGGTTCGGTTACTGTTCCGGCACGCAAGCTGATGGATATCTGTAAATCCTTACCGGAAGCCGCCCGGATCGAGATGTCTCTGTCCGGTCAGAAAATGAAAATCACCGCTGGCCGCAGTCATTTCTCTCTCTCTACCCTGCCCGCTGCTGAATTTCCGAATGTCGAAGACAGCCCTGAAACCATGGAGCTGGCGATGGTGCAGCATCAGTTGCGCACACTGATCGATAAAACCGGCTTCTCCATGGCGCAGCAGGATGTACGGTATTACCTGAACGGTATGTTACTGGAAGTCAGTGATAACCAGCTACGCTCTGTGTCAACTGACGGTCATCGCTTGGCGACCAGTGTGACAGAGGTATCGGGTCCTGAAGGACTTGAGCATCAGATTATTGTACCGCGTAAGGGTATCCTTGAGCTCGCCCGCCTGTTGCAAAACGGTGAAGCTGAGTTGCGTCTGGTAGTGGGTGCCAATCATATCCGTGCTCATGTGGGTGACTTTACCTTTACCTCTAAGTTGGTGGATGGCAAATTTCCGGATTACCAGCGGGTTATTCCCCGGGGCGGTAACAAAATTATCCTCGCGGATCGTACTGAGCTGCGCCAGGTGCTGAGCCGTATTGCTATTCTGTCGAATGAAAAATACCGTGGCGTGCGTTTGTCTCTGTCAGATGGCTATCTGCAGGTGATGGCAAATAACCCTGAGCAGGAAGAAGCGGAAGAGACTCTGGCGGTGGATTATACCGGTGATAGCCTTGAAATTGGCTTTAACGTCAATTATCTGCTGGATGTTTTGTCGATCCTCAATTCCGATGTGGTGCGTTTGACACTTGCTGATTCCAATTCCAGTGCGCTGGTCGAAGGTTTTGATGAGGCGGGTAGCCTCTATGTCGTAATGCCGATGCGCATGTAATTCTTGATGCAGGCCGACGGTATTCGCTGTCGGCCTGCATATCCTTGCCACCATGGCCATTTCTAAACTCCGCATTCACCGGATCCGAAACCTTTCGGCACTTTCCCTGACGCCCTGCCCCGGAATCAATCTGATCTATGGCGAAAACGGTAGCGGTAAGACCAGTGTGCTTGAAGCCATTCACCTGTTGGGTCTGGCACGCTCCTTTCGCACCAATCAGGCACGTCACCTGATTCAGGCCGAACAGCGGGACTGTGTGGTCTACGCAGAGCTTGATCCGCTTAATCAGGGAGAGGTCAAACCGCTCGGCATTGAGCGCCAGCTTGAGGGCGAACCACGGATCCGCTTTGCCGGGCAGGATATTGATCTTTCGACACTCGCTGAGCTACTGCCATTGCAGGTTATCAATGCAGATACCTTTCAATTATTGGAAGGTTCACCTGCACACAGACGGCAATTTATCGATTGGGGTGTGTTTCATGCCGATAGTGGCTTTATTCAGCTATGGCGGGGCTTCAGAAGGGTATTAAAACAGCGTAATAGCCTGTTGAAATGTGGTAAGATTGACCCTCGAATGAGGCAGGTCTGGGATACAGAATTTGTCAGCTTTGCCAACGCTTTAACTGAACTCAGGCGTAGCTATCTGGCCCAGTTGATCCCGGCGTTTAATGACGCACTGGAACATCTGCTACCCGGCATCAAGATTGACCTTGGTTTCAGTAGCGGATGGGACAGCAAACGCAGCCTGGATGATGTACTGGCTGCCAATTTTGACCGTGATCTGGCCATGGGGCATACCACCAGTGGCCCACAGCGGGCTGACTTGAGGGTTAAAGCCGAGGGACATAGTGCTTCAGAGCGCTTGTCACGGGGTCAGAAAAAGCTGGTGGTAAGTGCGTTAAAGCTGGCACAGGGTGCTTTATTTCAACAGACGCATAACCGCCCTTGTGTGTACCTGATAGATGATCTTCCGTCAGAACTGGATCAGCAACACAACCGGCTGTTCTGTTCATTATTAGAGCAGTCCGGTAACCAGTGTTTTATTACATGTGTCGACCACAGCTCTCTGGCAGAGCACTGGCGACCTGAAACTGCAATTGCCACTTTTCATATTGCGGCTGGCGCGTTGGTAACAGACGCGTAAACCCGGATGAGAGGTTTAGGAGACTTGGATGAGCGGCGACGATAATCAGAATTACGATTCTTCCAGTATCAAGGTGCTTAAAGGCCTGGATGCCGTTAGAAAACGCCCTGGCATGTATATCGGTGATACGGATGATGGCACCGGTCTGCACCATATGGTGTTTGAGGTCGTCGATAACTCCATAGATGAAGCACTGGCCGGACATTGTAGCGAAATCAATGTCACCATCCATCTCGATGACAGTGTCACCGTCTCCGATAACGGTCGTGGTATTCCCACTGAGCTGCATGAAGAAGAAGGTGTTTCTGCCGCTGAAGTTATCATGACGGTTCTGCATGCTGGCGGTAAGTTTGATGATAACTCTTACAAGGTTTCCGGCGGTCTGCATGGCGTTGGTGTGTCTGTGGTTAACGCCCTCTCCAGTGAGCTGAAACTGAGTATTCGCCGTAATGGGCAGGTGCACGAGCAGCTCTACCGTCATGGTGAACCTCAAGCGCCTCTGGGTATCGTTGGCGAAACTGAAAGCAGCGGTACGATGGTTCGGTTTTGGCCATCGACTGATACCTTTACCGATATCACTTTCCACTACGACACACTGGCTAAGCGGCTGCGCGAATTGTCGTTCCTCAACTCCGGCGTACGCATAGTGTTGAAGGATGAGCGCAGTGGTCGTGAAGATGTGTATGAATATGAAGGTGGACTGGCTGCGTTTGTCGAATACCTGAATACCAACAAGTCCACCATCAATAAGATGTTCCACTTCACATCAGAGCATGAGAATGGTGTCGTTGTTGAGGTGGCGATGCAATGGAATGACAGTTACCAAGAGAGCATTCACTGCTTTACCAATAATATTCCGCAGCGCGATGGCGGTACTCACCTGTCAGGCTTCCGCGCTGCCCTCACCCGGTCGCTGAATAACTACATCGAATCTGAAGGCCTGAATAAAGGTGGCAAGATTAATACCACGGGCGATGACAGCCGGGAAGGCTTGACGGCGATAGTTTCGGTAAAAGTACCGGATCCTAAATTCTCATCCCAGACCAAGGATAAGCTGGTTTCTTCCGAGGTTAAGTCTGCAGTTGAGCAGATCATGGGAGAGCTGCTGTCCGACTACCTGCAAGAGAATCCGCAGGAGGCCAAATCAGTTGTATCCAAGATGATTGATGCGGCTCGTGCCAGGGAAGCAGCGCGTAAAGCCCGGGAGATGACTCGGCGTAAAGGTGCATTGGATATAGCGGGCCTGCCCGGTAAGTTGGCGGATTGCCAGGAAAAAGATCCTTCTCTCTCTGAACTGTATCTGGTGGAGGGTGATTCTGCGGGAGGGTCTGCTAAGCAGGCGCGCGCTCGTAAAACCCAGGCTATTCTACCGTTGAAAGGTAAGATCCTTAACGTCGAAAAAGCACGCTTTGACAAAATGCTGAGCTCAGCCGAAGTCGGCACGCTGATTACCGCGCTTGGCTGCGGTATTGGTCGTGAAGAGTACAATCCTGATAAATTGCGTTACCACTACATCATTATCATGACGGATGCTGATGTGGATGGCTCGCATATACGGACCTTGTTGCTCACCTTCTTTTTCCGGCAGATGCCAGAATTGATCGAACGTGGCCATATCTATATTGCCCAGCCGCCGTTGTACAAGATCAAAAAGGGTAAACAGGAAAGTTATCTTAAGGATGATGAGGCACTGGATGCGTATCTGCTGCAGGGTGCGTTGGAAAATACAGCGTTGCATGTGAATGAAGCGGCGCCAGGTATTGGTGGAGCGGAGCTTGAGTCGCTGATTAACCAGTATCGCGCGGTATTGCGTACCATTGACCGTATGTCCCGCATCTATCCGGAAGATGTGCTGAAGTCTTTGTTGAAGGTGCAGGCTTTCCCAGCAGATCAGATGTCAAATCAGGATGCGGTGGCTGAATGGTGTGATGCATATGATGATGCCCTGGCTGAATTGAATGATAATGCTGTTAGCTACCAGGCTTTGGTAGAGGAAGATAAAGAACACAGCCACTTCGTGGTCAAGGTTAAGCAGATTCAGCATGGCGTTTCGCACTACTACACACTAAACCAAGAGTTCTTTGCATCGCGTGAATACAATTTGCTGAACTCAATGGCTCAAGTGCTTTCTGGCTTGCTGGAAGAAGGTGCTTATATGCAGAAGGGCGAACGCCGCAAGGAGATCAAGTCATTCGGTGAGGGCCTCGGCTGGTTGCTCGACCTGTCTCGTCGCGGGTACTACATTCAGCGTTACAAGGGGTTGGGCGAGATGAACCCTGAGCAGCTATGGGAAACGACTATGGACCCGGAATCACGCCGTATGCTTCAGGTAACAATCGAAGACGCTATCGCCGCTGATCAGTTGTTTACCACCTTGATGGGTGATGAAGTTGAGCCGCGGCGTAACTTCATCGAAGCCAATGCACTGCAGGTATCAAACCTGGATGTATAGCTAACTGTCAAATCTCATATCAAGTGAGATTCCGTCTCATAAGTATGATACGGCGTCTCATTTGAAATGATTTAAAAATAAAAAAGCAGCCGAATGGCTGCTTTTTAGTAGGGCTTTATAGATTATTCAATAATTAGAATAATCATTGCATTACCCTTTGAAAGACAATTAGCTTGTTTGGGGATTTCAGGAGAAACTATTATTTTTATCTCTTTAATAACATCTTTGGCTTTGTGATCACGTCCTAGCTTTGAGCGAAGGCTATTTTCGATCTCTTCAATTTTAGGAATATGATTAAAGCCTTCAGTTTCTAAAACCTGATTTAGCCAAATTGATAGCTCTAAACTTTCTGGTCCAATCAAGTGGTAATCAATGAATTTAGTCAAATTGATAGGCTGAGCATCTTGTTGAGTATTGCTGGATGAGTTGTACCAATGATCATTAACTTCCTTATCTGTCTTTACTCTAATAAGGCACTTTGCATGATTAGATGCATTACTTGAACTAACATTAGCTTCTATTCTAGAAAGCTGCTGAAAGGATTCTTGCCTTATTTGTCTTACTACATCAGCTCTTACATAATTTATGGTGTACCAACAGTTCTGTTCGAGATAAAAAATCATCTCTTTTGCTGGTCTTGATACTACTTTTTTGAGGTTTATGTGGGCAGACCACAACTCTTCTGGGTTGTTAGAAGGGATTGGTATTACAAACCGGGGGTTAGTTTTTCCAAAAGCTGTATACGGCTGGTTTTTATGGATTGTTGCTTCAATGAAAACTAAGCTCATATCATGCTTAAATATGTTTCTACTTAGATCACATAGCTGTGAGCAATGAATTAAACACCTTTTTCCATCTTCGAGTTTGTTTCCCTCAACCAATAGAGCACCAAATGGTAAATATGTGCTCAAAGTATCATCATCACACTTATGTGACTCTATTCTATGCGGAGCGCTCTTTGTTGAACCAATGAACATATTTTTTGCTGCTAGGTCGTGTGCTGCAAACGGAGATTCTTTGGAGTAGCTCTGAAAGGATGCGTATGGTGCCTTTTTAGTCTCGAAAGATGCAGCTAATGACTTAATAGCTTTTATAGTTTCATCGCAGCTTTCAACATGCCATAAATGGTGCTTACATATGGCTTCTAATAAATGATCTTCAAATGCATAATTTTCATGACTAGTATTTCGATGAATATACTGTAAAAATGCTGCATCAAGATTCCAAATGTTTTGAGATGTTTTTAACCAAGCCTCTGATAGGCTTTTTTCGAAACATTTAAAAAGATTACTCAATTGATATGATATCTTTTTATTATCAAACATTTGACTGCTTATTAGAGAAAGTCGTTTGTCACCGTTAATATTAGAAATTTCACTCTTATGTAATATAGTGAAACCTAAAGAGCTAAGTTTAGCCTTTTCTCGAATAGTAGCTCTATTCTCATTAATTTCAGGATGACTAGACATTAGTATAAATGAGGGGAACGATTTCTCGTCAGAAAACTTAACAATCTCACCAATATAATCGGCTATTTCTTCAGTTGATTTTATTTCATCCTGCATCATAAGATCCATTAAAATCAAATTATAGCCTTTTAAATCCACGCCTCTTGGTCTTTCATGAAGTTGGGTGATTTCATACTTACTATCCGAAAATGCTTCATATATGTTTTTAAAAACTTCAATGTCTTGGATTAACTCAATACTAATGTCGTCAATAACTAAGTTCGGATGAGCCTCAGATGCAGCTTTTTGGAAATCCCTAGTTATTATAACTTCTTTATAGAAGGTCTCACTACTTAAAAATTCATCAACTTGGTCTGGATCATCTGAACTAAAACCTTCAGGCGTTTTATTGTTATCAATAGAGTAATTGATGACAAAGCTATGCTCGTTTGTTGTTGGTGTAAGGATTAAATCTACTAAGTTTGTATCTTGAATGTCATTAATTGTTAGAGGTTTTAGATTGTCATCAAGAAGAGCAATCTTAATTGTATCTTTAGTTCCATTTTCTTGGGAAACGTCCATTTATAACCCTTACGGTAGCTCTAAAACAAAATTTCTTAGCTTTCCATCATCATCAGGCAAAGTATCAATATAAAAGTTTATCTTATGATAGTCAGAAAGTTCCTTAATAATGAATAGACCTAACCCTTTTCCATTAGGTTTAGTTGAAAAGTATGGTCGTGTAATATCATTAACATATGCTGGGTCTATACCTGGGCCACTATCGCAAAATGATAAAGTTTTTGACTGACTGTCAATATCTATCATAATTCTACGTTTGCTCTCACCATCTTTAAGGCCAACCTTTAGCCAGAAAAGAGAGTTATCTAATAGGTTCTCTATAATTTGAGCAACTAGTCCGCGTACCATGGTTATTCTAAGCCCGCGTTGAGCAGTAGAGCCATCTAGCGCAACACTGGCTTCTATATCATGCCTTTCAAATCGGCTCTTATAGCCCGTAAGAACTTCATGTGAGAATTCAACTATATCGAATCCTTCTTTTTTATTTCGTCCTGAAGGACTTAGCTTATCTACAGTTCTTATACGCTTGTTAGTTGTTTTTAGTTGATCTTTTAAAACTTTTATAATCTTTGCTGTTTCCTCTGAGTGATCAACTTCTTCTATTTCGTTAAGGTATTCATTCGCTCTTTCTGTCAACCTAGCTAGATCATGTACTACTTGGTCTACCACTAACCCCATTCCAGCTAGCTCTAATAGCTCAACTCTTTGGTCACGGGCTAAGGAAACTGCTTTTTCAAGGTTTTGTACATCTTCTAAGTGTGTTTTTATTGATACACCAATATCTTCTAAATCTTTTTTAAAGCCTGAACCCACTCTTTTCTTAAGATCATTTACCGCTGTAATTGTTCGCTTTAAGTTACTCTTAGACTTTGAAATTGCATTTTCAGTAGTGTGCTCTGATATTTTTATCTTAGATGTAACTTCTTTTACTGTACTTATATGCGATTTAAGGTCTTTATTAATAACATCAGAAACAATACATTTTAATGTGTCGAAAGCTTCGCAGCTTATAAGACTTTCTCTGTTTGAAGCATCAATTAAACTTGG
The DNA here is from genome assembly GCF_048548695.2 of Pontibacter sp. JAM-7. NCBI lineage: Bacteria > Pseudomonadati > Bacteroidota > Cytophagia > Cytophagales > Hymenobacteraceae > Pontibacter > Pontibacter sp. JAM-7. The sequence goes on from NZ_JBLYIF020000004.1 coordinate 79,141, forward strand.
ATTATGCTCTGATGTAATAGATAGAGCACCTACAGTCTGATATCGGTTAAATGCGTAACCTTGTGATCTTAGAGCTTTAGAGTCCATTTTGAGCCAGTCGTCTTCCATGCTTCCTGTAAGTCCTATCCTAAAACCATCACGATAGATAGCATAACCTCCACACCATTTATTTAATTCTTCTTTAACGGTGTTAACTTTCCCATCAACACTATGAGACTTAATATTTGCTCGGTTGAACCATAGAGCTTTGACATCAAAGGAACCAAGTGAAGTTAAATCATTTTCTGAAAACTCTTCTAACTCTATAAGTAAGTCTTTTCTTTTCCATTCACGTTTTTCAAAAACATCTGAGTCTTGCCACTTTAAGTGTCTTGTTAGGACTACTTCATCATCGGTTTTTACAAAAGGATCAAAGTATATTTCGACATAGAAGTTTGCACTTTCTTTGAACCATTTCCTAATTGGTGGGGAACCAATCTGTACATCGTTAAAGAAGAAGTTAACAGGGTAGATGCGTTTGTGTTTATCAAATGGGTGCTGAAGTCTTCTTAAAAATGTTTGTGCAAACTCAGTTGACTTATTTATATCCCAAAATGAATTAAGTGAAGTGATAGTTACTCTGGTTCCTTTTTGTTTACTTTCTTTAGCTGATGATTCTTCAATAATATCAATTTCTATATCATCAATATATTTTTCTGGATCGTTGAACTCTAACCAGTCAAAATCTACAGCTTGACAATAAGCTTCACCTGAAACACCTGACTCAACATATGCTCTATTTCCTAGTCTCATCATAGATAAGCGGCCAATACCTTTTTCACCAAGTATCAGATCGTTATCTTCAGACTTTGAGTATAATTTAGTTGGTGTTCCTATCACTAAGAAAGCATTTTCTAAAGTATCACTGTTCATACCATTGCCGGTATCAACAATTTCAATCCTACAGAATTCTTTATAAAGTAAAGATATAGATTTTTCTAATGATTTTGAGGCTGATAATTTTTAAAATTCATTGACTATCTTTTCTTTTAACTCATGATTAATGTCACTATTTATGTAGCTTGATAATCGAGCAATAAAACTTTTATTTGACCAACTTTTACAAAGTTGCTTAAGCCTCTCCTCTGAACGGGAGAAAGGATAGCTGATTTTGATAGTTACATTTTCTGATTTAGCATCAAATGAATTCTTGATTAACTCATATAGTGCAATATCATCTGATGTTATTAATTCTGCGCCTAAATGGCGAAGCGCCCTAGCTGAAACTTTAAAAGCTACCGCCACAAGAATCTCCTTATATATACATGAACAGAACTAATTAAAGAGAACAAATCAAACAAGCTTGATCTTCAGGATCTTCATCTTCTTGTTGATGCCTAAGTACTTCCTGCCATTTGGCAGGGTTTACGTTAGTTGACTTGCTGATAACTCCTTCTTCCCTTTCTCTTTCTTCCGCACGTGCAACCACTTCATCGAGGGTTTTACCTTGTACCCAGGTATAACCATTACCTGAAGTCTGCTCTATCTCTTTAGCTTTCTCAAAGAGCTCCGGGTGATATCTTTTCAGCCCTAGCCATTCATCTTGTCGTTGAAAAAAGCAGAAATAACAACCGGATCTTGATCTCCATTTGTAATATGCAGGGATACCAACACTATCTTCTAGGATTTGAAAAATATCATCCCTAACTAACCCATCTTCAATAAAAGGGAAAACCGCAGTGATGTTGTCTTTGTTGCTCACATAGCCTTCACGAAATTCGTCAGCTCTGATTCCTACATAGCTAATAACGGGGTCTTCACCGACAAACTCTTCAAAGGGTTTTATTTTCATTGTTCGAGTACACCACCGCTGCCTAGCGGATGGTAAGTAGTCGTTGTGTAGCTTCAACCAGTGAGAAAAGTCGCGACCACTGGAAAGGCGAGTAATCTCCTTTCCTAAGTAAGCCTCCATTTTATCTAAAAAATCATAGACTTCTTCTAGTTCAGCACCAGTATCTGTAAAGAAGTACTCAACTCGAGCATGTATTTCTGGGTAGCGGTCTTTGATATAGATAGCTAATGCAGCGCTGTCCTTGCCGCCCGAAATTCCAAGGACGTGTCTCTTTTTATCAGCTATTAGAGCATCCTGGATGTTGCTTTTATTGGCCATTCGAAACCCCTTTCAGCGTAACCTTTTCGTCCTGTGAGTCAGTTGCTTTTGATGGGCTTAAGAACTCATCAACAAGCTCCGCAAGCACTGCTAACTGTATTTCATGTTTGGTGTCTCCATCTTTCAGGAGGGAAACAATTTCCTGCTTAATATCTTGAATAGCTGTATGTTGTTGCTTATCGATCGTAATAACGCGATCTAAAGGCGCCGCCCCTTTCTTTAATGACTTGAGTAGAAATACATCAAAGTCATCTGTTGTTTTTTGCTGATATCTATCGTGATGAATTCTTAATGTTTCTAAATCAAGAAGCCTTTTGGAAAAATCACTTAGTCGAACTTCTGCTTCAGCACGATTACCATCTGTCCACTTAGTTGGCGGCTTGTGGCCCAGGAACATAAGAATATTTTGGAGCCAGCTTTCATCATCTATGTTGGTCTTGGTGAGACGCATGAGAAATGCCTTCAAGCCATCTACATCGACGGTATACTGCTCTAAGTCTGAATATCGCCCAATAATTTTTCCTCTGAGCTCTTCGAAGCTAGAGTATTCGATGTGAAAGGCTTGCCCTAATAAGCTTTTTTGATGATCAATTAGCTTAGGGTAAGCATGTTTCAATTCTCTGAGAGCGTTTCTTAGTTTCTCTGCAAAGCCTTCTAACTCATGGGAGTCAGATGTATTACCAAACTTGTATCCTAAAGCTTTAGGTAATTCAGAAAACAGTAAAGCTTCTGGGGACTTCGCCAAGTTATAAGCACTTCTCACAGCTTTTGCTTCTTTTGATAAATCTGAAGATTTCGTCTTCAAAGTATACTCAGGAAGCTCTGACATAAATTTTGCTAGAGGAGATACAAGCTGTACAACAGTCCTTTTGCTCTTCGAGCTGAATAGAGCCTTTGAATATTCTTCATATATAGAAGCTTTCAATCCTTCAATTCTAAAGCGTTGAACAGTGAAAGATTCTGGTTTTCTTGAGAATCGCTCTAAATGATCCGGCTGAATTGAAGGGATATATTTTCTATCTTCATACAGAGCCAGTTCGTGCCGGTCTATTAGATACGCTGCAAAGTAAACAATCGGTAACAGTCCCTGCTTAATCCCATAGGGAGGTGCAGTAAGTGTCTTTGTTAATTCACTAAAAGAAAGTGGGCTATTCTCAGTTGAAGCAAAGAAGTCCCTTATTGCACACCATGTGTCATAGAATTCGGAGCTGACTTCTGGCTCAACAAATTTATATTGACCCTCTACTTCTTGATGTAGACCTGTAGCTTTCAGAACGGCCCTATAAATAGCCTTCTCAGGGGGAAATTTATCAATATCGAGGTCAATACTAGATTCATTTTTTAGCATAGCCGTCAGAAGCTTATTTCTGCCAGCAACAGCCTGACTGGAAGGCTTATCGCGGTTGATCAGCTCATTATGTATTGATGGCGCATGCGAATAGATGGTTTCGAATATGCTCGAAAGATTTTCCTGTAATTTCCGTTTGTTTGCTATGTCTAGTTGTTTGCCCTTCCAAAGCCAGTGATTGCTCTCAGGTTGCTGAAGAAGCTGTTCGAGTATTCTTTGTTGAGCTGCAAAGACAGAGTTTTTGCGTTCTATAAATTCTTTCTTTGCGATTGGATCAGAGTTTAACTCTTGGTACTGGTTTTCTATTTGGGTAAGAGCTTGGGCTTCAATTAGCAATTGTTTCAATCGAGGAGTGTTTGAGCATAGTGCAATAACTGCAAATTCAGACTTAGAAGCTGAATTGCTTTTGATCTTGACTTTGCTAATGGCTTTTTCACATAGGACATAAGCAATTGTTGGCTCATCAAACGTAACTTGATCTAGCTCTTCTACAGAATCTAAAAAAACCGGAACAAAATAACGAAGAGCACCATTCTGTATGGTGTAACGTCGAGCTACCATTGGGTCTACATATGACCCACTGTTTAAGGCTTGTGCTACTGAGAATCCCCGTATCTTGGATGTTTCATGATGAATACAAGACTCTAGATCGAAATCACTACCTTGCCATACTCGATACTCAGAGTTGAATTTTCGATAGTTCACCAGCGATGCTTTTTCTAAGGCTTGAATAGCAGCGATAAACTCTTCACGAGACTCACAGCAAGTCTCTAGTATTGGATCAGATGCTTTTAAGCCCCGCTTGGAGCCAATGACATTCAGTAACCCTATGGTTTTAAGTAACTCTAATTCAGTACTAGATTGTTGATCAAACCTATCAATTGCCGAAGAAACTTCGAGCCATCGCCTATTGGTAATATGATCGCCCAAAACACCTGCACGACTACTCATGAAGTAGTCAAAGATGTCACTAGGCATGATGTACTCATCGACGCTAGTTAGCTGTTCTAACAGATGTTGAAAAGCACTTTCTTCATGGCTTGAAAGATAGCTAAACAGGGTTCTTTCGTTTTGAGCAACTTTCTGACAAAGAACCGGTAATATTAAGGCTGTTAGCGGGTGTAATGGATAGCACGAAGACAGTAATTGAGTTGCTTCATCGATGGTAAGGCCATGAGGTAAGGCATACTCTTCATGCAGCGCTCTAACAATTGGATCAATATACGAGGCAATTTGAGCAGCTTCATTACTACTTAAATTAGAGTGAATTGCATTACTCACTACGCGTAAAGTTTGCTCAGATGACTCAAGAAATGGTATTTCTTCAAACCTTCCTTGAACCTTTGACCATTCGTGTTTAAGAGTATCGCCTAACCCTTTAGCATAGTGTTCTAGAGAGTGGTGAAGGGATACAAATAAGTTGAGTTGTACTGCATGTTTAGAGCAAGCATGCTCCGCGAGCTCTTGTAGTAGATATATGTCGTTAGCTTCGGACTGCAGAGCTTCGAATTCCAAAAACTTACCAAGCTCATCAATACATATAAGGAGTCCTGGGCAGTTCACTTTTTTAGATGATTGTAGGTGATCCTGCACATCCTTGAACGCGCTGATTACATCAGAAGTTGAGAGATCTTTTTGTTCAAGAATAGCCGCTAACTTGTCATCGAGTTTTCTAGAAGATGTTTTCTGTTGAGACAAATAATTGGCGAGAGCGTCTTTCAATGAGTTCAATAAGCTATGAGCTAAGCCTTGATGTGAGCCGGTAACAAGTATATTCAGGTAGCCCGTAGTTGAAGCCAAATGAGTATTGAGGCTCTTTACTGTACAGGGGCTACTTGGTTCAAGGATGCTTAAACACTCACTGCTTGGAGTACTTAAAACTTGAGATAGATAAAGAAGAAAGGATGATTTGCCAGAACCATAGGGCCCAACTAGAGACCAGGAACGTGGGGTTTGCTCTTCATTTATTGTATCAACGAAGCGCTGGATCGTATTAACTGCCCTAGATGTAGGAATGTACCCTGCTGCTAATTCATTAGACTTAGCATCACGCTCAATGTTGATTGATCTAGTATAGCGAGAGTTTACTAATATCTTTTCAGTTAAGCTCATGATTTAACTTCCTGGCTAATGCCTGTGTAGTACTTTCTTAAGTACTCTGCGGCTTTAACATTCCCTGTCTTAAATATTTGCAGCTGGCCAGCGACATCTCGAATCTCATAAGTATTCGGAATTAAAGAGATCATATCTTCAAGTTTGTTTACAACATCAGTTTCTACTAATCGAAAGATGGCCCCTGGCGCAACCTGATGAGTACGTGAGTACATGATTTGTTCAAGGGGTACTGACGTTGCGCTTTGGCTTTCAAAGAACTGAGTGACGGCAAAAGCAAAAATGGCAGTTGGTAATTGGCCTCGATAGCTTGGAGTGGAATCATATCCGCCATGAGTGTTAGTTATGAGCCCCATGATTGAAAATGGTGAGTCTAATGACTCTTCAGCAGGAAGCTTTCCATTAACTTTGCTCTTGGTATACATCCTTGTAAGCGCTGAAATATCATTTTTTAAAGTACTTGGTGATACTTTGCTCTTCACATTCTCATTTACGTATTCTTTAAGAGCATCTATTAGCTCCGTAGTTTCAAAGTGAGACTTATGAAATTTATTAAAAAACCAAAACCATGTTGTTGCTTGCTTTGGATTTGATGCAAGAAGCCAATGTAAAAGCCATATTGTCGCTTCGTCCTCTAGGTAGGGATCAAGTCCGGTCTCAGGATCAAAAATTAGCTCACCTAAATCAGTCGGTCGATTAGAGCTAACTTCAATAAGTTGGCAGGCCCGTAACCAGTAACGAATGGATGCCACCATATTCTTACCAACACCCAATTGAACAGTTGCTTCGTCAGATTCGAATACTGAACAGTCAGCCTTTAAAGCAAGAAACCCTTTTGTAAGCCACCCGTATCGAAGTGCAAACGTTTCATGTCGGCCAAAGGCTGTTGTTTCAGGGGTTAGCTGCATTGATACTCTCTACCTGTAGATTACGAAGTCCGTTTAGCCTATTGCTGTAAGAAACAGGAAATATAGGCTCTGTCCATACCAAATAAATTAACAGATGAGTATATCAGTTCCTCGTCGGAATAACGGGTGTTATGAGCGTGTTTTAGTTGACCTTTCCCCCAAATTTAACACCATGACGACGATGAGATTTCCAGATAATCTACGATCTAAATGGAGATCTCGTCATGAAGAAGCGTTACACGGAAGAGCAAATCATCAAAGCCATCAAGCAACATGAGGCAGGTGTCAAAGTCGAAGATATTTGCCGTGAGATGGGTATTTCAAATGGCACGTTTTACAACTGGCGAAGCAAGTATGCGGGGCTGGAAGTCAACGAGGCCAAACGCCTGAAAGAACTGGAAATCGAAAACAACAAACTTAAGAAGCTGCTGGCGGAGAAAATGCTTGAGGTTGAAGCGCTCAGCGATGTTGTTTCAAAAAAGTGGTAAAGCCAGCTGGCAAAAAGCAGGCAGTTTTCCACATAATCTCACAGTTCAATATCAGTGAGCGGAAAGCCTGTCAGCTGGTTGGTTTAAGCCGTACTGCGTACCGTTACCGATCTGTGACCAAGAAAGATGACAAACTACGCCATCGGCTCAAGGAGCTTGCAAGCGAATACAGCCGATATGGTTACCTTATGTTGCACGGCCTTCTCAGAGGTGAGGGACTCGTTATTAACAAGAAACGGACCTACAGGCTTTACTCCGAAGAAGGCCTTCAGGTTCGTACCAAAAAACGCAAGAAGATCACCAGACCGCGCATGCCACTCGAAGTGCCTTCTGGCATCAACCAGCGTTGGTCAATGGATTTTGTCTCTGATCAGTTAAGCACAGGGCGCCGCTTCCGCATTCTTAATGTTGTTGATGAGTACTCTCGTGAACTACTGGGGCAATTGGTGTCTGTTTCCATATCAGGCGCGCGTGTTGCACGTTTTTTAGATGAGTTGAAACAGATTAAAGGATTGCCAAAATCCATCGTCTGCGACAATGGGGCGGAATATTTTACAATGCAGGCGCTCAGAGCATACTTTCAGGTCTCTTCTGATCTGATCCCTCAACTGGTAAATAAAGGGCTAATTTCACGTGTGAAAAAACCAGTAATGGAAAATCATCGAGTGATCACTATCGATGCTGTAAATCAGTTCAAAGAGCGATATGTTCTTCTATCTAAGCTTTCATTGTGTTGCTCAACCTCTTCCGCAGCGTTAATGAAAAGGTTTGAGGCTGGCCAAGTCTTCCCTATCGACCATGACTGGGAGACTCATGATCGGTTTGTTCAGAAGATCTACTACCGCCATGAATTGCTTTCCATACCGGAAGTTCAAGTGTTCATTTCATCTATGGCTGACTGGGAATATGAGTCATTCTAGAGCTATGTGTTTGTTATTTAATTTATTGATTTTAAATGTTTTTGTGGGTTTTAATAAAGGTATGGTATTGAGGTTGGTTATCTTTAATTACTAAATGGATTAGATCAAGGATGAATGTAGAAAAGCTTAATGATGTTGATTTTGTTACGCAGATAGAGAGCTCTCTGGGAGAGAGTTACTCGGAAGCTAAGTTGTTCGTTAATGTTGCTCCAATTCAGAGCTTGGTGCAGTTAAGATCCATCTTAACTAAGACATATCGATTGATAGCTTCAGCTGCTGGTATTGAGTTAATAGAATCTACAGCCAATCAGCAATCACGATTCTCTCAGCACGATTATATTTCTCAGTTAAAAGCTTCTAACAGCATCTCTCAAGATATCATCAGTCGGCTGCTGGAGATTAAGCATGCCGGAAATCAGGCGGCACATCAGGAATCATACGAGCTTACAGCTGATGAATATATTGATCTCGCCCATAAATCATTTGTGGGCTTTTGTGAGCTACTGAAGCTTATTAGGGCCTCTCTATTTGGAAAGTTTGATTTAGATTTTTACTTTGAAGCTGAGACTACTTCTCAATTAAAAGACTTAGCGTTTGATGCACTTTTTAAGAACGATATTGATGCGAAGTATCGATTGGGCATTGCGTTATGTGAGTATCATGCTGAACGTAACGAAGAAAAAGCACAAGCAGCTGAACCTGGGGATTTTGTTTTTTTTAATAGAGAGTCTTTTCTGCTTTCAGCTGATCTAATAGAGGCTGCAGCAAAACATAGGCATCCCGATGCAATGTATGAGTTTGCTCACTTAAATTTGATAGGAGGAGTAAGGGAAAAGAATCATGACCTTGCGCTAGACTATTTATCGTTCGCAGCGGAAAAAGGCCATACCATGGCTAAAGCTCATGTCGGTAAGGAGTTACTATTTAGTGAATATAACCCAGATGAAAGGGATATTTCGTTTGCTCTAGAGCACCTAAATGAAGCAGCTTCACTGGGCGATCCGCTTGCCTTATCTACCCTAAGTGACGTTTATAAAGATGGTAAATACTTAGAAGCTGATCCTCAGTTAGCTTATGAGTATCTTCTGCAATCAGCCCGTTCAGATTTCCCTACTGCCCAAGTAAAACTAAGCCTGCATTGCTGTAATGAAAGGAAGTATGATGACGCGATATTTTGGCTTGATAGAGCATCTGATGCGGGTGTAATTGAGGCATCTTTGTTTAAAGCTAAGTTGCTTACAGAACTAAAGCCAAAAAGCCATGAAGATGTGATGAAGGTCGTCAGCCTCTATAAGGAGTACACTGACAAGAAGCCTACGAGTGAAAATTTCTACGAATTTGGTTCATTTCTCATAGATTGGGCTAAAGATGATGTTTCATTACTTACTCAGGCTTTTCAACATCTGATGGTTTCTTACCTAGCACCTGGTTGTAGCCAAGAGCTTTCAGCTATCATAAGAAGTAAGGCTAAGCGTTTAATTAAGCGTTTAGAGCGGAAAGCGGCAAAAGATTATTCAGTGTATTCACAAGTTTGGCTTAATAACGGAGTTGCAGAGCTGCTAGTGTTCTTTAAGCCTGATGGAACCTTGAAGGCTAGAGATGCTGCGTTCAATGAAGTGGAAAGAACCCCTCATATGGACAAACAAGACTATTCTAATGCCTATTTCATTCCCCGTAAGCCAAAGGCGTGAATGTGGTGGATATGAGATTTCGTCAATTTCTTAGTAGGGCTTATGAGATTTCTTAAGTTTAGGTTTTCTCATAACTAACGATATAGCTGATGAATCCTGCGTTCTTGATATCACCCAATATGAGATGTGACACTAACCTCGCAAGGCTATTCGAAAGCAGCCCAAGGGCTGCTTTTTTGTGAAAGGAAAAAGTGTCGTTGGCGATCACATGATGTGGTTCATGCTGCGCCGCCGCGTATTCTCAAGATTATAAAGGCATAACGTATGAAGTTATTTGAGCGCACGCTCTGGTCTAGCCGCTGGCTAATGATTCCTACTGTAGTGGCGGTGATTGTCAGCGCCCTGCCGTTGATTGGCTTTGTTATCAGCGACCTTGTCCATCTGGTGGCGGTCCTGTTGCAGCAAGGATTCACGCAACAGACGCGCGTTGAGTTGTTGTTTATTACGGTTGAGATTGTCGATCAGTCACTGATGGCTGGAGTGATGATTATGTTTGGCTTGGGTATTTACGAAATTTTCATTGGCAAAATCATGCCAGAGAAATCGGCAGCCTTCTCTTCCAAGCTGTTGGTAGTCACCAGTATCGCCCAACTAAAAAGCAAGCTAGGTACGCTGGTGATCATGATTCTGATTGTAAAGTTTCTTTCGCTCAGCATTGAAATGTCGATTCAGACACCAATGGATCTGTTGATGTATGCTGCATCGGTTGCCCTCTTAGGTCTGGCGTTGTTCCTGACTAACAGTAAGGTATTGGGCAAACCCGCAGAGCGGGATAAGCAGGAATAGCCCCCTGCTTTATCGTCGGCACGAGTCCTCGTACTCCCTGGCTGGTTTCGTGCGCGGTGTTTCACGTGAAACACTGTAGTTAAGCAATGAGGTTTCACGTGAAACATGGAGCCACAGTTTAGCGGTCGCAGCCTTTATAGTGATTCGAATGTTTATGATGCTTGCCCTCAGGGCGTTCCTTGGTCATCGCGGTTAGCTTTTCTTGCTGCTCAGGTGTGAGTGTTTGAAATATTTCCTTTTGATGTTCTGCGCGCATCATTACTCGCTCTTTGGCGTTCGCCTGTGCTTCGGCAATAAGCTTGTCTAGCTCTGCCTCATAGTTATCCGCTGTTGGATTAAGCTGCCGTAGAGCATGATGATGTGATTTATGCTGCCGCATGCCATCCTTCATCTTTGAGTAATTTTCTTTGAATGTCTGTTTCAAGCTGGTTTTCTGTGCCTCGGTTAGTGCTAGTTGTTCTGACAGATGCTCAATCTTGTGGCTGCCACGGTAGTGTTCTTTGTCTTCATGTTTGTCATAAGCAAAAGCGGCAGTGGTAGAGCCGGTAATAATTACGGCGGCGGTGAGGCCAATAAGTAGTTTCTTGTTCATGATTGCTTCTCCATCAATGTATTTAACATGCTGCAATTCTCGTACATGGCTACGCAAAGATGGGTATGACCGGTGTAAAGTTAGGTAAAACCATATGGATGCCTGAGCTGGCGGGCTTACAATTAGCTTAAGGTAATAATGCAGTGGAGTGGATATGGCAACCGGCGTGCGCCTTTTAATGGTCGACGATGACAAAGAGCTATGCGAGCTGATAGGTGATTATCTGGTGCATGAAGGCTTTCAGGTGGAGCTGGCGCATAGCGCCGATCAGGCACTGGATAAACTGAAGCAACAGGATCGTTATGCGTTGATGATTCTGGATGTGATGATGCCAGGCAAAAGTGGACTGGAATTATTGCAGCAGTTAAGGCCCTCGGTGACTTTGCCAGTGATTATGCTGACGGGCCGAGGCGAAGAGATTGATCGGATTCTGGGTTTGGAGATGGGCGCAGATGACTACTTGAGCAAGCCCTGCAACCCCAGAGAGCTGCTGGCCAGAATTCGTGCCATACTCCGCCGCAGTGAAAATGCTCCGCGCTCAACCATGTTCCCTGAGCGATCAGTTGAGCATATGGGTATTAGTCTCGATCCGGGCAATCGTGAGGTTAAAGTAGCGACCTCATTGATTGAGTTGACGGGTACAGAATTTAATGTGTTGGCTTATTTGTTGGCGAATGCCGGGCAAGTGATGAGTAAAGAGCAACTCACAGAGCTGGTTTTGCATCGCGAGTTAACGGCCTATGACCGGGCGATGGATGTCCATGTCAGTCGGGTGCGACAGAAATTGGCGCGCGAACTACCGGATCAGGAACTGATTAAAACCATCCGCGGAGCCGGATATATGTTTGTACAGGGGTGATTGTGCGCTGGTATAAAAAGCTTTTCTGGAAGGTCTTTGCGGCCATTTGGGTAGTCAGCTTTCTGGCGCTGGTAGCGACAGTGCAGCTGATGGGCAACATTGCTGAAAAAGAAAAGTTTAATGCGGTAATTACTGCTAAGGCGATGGGTTATGTCGAGTTGATGGTAGAGCGGTATGAGCATAATGGTTATCGTCAGTTGCCAGGGCTTATGCAATCTCTGCGGACTGAAGAAGATCATCGCCATCGCTTTGCGCCCCGCCCTCCCCGTATTTCTAAACGTGTCGAGATCGTTGACCAATTGTTGGGGCAACCGGTGGTGCTGAATCCGCTGTTTGAGGGGCTCAAAGGTGGTGTGGAAGAAACCCTGTATACCTCTGATAGCGGTCGTAACTATCAAGTGTTTATTGATCTGAATTGGAAGGGATCGCCTGCTGCTAATATGTTGCGCAAGTTGCTCTCGGTTCAGGTGGTCCTCATTGTCTTGGTGTCTGGCTTGTGCGCCTGGGTTATCTCGGCAATTATCGTACGGCCAGTGAACTTGCTCAGGCAGCATAGCCAGGCAATCTATCAGGGGCAGTTAGACAGTCGAACAGATAAAAGTGTTTGTAACCGGGGAGATGAAATAGGAGAGCTGGGACGCGACTTCAACCGGATGGCTGACTATGTTGAACATACGCTAAGTGCTCAGCAGAAGTTGCTACAAGATGTTTCCCACGAATTGCGTGCGCCATTAGCGCGTTTGCAGGCGGCCGCTGGATTGGCGGAACAACGTTGGGGGGAAGCAGATAAAATTGTTAACCGCCTGAACCGGGAAACCGGACGCCTTGATGGCCTGATTGGTGAGATTCTTTCCCTGTCACGGCTGGAGCAAATGGAGGTCAACTGTTCGGCTTACTCGCTTGATACCTGGCTGCAGGAATGGGTAGCGGATATCCAGTTCACTTATCAGTCCCACAAGCTGCAAACGTCATTGCAGCCCTGTCAAAGCACACTCAATGCCAAGCTGCTTGATCGCGCTATCAGTAATATATTGGTGAATGCCTGCAAACATACCCCGAATCTGACGGCTATTGATATCCGGCTGGAGGTGCAGCGACAAGCAGCAGTGATCACTATTCGTGACCATGGTGAGGGCGTATCTGCAGAGGCATTACAGCGGTTGTGTGAGCCGTTCTACCGGGCTGGCGCGAATAACAACGGCTATGGCTTGGGGCTAAGTATTGCTTATCGTGCGCTGGCGCGTTTGGGTGCAGAGCTGGAACTGAGTAATCACCCGACAGGTGGCTTGCAGGCGATCATCCGAATGCCGACGTAAAAAGGCTGATATTTTAATCTCAGAATTGGTAAAGCCCGGGCAGTTGCAGAATTCTCTCCAGTGCCTCCAGGGCACTGTAGTGTTCCCTTCTTAGCGACGGGTCGGCCAGTGAATCGGTTGATAGCTGGTCGCGGTAATAGCAGATGATCCATTCTTGTAGCGCTTGGTACAAACCAGGACTGAGCAGTACGCCTTGATGCATGCCTGACCGTTCTGCTTCCGTCAGTGGTACAGCTAAGCGCAGGCAGGCGGGGCCGCCTCCGTTATGCATACTCTCCCGTAGATTAAAATACACGACCTCATCGATGCTGCTGGCCAGTAAATTCTCGATAACCCGCTGGGCTTCGGGCTGCTCGGCACATTCGTGGGGTGCCAGCATGATCCAGCCGTGAGCGGTTGAGTGCAGTAACTGACTGTTAAACAAATAACAGTTAATGGCCGCGTTCAGGGGTAACTGTTCATTGGTAATTTCAATAATTTGCAAGGGCGTTTGCCAGTGCTGGGTGCGTTCCTTAAGCGCGTCCAGTTGAGTTGGCTGGTCGGCAAATGCATGGGCATGTAGCAGCAGTAAGTTGGCATAACCCACGGCAACCACGTCGTTATGAAAAGCACCGGCATTGATGGCAGCAGGGCTTTGTTGAACAAACATGGCCTGCGCTGAGGGTATGCGGTGTAAGCGGGCGATGCTCTCGCTGGCCAGTTGGCTTTGTCGGGCAGGAAACTTACCCGTCTGCACATGTTGCAGATCATTTCGCCCGTACACGAAAAGGTTAATTGCATCATCTCCTGCCGGGTCAAACAGACGAATATGGTTAGCTGCGCCCTCGTCACTGAAGCACTGCTGGGCGGGTAATGCAGGGTGGTGTTGGTATAGTCCTCGATCGGCAAAGATTAACTGTAGGGCTCGACTGTTATGACAGCACTCAATGGAGCGGTGCAACGTGCTTACCAGGTTGGCCGGAGTGAACTGGAGGCGATGTGCATGACTGTCAGCAGTTGCCGTAACGGTGGCGGCATTGGCAGCCCACATACTGGAAGCGGAGTAAGCGGCACTCAGTAACTGAGGCGCTTGACGGGAGGCTTGATACACCACGGCGTTATCATCACCACTAAACCCGGCGGCACGTAATAGACTTAACTCAGGTCGTTGAGCAGGAGGCAGGATAGCCTGCGGAAACCCCCGGCAATGCAGATACCACATCTTTTTCAGACCTTGCAGTGCGGCTTGTCGCGGATTGGATCGATTACCGTGATGCCGGGCAGAGGCAAGGTTACCGTAGGCGAGTCCGCCAAAGTGGTGACTGGGGCCAACTAAACCATCCAGGTTGAGCAACATGGTTTACTCCGTTGGCAGTGACAAGCCAGGCGGCAGGGTGTCCGGTAACACGAGCCGTTCTGCCTGTAATGAGGCTACCGGATAGGCACAATAGTCTGCGGCATACCAGGCACTGGGCCGGTGGTTGCCGCTGAGCCCTGTACCGCCAAATGGCCGTGCACTTGAGGCGCCGGTTAAAGGTCGGTTCCAATTAATCAGCCCTGCCCGCACATGGCGCTGGAACATTTCGAAGCACTCGGCATTATCCGTCAGGATGCCCGCAGACAAACCGTAGCGGGTATGGTTAGCCAGTCGAATGCCATGCTCCAGATCCCTGACTCTGAACAGTTGCAACAAGGGGCCGAAGTGCTCTTCATCCTCGGGGTTGAGGATCTGGCTGCAATCCATCAGTCCGGCTGAGAGTAGGGTTTTTGCCGGATTTTTTACCTGCATGGCTTCAAGTATGACGCCCCCTTGAGCAACAAGCTTTTGCTGTACGTCGAGCATGCGTTGTGCCGCATCTTTATTGATCAGGCAGCCCATAAAGGGTTGAGGCTCCTGGTCATAATCGCCATAGGTCAAATTTTGTATGGCGATACGCAGGTGTTGGATAAACTCGTCACCGGCGCTGCCATCGGGGACCAATAAACGGCGTGCGCAGCTGCAGCGTTGACCGGCACTGAGGTAAGCTGACTGCAGGGTCATCAGGACGGCGGCATCAACATTGTTAACATCGGTCACCAGCAACGGATTATTACCACCCATTTCCAGCGCCAGAATTTTTTCCGGGTGACCGGCAAACTGCCGGTGCAGGTAAGTCCCGGTCCGAGCGCTACCAGTAAAGTAAACGCCGCTGATATCGGCATGACTGGCAATGGCGGCACCGATAGTAGAACCGCCCTGGAGCAGATTAAGTACCCCATCGGGTAACCCGGCTTTTTGCCACAGGTGCAACATGAATTCGGCGGTACGAGGGGTCAGTTCACTGGGTTTAAAAATAAGGGTATTGCCGGCCAGCATGGCAGGCATGATATGCCCGTTGGGTAAGTGACCGGGAAAGTTAAACGGACCAAAGATAGCGACAATGCCATGAGGTCGATGGCTTAGGACAGAGCGTACATCGTTACAAAGGTTTTCCTCCTCCGGGCAGCGTTGCTGGTAGGCCTGCTGGGTATGGGGAAATTTTGCCAGCATGGCATCCACCTCAGCGCGAGCTTCCCACATGGGTTTACCGGTTTCCTGACCAATGGTATCTGCCATCAGTTCGCGGTGGTCAGCTAACTGTTGGACAAAGTGCTCAATCAACTGGCTACGGGCGCTAAGGGTCGTACTGGACCAACCGGGAAACGCTTTGGCTGCAGCCTGAACGGCCTGTTCGACTTGATGAGTATTGGCACCATGACCATGCCAGAGGGCCTGATCGTTAGCCGGGTTGATCGATGTCATGGCATCACCATCACCCGGCACCCAGCAGCCATTGATAAACAGAGATGCAATAGGCTTCATATCGAACCTCACTTTAACTCAACGATGCGGATGAGATCCTGATCACTGACATTCAGCATTGCTGCCACCACTGGTGAGATCTCAACCCGGCCCGTTCGTAGTCTTGCAGGGGCAAAGGTGCAGCGAAATTCGGCAATACGTTCATTACTGAGCAAGTATTCAGCATGCAGGTTGCTATGGCCTGTGTCGGTGATGCTCACGCGGGCACAACGACTCTGGCGGATACTGCGGATTTTTTTCAACGGCGCCGTCAGGGTCGGACCGGCATCAAAAATATCGACGTAATTCTCAAACCTGAAACCTTCGCTCTCCAACATGGCGCGGGCAGGTTCGGTAGCCGGGTGCACACGGCCGATAGTTTCCTGGGCTGATTCGGGCAACAGGTGCTGGTAGATGGTGTACTTGGGCATCAGTTCGGCGATAAAGGCTTTATTACCACTACCGGTCAGGTAGTCAGCCTGACTGAAGTCGATGCTGAAAAACTTCTGGCCCAGCCCGTCCCAGAAAGGTGAACGGCCAGCGTCGTCGGAAAATCCACGCATCTCAGCAATGACCCGTGCTGAGAAACGGGCGGGTTCTGCTGCCATAAATAAAAACCGACTTTTTGAAAGCAGTGCGCCGTTATGGTGACGCCTGTGCTCAGGGAGCAGGAACAGCGTGCAAACTTCAGAGCAACCGGTGTAGTCATTGCAGAGGTACAGTGTCTGGAATTGGTTGTATACCTGAAGCTGTGGTGAGGCGTGAACAACGGTTCCCAGACGATAGTGATACCAAGGGTAATTCAGCCCAACGGCGGATTCGATACCGCACGTCCCTACCACCTGCCCGCTGCTCTGTTCGACCAGTACAAATAGATAACTGTGGTTGGTTGTCTGGTTACTGTTACTGCTGAAGGCCTCGAGACTGAGGTTGATCCTGCTTTCCAACAGTTCAGGGTTAGCGGGTAATGAGGTGAACCCCGGACCAGACTCTCGGGCAATATGACAGAGGATATCCAGATCGTCTTTGGCAATAGGGCGAATGTAATACATTGGCTACCTCCCCTGTCGATTGTCGGTGCTGTGAAAAATCTGGCTGGCCGAGTCGGTGACAAAACCTTGATACAGCGCTCCGTCTGCTTTCGGGTAACGTTTTGCAAATTCATAGTAGCAGCCAGGAATCGAGTGGGTGCCATCGCTGAAGCGGACATTGATACGACTGGCAAGGGTTGAGGATTGCTCCAGCCCCTGGGCAGCAGAGCCTTTTACTGTACCGCCAAGGTTATTCAGGGTGATACCCCGCTGGCTTAGGAATTGGTTGACTGACTCTATGCTGTCATGTGACTGCAGTGCGTTTATGAGTATCGTGAAGTGGTTAGGGCGAAAGCCAAACGCGGCAAGCCAGGCGGCATATTCGCTTTCTGCCAGCAACTGCTGGTAGTTGTGCCAGCTTGGGTTCCAGTGTCGACCGGAATAACAGAATGACTCTGTGGCGCGCACTGCAGGAGGTATCTGGTCAACCCACTGATGTATCAGCTGTTGGCTGTCTGGCTGTAGTTTATGGGTCTGCAATTGGCTGATAAAAATTTTGGGCAGGTCCTGGTCAGAGTGTTGCAGATGGCGGGCATAGAGGTGCTTGTCGGGGAAGTGGTATTCACCGCCATAGCTGTACCCCGCTGCAAGAAAGGGCTGTGCCAGGTGCGCTAGATCTACTTCGGGTAGGTCAAAGGTGCGCAGGGCAATATGATCGTTGATCAGGTGCGTGTTGCGGGCAAGGAATAACCCATGAATCAGGCGTGCCTGGGGGTTGAGCTGCAGGTAATCCAGCCACATTGCTTGGATATGTTGGTTAAGTGTATCGCGTGTCATGGGCGCTCTCCCATAGGCCAGCCTGATTTGGCCAGGCGTATCAGCAACAGTGCGCTGAGCCGACTGCGTTCTGTCAGGCTGTCGAGTTCTATCTGTTCCTGATCGCTGTGAATACCGCTGCCGCGCACACCCAGAGTATCGATGTTTGTTAAGCCTGCAGCGGCCAGGTTATTGCCATCACAGCAGCCACCTGTGGCATGCCACTGCAATGCCAGATTCAACTCCTGTGCTAAAGCTTGGACATGCCGGTAGAGGGACAGTTGCGCCGAATCGAGTAGTTTAGGCAGCCGGCTGAAACCGCCCTGTATACGTAACTCGAAGCCTTCTCGCTTACGGAAGTGATCTATCAGAGTGTCGAGCTGCTGCTGGCACCAGATGGCATCTTCCGGTTTAGCGATACGGATGTTAAACCGCAATACACATTTATCAGGTACCTGATTAGTGCTATGGCCGCCCTGAATCACACCGGTATTCAGACTCAGGCCCGGTTGCTGGCCATTCAGGCGCTGCAGCTCAAGGGTAATCTCTGCTGCCAGGGCGATGGCATTACGCCCCTGCTCAGGGTTGCGCCCGGCATGTGCACTGCGCCCGGTCACTTGCAACGTATAGTTGGCACTGCCTTTGCGCTGTCCGGCCAGGTCTCCGCCGGGTAATGCCGGCTCATACACCAGCCCCAGATGGTGTTGGGTAGCCGCCTGCTGCAGCCAGGGCGCAGAACCGGGCGAGCCAACCTCTTCATCCGGGTTTAACAGGACCGTCCAGCCCACCTGTTGGGCATCAGGGTGCTGTTCTAAGGTCTGTAAGGCGTTGAGCATCACCAGCAGACCTCCTTTCATATCGCTGGCACCCGGACCGCGGAATAGGTTTGCGCTCAGGTATTGGCCTTGTTGAAAGGGGTGGCTGGGGCTGAACACCGTATCAAGGTGACCACATAACAATATCTGTAAAGGGGCGTCCGGGCGGAGTCGGAACTGCCAAAGGTCGCCCAGTTTGCGTGGTTGCATTACGCCGTTGAGGGTCAGTGTTTCGCCACCATCAAGGTGATGGCGCTGACACTGTAACTGCGGGAAACTGGCGCGGTACCACTGCTGTAATTGTTCCCCACAACGGTTAATACCGTCAGGGTTATCACTGCCACTATTGATAGCGACCAAGGTTTCCAGCCGGGCTACCATGGAGGCTTGTTGCGCAGCACACCATTTCAGTACGTCCGCCTCAATGGAGTCTGGCAGGTGGCAGCTGATGGTCATAGCATTGTGTCCGGATTAGCCAGAAAGCGCTGTATGGCGCGTTCGAGCCTTGCCAGACCCTCATCAATATCGGTTTCAGGGATGTTCAGTGCAGGGGCCAGGCGCAGTACATCGGGTCCGGCAATCAGTAGCATGAGTCCCTCTTCCAGCGCCAAATTCAGTAACTGGCGGGCTTTCCCGGCAAACTGTTGCTTCAGTACACAGCCGATCAGTAGCCCCTGACCACGGAATAACTCAAAGATTGGGATGGTTTGGTTGATATCTGTCAGTCCGGCGATAAATCGCTGATGACGGCTCTCCACGCCGACCAGCAATTCCGGTTGATTGATCAGTTCCAGTGCTTTGGCTGCTACCGAGCAGGCCAGAGGATTACCGCCATAAGTGCTGCCATGCACGCCAAAATTAAATGCCTTGGCTACATGGCTGCGGCATAACATGGCACCTATGGGAAAACCCCCACCAAGGGCTTTTGCTGCGGTGAGAATATCTGGGCAGGCTTCAGGCAGGTGTTCATAAGCAAACAGGGACCCAGTCCGCCCCATGCCGGTTTGGATCTCATCGTAGATCAGCAGCGCATTGTGCCGGGTGCACAGGCTACGCGCTGCCAGCAGGAAGTCCCGGTCCGCCGCAATAATACCGCCCTCGCCTTGTATCGGCTCCAGCACTACCGCACAGGTGTTGCTTGAAATGGCAGCCGTCAGTGCCGCAATATCATTAAATGGTAGGTGGGTGATGCCGCCGGGCACCGGTTTAAAGCCCTGCCGATATTTCAGCTGACCACCAACACTGACGGTAAATAGGGTCCGGCCATGAAAGCTGTTATGAAAGCTGATGATCTCATGTTTTTCCGCACCATAGTGGTCATGGGCATATTTGCGCGCCAGTTTGAAAGCGGCTTCATTGGCTTCGGCACCGGAGTTGGCAAAGTAGACCTTCTCGGCAAAGGTGTGTTTGCAGAGTTGTTGTGCTAGATGCAAAGCCGGTTCATTGGTCCAGACATTACTCAAATGCCACAGTTTTTCAGCTTGCTGCTGCAGCGTGTGGACCAGTTCTGGATGACAGTGGCCGAGCGCTGTTACAGCAATACCGCCAGCAAAATCAATATACTGTTTGCCCGCTTGATCCCACACCTGGCTGCCCTTGCCCCTGACAGGGATTACCGCTGGGGGAGCATAGTTGGGGACCATATATGCATCAAACAGGTCGCGAGTGATGGTCGATAGCATAAACACTCCGGATGCAGTGGTGTTGCTATCAGTTTAGTCGGTTGCGGCTGGGTTCAATGGCTGCTGTTGGGCGGGGGTTAGTGAAGGCATAAAAAAAGCACCCAGTGGGTGCTTATTCAGAGCGTGTTATTTATAGCGCATCCGGGCCGCTTTCGCCGGTACGGATTCGAATTACTTGCTCCATTGGTGAGACAAAGATTTTGCCGTCGCCAATTTTGCCGGTGTTGGCAGTTTTGGTGATCGCTTCAATGGCTTGGTTGACCATACTGGCTTCGAGCGCAATTTCGATTTTTACTTTAGGTAGAAAGTCCACCACGTACTCAGCACCACGATAGAGCTCGGTGTGGCCTTTCTGGCGACCAAAACCTTTCACTTCGGTAACGGTGACGCCCTGAATGCCAATTTCAGATAGTGCCTCGCGGACATCATCCAGCTTGAACGGCTTAATTACCGCGGTAACCAGTTTCATATAGCTTTATCCTCGCCTGCAACGGCTGGCTCTGATAGGCCTCAGAGAACAACCGGTTATGAACGTTGTTGAAAGCGCCCGGGGGCTTTCTGACAGGCTCCTAGTATAAACAGATTTGGCTTAGATGGAACAAGCAGAAGCGCGCAGGGCAAAAACGAAAAAAGGGTGCTGTTAGCACCCTTTTTGTTGGAGTTAGGTAGGACTTACTTAGCAGAGGTGAACTCTGGGTAAGCTTCCATACCACACTCGGACAGGTCGACACCTTCGTACTCTTCCTCTTCGGAAACCCGAACACCCATGATCACTTTGATGATCAACCAGGTAACCAGGCTGGTTACGAATACCCAACCGAAGATAGTAGCAGCACCGATGATCTGACCAGAGAAGGTAGAACCATCGTTGGTAACAGGTACCAGCAGCAGACCCAACAGACCTACGACACCGTGTACAGAGATGGCACCAACAGGATCGTCGATTTTCATCTTGTCGATTGCCAGGATGCTGAATACTACCAGCGCACCACCGATTGCACCGAACAGGGTAGCCTGCAGGGCAGTTGGGGTAGAAGGTTCAGCAGTGATGGCAACCAGACCAGCCAGGGCACCGTTAAGTGTCATGGTCAGATCCGCTTTACCGAACAGCAGGCGTGCAACGATCAGTGCTGCAATAGCACCGGCAGCTGCCGCTGCGTTGGTGTTCATGAATACAACCGCAACTGCGTTAGAGTTCTCAACATCGGAAGTTGCCAGTACGGAACCACCGTTGAAACCGAACCAACCCAGCCACAGGATGAAGGTACCCAGCGTCGCCAGTGGCAGGTTAGAACCCGGAATCGCATTGATTTCGCCGTTCTTGCCATATTTGCCTTTACGAGCACCCAGTACCAGTACGCCAGCCAGAGCAGCAGCAGCACCGGCCATGTGTACGATGCCGGAACCAGCAAAGTCAGAGAAGCCCATGTCGCCCAGAGTGTAGAAACCGAAGACAGCGTTGCCGCCCCAAGTCCAAGAGCCTTCCATTGGGTAGATGAAACCAGTCATGACAACCGCAAATACCAAGAACGCCCACAGTTTCATACGCTCAGCAACTGCGCCGGAAACGATGGACATTGCGGTAGCTACGAATACCACCTGGAAGAAGAAGTCAGCAGATGGTGCATAGGTTGCTGGCTCGTCACCAGAGAAGCCGTCACCGGTAATACCGGACAGCAGGTAGTCACCGCCGTACATGATGGCATAACCGCACACCATGTACATGATGCAGGCAATCGCATAAAGCGAGATGTTTTTAGTCAGGATTTCAGTGGTGTTTTTGGCGCGAACCAGACCGGATTCTAGCATCGCAAAGCCAGCAGCCATCCACATTACTAACGCACCGCACACCAAGAAGTAAAAGGTGTCTAGTGCGTACTTCAGCTGAGTAACATCAGCTACCGTTGTGTTCAGAATTTCTTCCATTGAGGTAACCTCCAGAAGCTATAAAATTGGTTAATTAAAGTGCTTCGTTGCCGGATTCACCGGTACGGATACGCACAACCTGTTCCAGCGGCATGACAAAGATTTTACCGTCGCCGATCTTGCCGGTCTGAGCTGCCTGACTGATGGCATCTACAACCTGATCAACGATGTCGTCTGCTACTGCAGCGTCAACGCGCACTTTCGGCAGGAAGTCCACAACATACTCTGCACCACGGTACAGTTCTGTGTGGCCTTTCTGTCGGCCAAAACCTTTTACTTCTGTCACGGTGATACCCTGAACACCGATATCAGATAGAGCTTCACGGACATCATCCAACTTGAATGGTTTGATGACAGCGGAGATCATTTTCATTGTGTTGTCCCCCATAAATGCATAATGCGAAAGCTTTATGCTTCAGTACGAAGCGTCGAGCAGGAAAGTTGATCGACATGCCGTCTACACAGCGAATCCTGTGCCATTTTTATAGCGATCCTTTTAAATCAACAGCTTAAGTAAACCGGGATCGAGCCATAAGTCTAATATGCGTCTTTTTGGCGCACAAAAAATAGCCTATGTTTTGTTTTGGTGCGGCTCTTTTGGCTTTTTCCTCTGTCAGCTGACTTGATATAGTGCAGAGCGATTAAACAACCAGTGTGGAGAGGTGGCGGTGATTAATCAGGCATTTATCGAAGGACTGGCTGAACAGCTCGGTCAGATGGTCTCCGGCCAAGCCGGGGGTACCCAGGCGCAGGTGCGCCAGATATTACAATCGGCTTTCAGTAGGCTTGACTTGGTTACCCGGGAGGAGTTTGATGCGCAGAAGGCTGTGTTACAACGCACACGGGAGAAAGTCGACGCGCTGGAAGCGCAACTGGCTGTATTAGAAGCTTCCCATTCATCCGATTCCTGAACAGGCACACCATGGACCTACCCGAACAGCAGTTCTTTCTGCAATCACCCCAGGCAATGGTCATTACGGATAGCGATAGCAACATTATCCGGGTAAACCCCGCGTTTGAACGAACCACGGGCTACAGCTTTGCTGAAGTGGTTGGCGAAAAAGCGCATATTCTGGCGGCTGAAGCCCTTAATATGCAGGCATATGAAGTCTTGTGGCCTGCTTTGCGTAGTAACGGCAACTGGCAGGGTGAGCTGTGGCAACAGCGTAAAGATGGCACGGTATATCCGGTGTGGCTGTCGATTTGCTGCCTCTGGGATGGCTCAAAACTGATGGGCTACGCGGCGCAGTTTTTCGATATCAGCTCGCTGAAATCGGCGATCAGTTTGCAGGCAGAGCCGGTGCAATATGATGAGCTGACACAATTACCGAGCTGGGATCGGTTCCGTGATGTGATGGATGCCCGCTTGCAGCGTGCCGCAGAAATTACGGAGCAGGTGGCGGTATTGCTGGTGGATCTGGATCGCTTCAAATGGATCAATGACACCCTAGGGCGGGATGTGGGTGATGGATTGCTGCAAGAAGTCGCCCGCCGACTGGGATCGGTTGTGCCTGCGCCCAACTCCTTGGCACGCCTGAACAGTGATGAGTTTGTCATGCTGGTGCCCTGTGTTGATGGAGTCGAGACAGCAACGCGCATTGCGCAACAGGTGGTCGAACAGCTAAGTCATGGCATTATGGTTGACCACCGTGAGATCTTTATCAGTGGCAGTGTTGGTATTGCCATGGCCCCGGAGCAAGGTAATCGTGCCCGTGATCTGGTTAAAAAAGCTGATGTGGCGATGTATGCGGCTAAACAAGGCGGGCGCAATACCTTCCGGGTGTATAACCCCCTGCTGGAACTGAGCAAAGGGCCGCAGATTCTGCATGAAGAAGATCTGATAACCGCACTTGATGCGGGACAGCTACAACTTTGCTTTCTGCCTGTGTACAGCCTGCATAGCCATCAGGTGGTGGCGGTGCATGCGGCCCCTATCTGGCAGCATGAAGAGCTTGGTCAGGTGCCCTTTAGCGGTTTTTCTTCTCTGTTGCAGGGCGCTGGCTCGGTCCGTAAATATGAAGCCTGGCTGGCGCAGGAACTGCAATCTTTTAACCTCATATGGGAACGCTATCCGGGCCTGAGGTATATTTCGTTGCGGCTTGAGAAGCAGCAGTTGAAAGCGGAAGATGATGCCCAGCGCTGGCTGGCGTTACTGCAAAAATACCAGATGACGGGTGCTATCCTGCTGGATATCGATGTTGAGACTGCGCTGGAAAAAGAGGGACTGCTGTTTGATGTACTGACCTCTGATGCTCTTCTGTCGCTGAGTGGTTTTGCGCAAAAGCTACCCAATATGGACCAGCTCAAGGATATTCACCCGGATATCATCCGGCTGGATGCTGAACTTGTCAGCAATATGAGCGGCGACAGCATGTGTCAGAAACAGATAAACGCTGTTCTGAAGATGGCTGAACGCATGGGTATTGAAGTCTTGGCAGATGGCGTGTCCACCGCGGGTCAACGCGGAGAGCTCATGGGTCAGGGCTGTATGCTGATGCAGGGTCGCTACTTTGGCTTACCGCTTACCTTGGAGCAACTGCTGGCACATCTGGCGGTGGACCACTAAGCTCAACTCAGTCTGTTATCAAAAGTTATATCTTCCAGGGAAGGAAGTTATGTCGCTCGCTATTATTCATAGCCGTGCGCAGGTGGGTATCTCAGCACCCGCAGTTACGGTTGAAGTTCACCTGTCAGGTGGACTGCCCTCCTTCGCTATTGTCGGACTGCCGGAAACGGCCGTTAAAGAAAGCCGCGAACGTGTACGCAGTGCATTGCTTAATGCCGGTTTTGATTTTCCTCAACGTCGCCTGACCGTCAATCTGGCACCCGCGGACCTGCCCAAAGAGGGGGGCCGTTATGATCTGGCAATTGCGATTGGTATTCTGATCGCCAGTGGTCAGCTATCGGTTGCCAATAGCTCCCAATTTGAGTGTATTGGTGAACTAGCACTTTCCGGAGAGTTACGGCCTGTCAACGGGGTTATCTCTGCCGCCATGGCATGCCGAGATGCAGGTAGACAGTTGCTGTTACCTGATAGCTGCGCCCAGCAAGCAGGTATTATCGGAGACCTTGAGGCATACGCATCTGATCATCTACTTAAGATCTGTTCACATCTAGTAAGTGAGCAGTTACTACCTCCAGTTAAGCCAATCAGGCTGGTGCATGCATATGACGAGTTACCTGACCTGATGGATGTTAAAGGTCAAGCTCAGGCTAAGCGGGCACTGGAATTAGCGGCTGCCGGCGGTCACAATCTGTTGTTATCGGGCACTCCCGGCAGCGGCAAAAGCATGCTGGCACAGCGTCTGGTTAGCCTGTTGCCGCCGCTGTCAGAAGCTGAGCAACTAGAAGTTGCCGCAGTGCATTCTGTTGCCAGTGATACGGGCTATGCGTTGTGTTGTAGCAGGCGGCCTTTCCGTGCTCCGCATCATACCGCATCGGCTGTTGCGCTGGTGGGTGGTGGTAGCCAACCCCGGCCGGGAGAAATTTCGTTGGCACATCATGGTGTGCTGTTTCTGGATGAGTTAGCGGAATTTAGTCGCAGTGTGCTTGAGGTGTTGCGTGAACCGTTGGAGTCGGGCGAGATTATGATTGCCCGGGCAGCCCGTCAAGCGTGCTTTCCGGCGGATTTCCAATTGGTGGCGGCTATGAACCCCTGCCCTTGCGGATACTTTGCCGATGGCAGCAGTCGTTGCCAGTGTACGCCGGACCAGGTCAGGCGTTATCAGTCTCGCCTGTCAGGGCCGCTGCTGGATCGGATTGATCTGCAGCTATCGGTTAGAGCCTTGCCCAAGGATGAGTTAATTGGCGATGCAGGCAGTGCAGAACCCAGTGCTGTCGTTCGCCGGCGGGTTACTGATGCCCGCGTGCGGCAAATGCAACGGCAAGGTTGTGCCAATCGGCAACTGACCGGTAAAGCCCTGGAACAGCACTGCCAGTTGAATCAGGATGACAGAATGCTGCTGGCCGATGCGTTGGAAAGATTGGGGTTATCTGCCCGGGCTTATCATAGAATTTTGCGGGTGGCGCGGACAATTTCTGATCTGGCCGGCCGGGAGCGGATTGCGCAGGCAGATCTATTGGAAGCACTGAGTTACCGAAGTGGATTATAGACGGAGTTATAGCGAAGCGGCGTCGACTTCGTAGTCTTCCACGACCAGTCCCATCTGGTTGTCATTGGCACACTGGCGCACAGTGTGGCGGAAGGTATCAAAGTCGACCGGGCGGCTGAAGAAATAGCCCTGCACCATGTCACATTGGTGCTCGACCAGGAAGTCTAGCTGTTCCTGTCGCTCTACCCCTTCGGCAACCACGGACTTACCCATGTTGTGGGCCAGGTTAATGATGGTGCGGACAATTTCCGCATCATCAGCGCAGGTGGTGACATCGGTGATAAATGAGCGGTCAATTTTAATGGTATCGATGGGCAGTTTTTGCAGCATGGAGAAAGAGGAATATCCGGTTCCGAAGTCATCCAGAGAGAACGACACGCCGGTTTCCGACAGACTATCCAGGCAGGACAGCACATGCTGCTCGTCTTTATGCAGCGCAGACTCGGTCAGTTCGAAAACCAGTGCATTGGTATCCACCTTGGTTTTGTCGAGTATACGCTTGATGGTAGGCACCAGTTTGTCATCGCCAAACTGCCGGAACGACAGGTTGACGCCAAAGTGACGCATGTCGATGCCTTCAGCCTTGAGTTGTTGCAGGTGTGTACAGGCTTGATGGATAACCCAATAGCCTATCGGGACAATGAGTCCAGCCTGTTCACATACGGGAATAAACTCATTGGGCATTAGCAGGCCGCGACGCGGATGTTGCCAGCGGATCAGTGCTTCGGCACCTTCTATTCGCCCGGTCAGCAGGTTAATTTGTGGCTGGTAGTGCAGAATAAACTGGTTGCCACGCAGGGCATGGGCAATTTCCGGTGCCAGCTCAGAGTAGACATCCCGGCCGGGTGCCATTTTCTGCTGATAGAAGTTATAGCTGGTATTGAAGTTTTCTTTGCTCGCCTGGCGTGCCAATACGGAGTTTTGCAGCAGTGTTTCCCCATCACGGCCATGCCCCGGAGTCATGGCAATACCAATGGAACTGCAGACCTGCAGTTGCTGGTGACTGAAGTGAAACGGTTGCTGCATATCGTTGATAAATTGCCGTAGCTTCTGGGTGACAAACTCTTCAACGTTTTCAAACGGTGAGGTTTCTATCAATACGGCAAATTCATCACTACCGAGGCGGGCGACCACCTCGCAGGGGTTAAAAGAGCGCCGAATTCGCTCACCCAACTCGATGACAATTAAATCCCCGTTGTGCTGACCAAAACTGCTGTTGAGAGAGCGGAAATTATTGATATCGATGGTGATGACTGCCAGCCGGTTACCGCTCTCGTCATTCGCGCAGAGCTTGTTTTCCAGCATGCGGCGGAAGTGTTGGCGATTACCAAGTCCGGTTAATGGGTCGGTATCGCGCAGTTGTTGAATCAAGCAGCTTTGATGATGGCTATTGATGGCATGACGCAAGGCGCGGTCGAGCAGTTCCGGGGAAAATTGTGTGATCGACACATAATCAAACGCACGAGACTTGAGTAGCTTCTCACCTTCAGCGTCAGTAATGTTCTCGCCTAACGCAATAATCGGGGTATTTGGCACCAGCTGTGCCAGACGGTTAATCGCTTGGCCGTATTTATTACCCAGCTGTTTGCCGGCAAACATTAACACGGAGTAATGACCCTGGCGCAGGCAAGAGACCCCGTCACGCAGGGAGCTGGTGATCGTTAGACGGTTTTTGTGTGTGGTTTTCACGAGGGAACGCAGAATAGATTTGCTGACGCGATCGACATCGATCAGCAATATCTTCTGAAGGTCGTCTGCTGTGTGACCTCGAGCCTGGTACATAACCCCTTCCCGTACAACAACTGAAGCCGCGACCGCAGTCAGATGGCTGCCCTGGTAAACTTATACATGTAATAATATCCACGGGCTAATACCACGGCCCGGAACAGCTGAATCATGGCAGCGTAGCCATCACCTGTTTATAGGCATTCGGCCTGACTAATTAAAACTTTAAATATTTTCTGAGTGGGCGTTTGTGAAACACCTCAATCCGCGACAGCGTGATGCTGTGAAATACATCGATGGACCACTGTTGGTTCTGGCTGGTGCCGGTTCGGGCAAGACCAGTGTAATCACCCAGAAAATTGCTTATTTGGTCAACAAGTGTGGCATAAAAGCGGCCAATATCGCCGCTGTGACGTTCACCAATAAGGCCTCTCGGGAGATGAAAGAGCGGGTGAACAGTCTGCTGGAGGGCCAGGCATCGCGCGGTTTGACGGTAGCCACCTTTCACAACCTGGGGCTGAACATTATTCGCCGCGAACACAAGCTGCTGGGTTTTAAGCCGGGTTTCTCTATCTTTGATGCCCAAGACAGTAAAGCATTGTTACGTGATTTGATGTTGCATAACAATGAGGATACCGATCAGGTCGATGCGGTTCAAAACCAGATTTCCAGTTGGAAAAACGACATGATCGACCCGGATACAGCCTTGGGTCGTGCCCAGCTGCCGCAGGACATTCTGGCTGCCCGTGCGTATGAGTCTTATGAAACCCACTTGCGTGCATACAATGCAGTCGATTTTGATGACCTGATTTTGATTCCGGTACGCTTGTTTGCTTCACAACCGGATGCTCTTGAGCGCTGGCAGAACCGCCTGCGTTACCTGCTGGTGGATGAGTATCAAGACACTAACCTGTCCCAATATCGCCTGGTAAAACAGCTGGTGGGCATGCGTGGCTCACTGACCGTGGTGGGTGATGATGACCAGTCAATCTATGCATGGCGTGGTGCCCGGCCCGAAAATCTGGCGCAGCTGCAGCAGGATTTTCCCAGCTTAAAGGTCATCAAGCTAGAGCAAAACTATCGCTCTACCAGCCGTATCCTCAAGGCGGCTAACACGTTGATTGCCAACAACCCCCACGTGTTTGAAAAACAGCTCTGGAGTGAGATGGGCATGGGGGATCCGATTCGGGTGCTGCATAATGCCAATGAAGAGGCTGAATGCGAGCGGATCGCCATGGAGATCCTCGACCTGCATCTGCGTAACAGTATCGCATTTCACGATATGGCTATCCTCTACCGCGGTAATTTCCAGGCCCGCCTGTTGGAGATTAAATTGCAGCAGTATCAGGTGCCATACAAGCTGAGTGGTGGCACCTCATTTTTTGCGCGTACTGAGATCAAAGATCTGATGAGTTATCTCAAGGTATTGATCAATCCGGATGACGACAACGCTTTCTTACGGGTGATTAACCTACCCCGCAGGGAGATTGGGCCCAGTACCCTACAGAAACTAGGCCAATATGCGTTGGAACGGCAGATCAGCCTGTTTGATGCCTGTGCCGAGCTGGGGTTGGAGCAGGTGATGCCTGCCAATGCTGTGCAGCGTCTGAGGCGGTTTTGCCAGTGGATGCAGCATATTTTGCGACAGTGCTATGAACAGGATCCTATCGAAGCGATTCGTGAAATGATGCGGGACATGGATTATGAAGGCTGGATCACTGAAAACAGTGCCAGCGATGCGATGGCAGAAAGGCGGATTCAAAACGTCGGTTTTCTGCTCGACTCATTGCGCTCAACCTTGGCAAGGCTGCAGGAAGAAGAACCAGATGCGGGCATCGAGGAAGCCATCAATCGTTTGGTGTTACTGGATATGCTGGATCGGCAGGAAGAGGAAGACGATTCTAATCGGGTGCAGTTAATGACTCTGCATGCCTCCAAGGGTCTGGAGTTTCCCTTTGTGTTTTTGATGGGTATGGAAGAAGAACTGCTACCTCATCGCAACAGCATCGAAACCGATAATATTGAAGAGGAGCGTCGATTAGCTTACGTGGGGATTACCCGTGCCAAACGTTCGTTAACGATTACCCTTGCTAAACAGCGTAAGCAGTACGGCGAAAAAATTGACTGTATGCCAAGCCGTTTTCTGGATGAACTACCTCAGGAGGACCTTGAGGTGGAAGGGCTGGGTGAACGCTGCCAGGTTGCTAACCAGAAACGTGGCAATGCGACGCTGAATAGCTTGAAAAATATGTTTGATTAAGCCCAGATGCAAAAAAAAGGCCGCATAGCGGCCTTTTTTAATGGTTCAGCAACTTACTTGGCGCTGTTAACCATGTGTTTGATCGCATTACGAATCTCTTTGTCAGAGCAGTCAGCACACAGGCCGCGAGGAGGCATGGCATTTAGACCGTTGATCGCATTTTCCATCAGAGTGCCCAAACCTTTAGCGCCACGCTCAGCCCAATCGCTGGTGGCGTATTTCGGCGCACCGGCAGCCCCCGTCGCATGACAGGCCGCACATTTCGTATTGTAAACTTCCTCACCGGAACGAGAACCGCCGGTTGCAGCAGGCGCCGCTGCCGCGCCACCACAGCTGGAATCGCCTTCGATACAAACAGAACCCACAGGCTTGATACGTTCGATGACTGCCGCGTCGTCATTAGCCGCCTGAGCAGACGTGCCCAGAAAAACGCTCAGTCCTAGCGCAAACAGTACAGAAGTGATTTTTTTCACAGTCACGACCTCTTTAATCGCTCAAATTGGAATATGTTTAACGTGGCCTGCTGGCTGCCTGGGCAACATGTTTGCTGCTGCAGAGGCGATAATACAGGCGCAGATGCTTAAAGTTTCACCGGTTGCGGATTATAGCGACAAATAAGCACAACTCAAATGGGGCTTTCGCAGCACGGCATAAACTTTTTGTGATAAAAATTTCAAAAAAATTGAGCAATTAACTGGCGCAACCTAAAAAAACGGTCTTATACTATGGTCTTAACATGCCCCGGACAGAGTGTAACATGCTGCAACCAGCCTACGACTTGCCTCCCTGTGCCTGCTTTGCAGATGCAAAAAAACCGGCCAACGACGAACACCTCCGCCTGTTAAGTGAAATCCCCAGTCAAGCAGTTTACCGATGTCAGCAGTGTCAGGCTTTCCTGGCGTTTCATATCCCTACTCGCTCCTGGGAAGTCATTGTACCTGGCGTACAGCGCCAGGGCGCCAAAACCCTATATTGAAACTGCAGTCTTCAGGCAAGCAAGATAATTCGATTTTTCCTTGGCGAAGCTGACAGGCATCGGTAGAATACCGCCTGCAAACTTTCCCGTGCGCCCGTAGCTCAGCTGGATAGAGTAGCAGGTTCCGATCCTGTTGGTCGGGGGTTCAAATCCCTCCGGGCGCGCCACTTTTTTCTGTATTTCTCTTACCCCGAATGACACTCTGTTATCTGATTTTTCCTCTATGCCGGAGGGTGAGCAGCCCCGTGGGTTCAGGCCGAGCGTAGCGAGACAGCGTTGCCTTGGGCAACGACCCGAAGGGCGAGGCGTAGCCGAGTAATCCCTCCGGGCGCGCCATTTTTCATACGCTAGTATCTCCCACAACCGCACGCTAAAGCCCTGCTGAGACGATCCACTCCGGCGTTATGTCTACGTTGCCTTCATCGCCCGTTATCCATATCTGGCCATCCTGAATATTGCTCTGGAGCTGCATGTTACGAGTGATAAGACGGGTCAGCGCTCTGCTTTGTTCAACGGGGATCCGCACGATTGTCAGGTTGTTTTGGCGACTGATTTCGGACTGGATTGAGGTTAACCAGGGATTGATGGCCTGATCGGTACCGTAGGTAATGATGACTACCTGCTGAGCACGGTTGCAGGCCTTCCGTACTCTTTTATCGCTTGGCAATCCCACATCGATCCAGAGCTCTATCTCATCTGAATAGCTTTTCTGCCACAGATCAGGCTCATCATCAGCGCAGAGTCCCCGGGTAAAATCGAGCCGTTCACTGGCATGCATAATAAAGCCGAGCAGCCGGATCATCATACGTTCTTCTGTTTCTGAAGGGTGTAAAGCCAATGTCAGGGCATGATCGGCGTAGTAATGCCGGTCCATGTTGGCAATATTTAATTGCGCTTTGAAAACGGTTGCGTTTTGAGCCACGTAATAAGATCCATCAGTCAATTAACCTGCCTAGTATACTCCGGTCATTAGGCCAGACAGTAATGCATAATCCGACATTAGGTGTTAGAGCCTGCCCTCCTCGATCAGCTGGTTGATAGCGATGCTTAATTCGTGATGCATAACCAGCTGAAATTCATCCTTCAGCCCTGTAAGGCTGTGTTTCATGCCAATAACACTGGCATAAAAAGGCCGACCAGATGCATCGGGCAAGGGAGTGAAGTTAAGTGTGTTGCTCAGTGTTTTGGCCAATTCACCATACAGTCTGGCAGCATCTCTACTCGAGTTATGCCCGGCAAACGAAGCGAGCTGAGTGTATGAGACGCTGCGGTGGGGGGCATAGAAATGGGTCAGCAGCATCTGTTTTTCTTCATGTGAAAGCTGTGAATGAGTCAGGGCTTTGGTGTAGTCCGAGCTTAATGGCAGCAAAGCAGTGATATCTGTCTCAACTCCCCAGCTTGCAGCTGCCCGAGCCACTTTCGTGTGCTCTACCTTAATATGTGCTTCGTTGGTTAGAAATTTGGCAATCTCCCGCCATGATGCTCCCTTTCGCCTGAGTTTAATTATGACCTCTTTATAGGGAGCTAGGTGCACCTTGGTCGGGGTGAATGTATCTGCCGCCTGTAGCAGCTCATTTATATGCGTCATAATGATTAAAATTGATAAATTTAATTATTTTTTAAATTATAACGCACAAATTGCAACATATGATGTATTTTTGAATATTTGCTATTCTGTAGCTAAATGCGGGTTAAATGACGGTATATGTCGTTAATATTCGATAACGCTTAATTTAGCCATATTTTTATATGCTTGTGGCAATGTCGGGTTACAGCTATAGGTTTTTATACCGGTTAGGTAATAGCATGTATATTTGCCTTAGTTCTTCGCTTTTTTGTTGCTGTTATTGCCCCTTCAGAAGCTATTTATGGCATTGATTTCACTGCCCTGGAATCAAGTTTCATAAAACTGAAATAACCACAGCACTGCCGCAATGTTTGAATACACGTTTGGCGTCAGCGAAGGTGATTAAACGGCATGGCAGTTGTTGGGTATATCCGGAAGGGGCAGATCAAGCTTAAACAGCAGCGGTTAGCGATTGAATCCAATATGCCAGTATGCAAGTGGTTTCAGGAGAAATCAGGCGCAGATAGCGCAAAGGTATTCGACAAGCTGATCAAGTATCTCTGGGCAGAGGACACCGTGGCGGTATTTGATCTGGGTGATCTTGGCCAGAGTGTTGAGGAAGTGGAGAAAAGGTTACGTAAGTTCTGTAAGAAGCGACTTTCTGTGTATTGGCATAATCAAGGCCTGCAACTGTCATCAGACTCACTACAGGGGGTATTAGCCGCCCTGGATGTCATGCGTAGCCTGCCGAGTCATGCTTCACAGCAGAGGTCTGATTTTCCCAGTGTACATAAGTTGCTAACATTTCCTGAGCCGAAACCCGGGCGTCGCCGCAAAGTCGACTATCAGGCTGTTGCTGTCTGGCGAGCGCAACACTGTGCCAGTATTGCGTCGACGGCACAGGAATTTGGGATCTCGGCGGCAACAGTAAAGCGGGCGTGCCGAGCCAATCTTGTGCTTAGTCAGACTGGCACATAAGCGACGGGGCTATTGTGGCTGCCTGTGGTTATCTTGTGGCGCCATTGCCAGGCTTGTTTTTACTCATCGCTGGGGGCTTTATTGGTAGAGTCACTGACGTTCTGAGCTACCTGTAGTGCACCCTCACGTACCTGAGCCAGGATTGAGGTTGCCTGGTCCATCAGTTCGGTACTGCGCTGGCTTTGGGCGCGAATGGTATCGACAATTTCTGCGACGGAGCTCGAAAGTTGCTCGTTCTCGCCAACCAGGTCGCCGATTTTAACGGTGGATTGACCAGTCTTATGCGCCAGTGCTCTTACTTCATCGGCGACGACACTGAAGCCTCGACCATAATCACCTGCTCTTGCGGCTTCAATGGCGGCGTTCAGGGCCAGTAGATTCGTTTGGCTGGATATCGCATCTATGGTGGTCACAATGGAGGCGACTTCAGATGACTTATCGTTTAGCTCACACATTAGCTTATATGCTTGCGCCACAGTGCTTTCAATCTGCTCAGCAATCTGGCTGCTTTCGCCGATTACAGAGATGGCCTGGTCTGAAATGGACACCGTCTTCTCAGAGGAGTGGTGCACGACTTCTTGAATATGCTGCTGGTTGACGATGCGTTCGGTAATATTGGTGGCAAATTTGACGATGCGGCTAACCCGGCCTGAAAAATCAAAAATCGGATTATAACTGGCTTCTAACCAGACCGGCTGCTTGTGCTTATTCAGCCTAAGGTATAGCCCCGTTTGGTAATGTCCGGCAGCTAATACTTGCCAGAAGTCGGGGTGCTGACGGTAGAATTCATCGGTACAAAACATCCGGTGATGTTTGCCTTTGATCTCTTCCAATGTATATCCCATGGTGGCCTGGAAGTTTTCATTGGCATTGATGATTGTGCCCGTGGTATCAAATTCAATTACCGCAAAACTTTTGTCCAGCGCTGCTTGCAGGTAGTGCTGGTAATTTTGTTGTGCTTTGGACTTTGTAATATCGTTGGCAAGCTTTATTACCTTGGTGACCTGGCCATTGTCATACACAGGAATATACGTGGCTTCCAGCCAAATTTGTCGGCCATTCTTGCCAACCCGCAAGAAACTACCCTGTGCGCTTTGCCCCTGACTTAATTGTTGCCAGAACATTGCATACTCTGGTGATTGAGCATAATCACCCTCACAGAATATACGATGATGACGCCCGATTATTTCAGCTAATGAGTAACCGACGGTATCGAGGAATAGCGGGTTGGCGTTGAGTATTTCGCCCTGGGGTGTGAACTCAATTGTGGCTACGTTATTGGTGATCGCATCCAGCATGCTTTTGTATCTTTGCGCATCGGCTTGTGCTGTTTCTACTGCGCTTTGACGGGTGTTATTTTCGTAGATTCTTTTCCACATGGTATTGCCCCATAGTCCCTTTACGGTTGTGTATTAGTTATCTGTGATATTTGAACGGATTGCAACGCAATTAGGTGTTGTGGTCTTTATTCAAGCAAACATTGCGCCATCGAAAAAAAACACGCGATTGATTATTTTTTGATCTGCTTTGCCGCATGAAGCGTATTCAGCAGGGGTAGATAACAATCCCTAGTTTTTTTCGCTCCACGCTGTTGAAAGGAGATAAAAATCATGAAAAAAATAATCGCACTTGCTGTCGGCCTTGCTCTCAGTGGTTCGGTACTTGCCGGGAACTGTAAATCTGATGATGTTGACTCTATTGTTGATATCGCGGTTGGCGATGATCGCTTCGAAGTCCTGGTGCAGGCGGTCACAGCCTTTGGTTTGGCAAATGATCTGAATACCAACAGGAACTTTACGGTGTTTGCACCTACGGATGATGCCTTTAAGGCTGTTGGCTTTGCTATTGAGTCGGATTCAGGCGATATATTGAACCCTGCGCTAACTGATGAGCAGTTAGAAGCAGTCCCCAACATTCTGCTCTATCACGTGGTGCATGGTGCGCGTGATGCCGAGGAGGTCTTTGCCAAAGATAAGATGTCTATGCTCAACAAAGCGTTCGTTACTTTGAGCACTGATGGCGTGACATTCAATGTGAATGATGCACAGGTGATTATTCCCAATATTGTTGCATGTAATGGCTATGTGCACGTAATTGATGCAGTGCTGCTGCCGCCGGTTGATGAGAGTTAATCAGTGGGCAGTAAAACCACCACAACGGATGACTCTGCGTCCGTTGTGGTGCTATTCAAACTGCCATTCATGAGAAAGTCCGGGGATATTACGGTTAACGGCCTCCACCGGCAGCCTTTTTTGCAGACGCTCCAAAAACCGCTGCCATACCTCAGCAACAGAGATGCTCTGATCCAGCCGGTCATGCTGGGTGATTGCATCGCCAACTTGGATAATGCCTGGTTCAAGCACTCGGTAGTACCAGCCGGAAATGCCTTGGGACATCAATAACACAGCAATATGACCGTTGCCGTATTTATGATTAACCTTCCAGCAGGGGCGGCGCGGTTGGGAGACCTGTACCAGTGCCTCGCCAATGCTAAATGTGTCGCCAATATGTACCTGATTGTCCAGTAGAGTCTGACTGGAAATATTCTCACCAATGCTGCCGGGTATGAAATCTTCATTCAGGTGTGCAAGGGCTTGCTGCAGTACCGCATAATTTTCTGCGGGGAATTGATACAGGGCTTTTTCTGGACCGCCATGCACCCGGCGATCAACCTGGATATCGCCCTCGAGACCTTCTTGGGTAAGCAAAACCGGCTGTTCGCAGGGTAGTTTGAAAATGCCGGTGGGAGTATTGGAAGGGCCAATCTCTTTGAGTTGACCTAAATACAGTTGGTCGATTCTGCTGCTGAGCGCCATATTGGGACTCCGATAGTTGAGTCCTTAAGTGTTGGCAACAAAGCGCAGAGTTGCAACCTAGCTGGCGCCAGGTTGGGCATCGATGGGGAAGTTATTGCGTCGTACCCGGACCACTACAGTGCCCGCCAGCTTGTCATGCCAGCCTTGCCGTTTAGGGTCGCGGGCAATTGAAAGTATGCCTAAGCCCATGGGCAACATTGCCAGAGGATAACCAACATAACGTAATACGGCCTGACGCAGATGCATCCGGTCTCCCGTTTCAGCATCCACGATTTTTAACCCGGTGAGCAGTTTGCCGGGAGTGGCGAGAAAACGTAACCAGAATGCCACCGTGAGTACGAAGGGCACCATATAGTGTGCAGCCAGATCGAGTGGTTGCAGGTCGCTGCTGGCGGATGGAAACTCCCAGTCTCCGGTATCGTCCATTAACCATAGTGGACCGGAGAAAAGAATAAGGGTGAAGGTGAAATCGACACCTGTGGCCAGACTGCGGAGCCAAAATCCGGCATATTCCTGATCTGTCATAGCGACCTCCCTACCTCTAGTAAACTACAGAGATTACTTTTTGACCATAATGCTGCGTCTGCAAAATGGCAACTATAAATTACCGATAAGTTGTTTTTCGAGCGAGGGAACGTTATGTATATTCCCCAAAAAAGCCGTTATCGTCCGGCTTATTTGGGGAAACTTCGAATAAACTGTGATCTTGGTGTTTTTTTGTGCATCGCCGTATATGGCGATGATTTATGCTATATATGGCATCAAAAACGCTTCTGGTAACGGTGACAGTAAGGTGCCCGGCCAGTTTTTGCGTAGTAACCCTGATGGTAGGGCTCAGCTGGCCAGAAAGTGCACATAGGTAATAGCTGGGTGACGACATCAAAACCTTTCTGTTGCAGTTGTTTGATCAGTTGTTCGGCAGTTTGCTGCTCTTTATCGTCATTACAGAAGATCGCAGAGGCATACTGTGGGCCTAGATCAGGGCCCTGACCATCGGCTTGGGTGGGGTCGTGAATCTCGAAGAACAGCTTGGCCAGTGCTTCATAGCTGACCACGCTGGCATCATAAAGTACTTCGACGGTCTCTATATGTCCGGTGGTTTTACTGCAGACTTCTTCATAGCTGGGGTTGGGCAGTTTGCCCCCCATATAACCCGAGGTGACAGCGGTGACTCCAGGCTGTTGTTGTAGCAAGTGCTCTACGCCCCAAAAGCAACCCCCGGCGAAATAGGCTTTTTGCAGTGTGGTGCCTTCAGCGGCAGCATGCTGCTCGGCACTGATAAAATTCATAGAGACAGAATTGACACAGTGACGGGTATTTTTGGCAGTTAACATCTCGCCGTCAAAGACATGGCCCAGATGTCCGCCACAGTTGGCACAGAGAATTTCAGTGCGTCGTCCATCGGCATCGGCTTCATGACGGATAGCGCCGGGGATCTCATCATCAAAGCTGGGCCAGCCGCAGTGGGATGGGAACTTGTCTTCAGAACGATACAGCGGTGTACCGCATTGTTTGCAGGTATAAACGCCGGTGGCAAAAAAGTCGTTATATTTGCCGGTAAAAGGGCGTTCGGTGCCTTTGTTAATGATGATATGTGTTTCTTCTGGAGTGAGTTTTTTATAGGTCATTTTGACACCTCAGGATAGACGGCCCTTCCCTGCAAGACACTGTCATGGTCTTGCGAATTAACTGAATGGGTGTGGGCACATTAGCCGCTTGGGCTTGGATCGGCAACTCGATGAATCGCCTGATTCATGCGTCGTCTGCTGTTTGGTCTGGTGAATAGATCTGAAGTTCATTAAGCAGAGTGGATTTGCTGTCGGTCAGGTGGTTATTTGGCGGCTGAATCCACCTATTATGCGGATTTCACAGCAGCAGGGTCATTCCATTTTAGTAACCGGCTGATTACAATGTTGCCCTTATTTGAACTCTGCGCGCATGACCGAAAACCGTTCAGAGCGGTCATAACTGTTAGGAAGGTGAAATGGCAACTGCATTTGGTACCGTATTTATGCCTGAAATGGCAATCTCTTGGTTTGATGGTTCGGCCTGGAGTGCGCCTGAGATGGTGCCAAGCGATAGCATGCAGCTGCATCCGGGAGCTCATGTGCTGCACTACTCCAGCACTTGTTTTGAAGGCCTGAAAGCGTTTCGGCATGATGATGGCAGCGTCAAAATCTTCCGTATAGACCGCAATGTAGCCCGCCTGTCCCAGAGCAGTCAGTTATTGTCACTGCCAGAAATTGATCAGTCGCAGGTCACCAGCATGATCCGTGATGTGGTAAAACGATTTGCCGCCGATGTGCCGGCTCCGCCGGGTTCGATGTATATCCGCCCGACGCACTTTGGTACGGAACCGGCTATTGGTAAGGCTGCTGCGCCATCCCTGACCTCGTGCCTGTATATCTTGCTGTCTCCGGTGGGTGATTATTTTGCCGGGGGTGACAGACCGTTAAGTTTGCTGGTGGAAGATGATGGTCTGCGCTGCGCGCCGCATAATGGCATGATCAAGTCCGGTGGTAATTACGCCAGTGCTTTACGCCCAACCCTGCGCGCTAAGGCGAAATATAATGTTGATCAGGTGCTGTTCTGCCCGGATGGCGATATTCAGGAAACCGGCGCTGCCAACTTCCTGCTGATTGATGGCAATGAATTGATCACCAAAGGACTGGATGAGAGCTTTTTGCATGGCATTACACGTGACTCCATCCTCACCCTTGCGCGTGACATGGGCATGACGGTGTCAGAGCGTAATATCTCAGTAGAAGAATTGCTTGAGCGGGCTGCCAAGCCTGGTTGTGAGGCTGCTTTGTCCGGTACCGCAGCGGTACTGGCACCAGTGGGCAAGCTGATCTATCACGATAAGGAATACACCGTCGGTGATGGTGGTGTCGGCGCTACCACCCTGAAGCTGCGTAAAGCACTGAATGATATTCAGTGGGGTAAAGCGGAAGATCGCCATGGCTGGCTGACAGAAGTGTAATCATACTGGCAACGCTCAACATAAAGCCCTGTTTAGACAGGGCTTTATTGTTTCTAGCGTCCGTTTTTATGTTCTTTAGTGGCAGTTGACAGCACGGAGGC
Source organism: Pontibacter sp. JAM-7 (assembly GCF_048548695.2). NCBI lineage: Bacteria > Pseudomonadati > Bacteroidota > Cytophagia > Cytophagales > Hymenobacteraceae > Pontibacter > Pontibacter sp. JAM-7. The sequence goes on from NZ_JBLYIF020000004.1 coordinate 118,898, forward strand.
TGATTGCTGCAACCACTGGAACAGTGCCGCAATATCTTGCTCTGAGATGGGCCTGCTCTGGTGCTCGTTAAGCAGTCGCTTTAGCTGATCGAGTTCAAAGCTGCCAAGACGAATCATATTGATGAGTTCTACCTTGGTTTTGGTATTCAGGCGCGTAAGAATTTCGTTAGGTATGCTGACCTGACTGTCGTCGGCATGAATATCTCGACGTAAGGTATAGAGGCGCATTTGTAGTTGTTTAGACGGCGCGTTCGAGTCTGGTTGTTCCGGCAGTCGGGGAAAAGCGGCCGAGTACACGACCTGCTGGGTCGGAAAGTCACTGATTCTGCCCAGCGGCCGTTCATTGACTACCCGTATATGACCCGAGAAAGAGATCAGCGTCAGTACATTGACGTTGAAACTGTCAAACATCAGCTGAATGGTGCGGTTTAACGCCCGGGAAGAATGAACCTCAAAACTTGTATACCAGTCCCGGTGGTTCATTTCCCAGGACATCATGGTGCTGAACAGGTGGGGAAAGCTGGCCATTAGCTGTGCAAACAATTGGTCATGCTGAATCTCTACCTGAAACACTTTCAGGAAGTAGTCCCCCTCAGGGGCATCACTGATAGCAGCAAACATTGTCGCTTTGGAGTCAAACGCTTCCGCGCCTGAGAGTCGTCTATATGCAATATATTTCATCTTTCAGCAGCCATGCTCACAGATGTGTCCATACAAATTACGGGTCAAAGAAGAAGTGCAGCGTACTGGAAGCGAAATGCTAGGGGATCGCCTTACAATCACCCTGCAAGCATAGTCCGAGATGACCAAATTGTCATTTTTTCAACAGCAAAAGTTGTGCTGAAAATCGGCTTTTTCAAGTCCCACATTTGGCCGCTATTGCGGGCCGCGGCCATCGGGACGCCTATCTCACCTTAGAGCGACGCTAACCGGGTTCCATGTGTTGCTGCCAAAGAGCAGCAACTGCGTCGCGCAGGTCTGACAACTCATGTGCTTCAAGCACGCCGGACTGTTCTTTTAAGGCCTGCTGGTGTCCGGCGGAACGGAACGCCTTATAGGCTTCGCGCAGCTGATCGGCATCTTGCGGTGACAGCAGTCCACTGGCTTCGGCACAATCAAGAATACGAATATTATCGGTGTAAGTTAGCAGTGAAGGGTCGTTGGCCGCATTGGCCAGAACTGTGTATTGCACCAGGAATTCGATATCGACAATGCCGCCGCGATCGTGCTTCAGGTCAAACTGGCTGTCTTTTTTGCTGCCCAGGTGTTGCAGCATCTTATTGCGCATCTCCACGACTTCTTGGCGCAGAGCTGCCTTGTCCCGGGGTTGGCTCAGCAGGCTGCTACGCACCGCCTCAAACTTTTGTTTCAGCTGAGGGTCCCCCGCGATAACCCGGGCCCGCACCAACGCCTGATGTTCCCAGGTCCAGGCATCTGTATTCTGGTAGCGTTCAAATGCCGTAAGCGAGGATACCAGCAGGCCGGCGTTGCCGGAGGGGCGCAGACGCATATCGACTTCGTAGAGTTGGCCAGAGGTGGTCAGGGTATTGAGGATATGGATGATTTTCTGACCCAGCCGGGTGAAAAATACTGAGTTCACCAGCGACTTCTCACCGTCGGTGTGCAGGTTTGGATCGGCAGCATGAATAAACACCAGGTCCAGGTCAGAACCATAGGAAAGCTCAATCCCTCCCATTTTGCCGTAGCCAACAATGATAAAGTCCGGATCACACGGCTGCCCGGGAGACTTCTGCGGCAGGCCATGTTTTTCGGTCATGATGCGCCATGCCATCTGCAGTACTGCCTGCAGAATCACCTCTGCGGTCCAGGTCAGATAATCACTGACTTTCATTAAGGGCAACGCGCCGGTGATTTCGCTGGCGGCCACTTTCAGCAGGTGGGCGTTTTTGAAGTAACGCAGCGCATCCATTAATTGTTCAGTATCATCTTCTGGAATCCGCAGCAGTTGCTGGCGCAGTTCATTGCGCAGTTGCTGGGTGTCGGGCAGGTGGTACAGGGTTCGGCTGTCAATCAACTCGTCCAGCAAAATTGGCTGTTGTGCCAGCTTTTCCGCGAACCAGGAGGATGCCGAGCATAGCCGCACCAGTTGTTGCAGGGCGGATGGGTTTTCTGAGAGCAAGACCAGATAGGAGGAACGACGCAGTACCGCCTGTACCAGTTGAAATACCCGAGTCAGGGTTTCAGTACGGTTATGGGTCTGGCAAACCTCATGCATGAGCAGGGGGAAAAGGGCAAGAAAACGCTCTTTGGCTATCTGTTGCAGCATCTGCATCTGGCGGCTCTGGCGCAGATCATTTAACAGCTTCCAGGCCTGTTGCGGGTCGTCAAACCCAATATTTTGCAGGGCGTCTTCTGCCTGCTCAGCGGTCAGCTCATCGTTCCACAGGCTTAGCCAGGCCTGTTGGTTGCAGTTACTCTTTTGTTCCTCATCGTTATCTGCGCCATCACTGATTAGAGCCTTGAAGTGAATACTTACATTTTCTCTATGCATCGTTAAATCAGCATGAAATTCAGGCCAGGTTGTATATCCCATGCTGAAAGCCAAACGATTTTTGGCGGACTCGTCAACAGGTAGCTCCTGGGTCTGCTTGTCCGCCTGAGCCTGAATGGCATGTTCTGTATTACGCAGGAAAATATATGCGGACATTAGCTCTTCGGCGGCCTGTGCGGGCATGCCGACCCACTCGGGCAGATTTGGCAGCACCAGGCAGAGTTCACGGCTCTGCAACCGCTGGTCGCGGCCGCCTCTGAGTAACTGGAATACCTGCACGATAAACTCAACTTCGCGGATGCCACCGGCACCCAGTTTGACGTTGTGGTCCAGTCCCTTGCGACGTACCTCGCGACTGATCATCTCTTTCATTTCCCGCAGCGAGTCGAAGACACTGAAGTCAATGTATTTGCGGTACACGAACGGTCGCAGGATCTGCATCAGGTTCTGCCCTTCCTGCTGGTCACCTGCAACCACACGGGCTTTGATCATGGCGTAGCGTTCCCATTCGCGGCCATGCTCTTGGTAATAACCCTCCATGGCATCGAAGCTGATAGCCAGCGGGCCAGCAGAACCGAACGGGCGCAGTCGCATATCAACCCGGAATACAAAGCCGTCAATGGTTTGGTTATCCAATGCCTGGATCAGTTTTTTACCCAGCCGGATAAAGAAATCTTGATTCTCCAGGGTGCGGTGAGCCCCTTCGGTCGCTCCTTTCTCCGGGTATACAAAGATGAGGTCAATATCAGAAGATAGGTTAAGTTCGTTAGCACCAAGCTTGCCCATACCCAGAACGACCAGTTGCTGTGGTTGCTTGCTGCCGTCGTTAACGATGCCATAGGGAGTACCCCAGCGTTTGCAGGCGTCCCGGTACAGCCACTGCAGGGCCTGATCAATACAGGTGTCTGCCAGCCAGGACAATTCCCGGGTGGTGGCCTGCATATCATTTAGTCGGCACAGGTCGCGCCAGATCAGCCGCACCTGCTCTCTTTGCCTGAAACGGCGTAACTCGCGGTGCAGAGAAGCTTCATCCTCGGCACTGCTGAGGCGTTGGCCAAGGGTGTTTATATAATCGTCGGCAGCATAATGCCGGAGCAGGTCGCCACTGCTGATCAGCTCTTCCAGTAGCTGTGGTCGCCGCTGTAATTGTTCTGCAACATAGTCACTGCCTACCAGCACCCGTTTCAACTGCTCCTGCCATCCACTGTCTGCTGCTGTGGTGATGGCTGTCACATTCTCCTGTAGCGATTGCCATTGCTGTTCCAATATCGGCTGCAGGGATTCAGGAAGGGCTGAAAGGTCGGGCAAGTGCATGGCAAACTCCTGACGAAGAGAGTATTTCAGTCTAGTGGTTGCGAACAGTTTCGACACTGTTCTGGATCAAGCAGTTGTTGTCTCTTTGGTCCGTAACCATTGCAGCAACAACAGGCAGAGTAACCCGGGGTTGGTGGTTTCTAATTGTTTACTAAACGCCTCGGTATCCGCTGTGGCGCAGGCCGGGTGTAGCCGATTGAATAAGTGCTGGATTGGCTCTGGTAACATTTCTGGTAACGCACAGCAGGTATTGTGCAGCTCACAGAAGGCTTCGGCTGCCTGCTCAAGCAGGTTTGTCTGTTGACTGAACTGCCAGCCTTCAACGCAGCGTAGCCAGTACGACAGTCGCGGCTGAACCTGTTGCTGTGGCGATAAGTTGCCCGTGGCGGGTGGTGTGATTTGCAGCAGCTCTGGATGCATTAAGCGGTAGCCCCGTTGTGCTTTACTGACGTCATTAACCAGCAGCGGAATATCCCGGGCCAGCTCCAGTCCCAGTGCAATCAGTTGCTCAGGCTCTCCCTGCATAAGCTCCAGTTCAAGCTCGCAGATCTGGTCGTGACCGGCTCGAGCCTGCCCTGGCACGGTAATATCACCCTGATCCAGGGCGATCTCTATCTGCAGTGCTGGCGGCGTTGCAGGGCGAGTGAGCAACCAGGTTTGACGGCTAAAGTCAGTTCGAAATACCGGCTGTAGTTGATCGGCCAGTGACTCGAGTGGCAGGTTTGAACTCAGGCTGGTGTTTTGCAGTAGGGCTAGATCTACCTCAGCAGAACGGAGTGACCATTCAAACTCTTGACGGGTGTGCATGCCCCCACTGGCCTGCCCGCCTCCTTTCAGGGTTTGAATATACTGCCCCCCCTTATTGCGAATACGCAGCGCGGCACGCTGCTGGCGCAAGGTTTGTTGCGGGGTATCGTAGTAGGTGTTTTCCAGCGTGCGGCTGCCCTGGTTTTGTACGTCAGAGGCAGCTAGCCGAGGGTGGCGCAGCAGGTCTGCAACATGCTGAGGCTGCAGGCTTAGTTTAAGTTCAATTTCCAATGCCATGAATGATACTTATCAGATCTTGGTTTTTGCCTAAGTCTACCGCAAGCCTGGGGCTGAATGTGTCCCGACTGATAGATATTTTTCGGCAAACTGTCACAATGAGTCCAGGCTTTAATTAAGAGGATATGTGTATGCCTGCCCCCTGCCCCAATCTGGTGACCATGCTCACTGAGCTCATTGCTGCGCCTTCCATTAGCTGTACCCGTGCGGATCTGGATCAGAGCAATCTGGGGGTGATTGAAAAGCTGGAAGGTTGGCTGAGTAGCTTGGGATTCCAGACCGAAGTGATGCCTATCGAAGGGCAACCAGGTAAAGCTAACCTGATTGCCACACTGGGGAGTGGCCCGGGCGGATTGGTATTGTCTGGGCATACAGATACGGTGCCTTGTAACCCCGAGCTATGGGGCAGTGATCCGTTTCGCCTGACTGAGAAAGATAATCGTTTTTACGGTCTCGGCACCTGTGATATGAAAGGCTTTTTCCCGCTGGCCATTGAGGCGGCACGCAAGTTTACAGATCAAACACTGCAGCAGCCGCTGATTATTCTGGCTACCGCGGACGAGGAAAGCTCCATGAGTGGAGCCCGGGCGTTGGCAGAAGCAGGTAAACCCAAGGCGCGTTATGCCATCATCGGTGAGCCTACATCGCTGCAACCCATCTACATGCACAAGGGTATGATGATGGAAGCGGTGCGAATCCAGGGTCGCGCGGGTCATTCGTCTGATCCTTCTTTGGGAGCCAATGCCCTGGAGGCGATGCGTGCGGTACTCAACGAACTGGTGAGTTTCCGCCAGCAGTTGCAGCAGGATTTTCGTAACAGTGATTTCAAAATTGCAGAACCGACCCTGAACCTGGGCTGTATTCATGGTGGCGATAATCCGAACCGGATATGTGCCCGTTGTGAACTGGAATATGATTTACGGCCATTGCCGGGGATGAACCTGGAGAATTTGCGTGAGGATGTCAGTCGTCGCCTGCAACCGCTGGCAGAACAATATGGTGTGGTGCTGACGACAGAGGCTCTGTTCCCGGGTATCCCGCCCTTTGCCAACCAGAAAGACTCTGAGCTGGTACGTATGGCAGAGAAACTGACCGGCTATCAGGCGCAGTCGGTGGCATTTGGCACCGAGGCGCCCTTCCTGCAGGATCTGGGTATGGATACCATCGTACTGGGTCCGGGCAGTATTGATCAGGCGCATCAGCCAGATGAATATTTGGCTTTTAGTCAGATCCAGCCTACAGTGGCTCTATTGGAAAAAATGATTGCAACTTACTGTCTGTAAAAGGTTTTAGCCGCAGTGAACAAGGCTACAGAAGACTATGTGAATTGGTTCCGCCACTCGTCACCCTACATTAACGCGCATCGGGGCAATACCTTTGTGCTGATGCTGGACGGTGAAACGGTGGCGGATGATAACTTCGCCAACATCGTACATGACATTGCCCTGCTGAATAGCTTGGGAGTGCGCTTGGTGCTGGTGCATGGCGCCCGCCCACAGATCAGTCAACGCTTGCAACAGAAGCAGATCGCCTCACGTCTGCATCACCATCTGCGGATTACCGATGTCGACACCCTGAGCTGTGTAATCGAAGCGGCGGCGGTGGTGCGCACCGAGATAGAGGCACGCTTGTCTCTGGGCCTGCCCAACACGCCGATGGCCGGTGCCAGAATTAAAGTGGTCTCCGGTAACTTTGTTACTGCCAGACCGGTGGGTGTGCTTGATGGGGTTGATATGGCGCATACTGGCGAGGTGCGGCGGTTGGATGCCAAAGGTATCCGCCAGCAACTGGATGACGGCAATATTGTGCTGCTGTCGCACCTAGGATACTCCCCCACTGGGGAGATCTTCAATCTGGCGGTGGAAGATGTTGCGACCTGTGCGGCATCAGCGTTGCAGGCGGATAAGCTGATTCTGTTTGGTCAGCAACCGGGTGTAATGGATAGCAATGACAATCTGCGAAGTGAACTGCTGACCCGTAAGGCTGAGCGACTGGTGGCTAACTATCTGTCATCCCTGACTGACACGGAGCAACCGCATACCGAGCTGTCGCGACATCTTGATGCCGCCGTAAAAGCTTGCCGGGCTGGAGTTAAACGCTGCCACCTGATCAGCTACCGCACGGATGGTGCTCTGCTGGCGGAACTGTTTACTCGGGAAGGCTCGGGCACAATGGTTCTGCCGGAATCCTATGAACTGTTACGTCAGGCCTCTATTGAGGATGTCGGTGCAATTCTGGAGCTGATTCAGCCCTTGGAGCAAGACGGTACCTTGGTGCGTCGTTCACGGGAGATTTTGGAAAACGAAATTCAACGCTTTACGCTGGTTGAACGTGACTCAGCGGTGATCGGCTGTGCGGCACTCTACCCGTTTCCAGAGCAGCAGATGGCGGAACTGGCCTGTGTCGTGGTGGCGCAAGGGTATAAAGGCGGTAATCGTGGCGATCAGTTACTGCAACAACTGGAACAGCAGGCGAAGCGCCAGGGAATTAACGCACTGTTTGTGCTGACCACCAAAACCGCGCATTGGTTTTTGGAGCATGGATTTGTTCCGGGCAGTATTGATCAGCTGCCAAACGGCAAAAAAGCGATGTATAACCTGCAGCGTAACTCTAAGGTATTTATCAAGCCGCTGGGTTAGGGAACCTACGAATAAGTCCACAATGCCTCTGAAAGCCCCATAAGGCGGGCTCTAAAACAGCCTTCTGCTTTGTCATTCCTCTGTGCTGCCTTTCGCGCATAAGGCTAATTTATCGCCGGCAGAGAAAGTCTTGGATTTGTTCGCAGGCTCCTTAGCGGATTGACCACTAAACAAGGCCGTCGGGACTCCCCTGCGGCCTTTTTTAATGTTTGTACGCTGTGCTGACTTCTTGCTGTGAGCAGCCAAACGTATTCAATAATCCGTTATTAACACGCTGACATAGGCATAAGGTGTTTGACAAAACATTAAAATGTATTTTAATTACATCTTAGTAATATGAATCTGTGTCCCTTGTTCTTATAACAATAATGTATGAGGTAGTGTTAATGAAAAAATCTATCAGTTTGGTTGCGGGTATGCTGTTTGCTTCGTTAAGTTTTGCCGGGCCTGGCGATGGCGTAACTTTTCCTGAAAATTATCGGGATAATTTTACGCAGTATCTTTCCCTCAACCGTACTCAAAACCCTGACCAGTATATTCGCCTGTATATCAATGATAAGGGATTGAGTGGCACTGAAGAAGGTGGGCAACTACCCTACGGGTCGGTGATCGTGGCCGAAATTTATAAAGTGCAGAAAGACTCGGAGGGTCAAATAGTCAGTTCTGCACTGGGGCAGCGCATAGCCACAAAGTTAGCTTTATTGGCTGTGATGGAGCGCAGAGAAGGGGTCTCTGAAGTGTATCCCACGGGCTTAAAAAATGACGATTGGGACTTTGCTACCTTTAGTGGCGATGGACAGCGTGTGGCAAAAGACCTGAATGCCTGTGCGGCTTGTCACGCGCCACTGGCTGGCAGCCATCATCTGTTCTCATATGAGCATATCATCGCAGAGCAGGGGCTGAAGTAATATTGCATCAGGAGTGGCCTATCCGGAGTCACCGGGGTTTATCCTGAGCAGGCAGGGAGTTATATTTTAGCGAGATATAAAAAAGCCGGTGTATGTCTACACCGGCTTTTTTTGATGATGAACGTTGTTAGTTACCCAACAGCGAGATATCCGCTACACCCAGGAACAGGCTGCGTAGCTGGCTCAGTAGTGCCAGACGGTTGTTACGCACCGCCTCGTCCTTTGCCATCACCATGACGTCTTCAAAGAAGGCGTCGACCGGAGCACGCAATGCGGAAAGTGATTCCAGAGCTGCTTGATAATTGCCGGCTGCAAACAGAGGAGCAAGTGCTGCCTGTTGCGTAGTGACGGCATCTGCTAAGGCTTTTTCTGCGTCTTCCGTCAGCAGAGCCGGGTTTACGTCGGCCTGACTCAGGCTGCCCTGCTTGCTGAGGATGTTGGAGACGCGTTTATTGGCAGCGGCCAGTGCTTCTGCCTCTACCAGCTTGCGGAAATGGCTGACTGCTTTTACGCGACGATCGAAATCCAGCGGGCGGCTGGGTTTCAGTGCCAGCACGGACAGGAATACGCCGGCTGAAATGTCGGCATCTTCATACCAGGCGCGGAAACGCTCAAGCATAAATTCCAATACCTTATCTTCCAGGCCGTCACGGGCGGGCAAAGAGGTATGGTTATCAGCCGCAATCGCCAGCAGCTGGCGCAGGTCCAGATCCAGTTCGCGCTCCACGATAATGCGCAGCACGCCGAGCGCAGCGCGCCGCAGGGCGAAGGGGTCTTTAGATCCCGTCGGTGGCTGATTGATACCGAAGAGGCCGGTGAGGGTATCCAGACGGTCAGCAATGGCGACGGCGATACCTGCTGATGTGCCTGGCAGTTCATCCCCGGCGAAGCGCGGCATGTAATGCTCGTTCTGTGCCAGTGCAACCTCTTCATCTTCACCATCATGCAGCGCATAGTGGTAACCCATTAGCCCCTGCAGATCGGTGAATTCGTAGACCATATCGGTCATCAGATCGGTTTTAGCCAGTAACCCAGCACGTTCTGCTTTGCCCTTATCCTGCTGCAACTGTTCAGCAATGATGCCGGCCAGAGCACTGATGCGGCTGGCTTTGTCATGCAGGGTGCCCAGCTGGTTCTGGAATACGATGTCCTTGAGTTTTTCGACCCGTGATTCGAGAGAGGTTTTCTTGTCTGTCTCAAAGAAAAACGCGGCGTCGGACAGGCGTGGGCGAATAACTTTCTCATTACCTTCTACGACCTGTTGGGGGTCAGTAGATTCGATATTGGCAATGGTGATGAAGTTTGGCATCAGGTTGTTCTGGGCATCGAGAACGTGGAAGTATTTCTGATGTTCCTTCATGGAGGAGACCAGGGCTTCTGCCGGGACATCCAGAAAACGCTCTTCAAATCGACCAGTCAGTGCTATGGGCCACTCGTTCAGCGCGGTGACTTCATCCAGCAGGTCCGGGTCGATCTGGGTGATACCGTTGATCTTGTCGCCTTCCGCGATGATCTGCTGGCGGATAGTTTCGCGGCGCGCGGTAAAGTCGGCCATAACCCGTCCCGGATGTTGCAGGTTATCTGCATACTGGGATGGGCTGATAAGCTCGATTTCATGGTTGTAGTGGAAGCGGTGACCACGGGTTTTACGGCCAGATTTCAGGCCTAAAATTTCGCAATCGATAACATCATCGCCGAACAGCATCACCAGCCAGTGTACTGGGCGGACAAATTCTACCCGGGAAGCACCCCAGCGCATCCGCTTTGGAATCGGTAGTTTGGCCAGTGACTGGTCAACCAGTGTCGGCAGCAGCGCGCTGGTGGCTTTACCTGCTTCAGCGCTGCGGAACACGTAATAATCACCTTTGGCGGTGGCTTCGATCTGCAGCTTGTCCAGAGTAGTACCACAGGAGCGGGCAAAACCTTCTACCGCTTTTTCCGGGGCTTTTACTGCGGGGCCGCGGCGTTCTATATCGCGGTCGGCCTGCTTTTCATCCACGCTGCGGATCAGTGTTGCCAGACGGCGAGGTGACGCATAACTGAGTACTTCTCCATGGGTGACACCGGCCTCGGCCAGACCCGAGACAATGCCCTGAGTAAAGGCTGCAGACAGGGTTTTCAGTGCTTTTGGCGGCAGCTCTTCAGTGCCCAGCTCTACCAGAAAATCATGCTGTGCCATCAGTTACTCTCCTCGCAGTTGGCCAGTACTTCCTTGCGCAGTGTTTCCGGGGCTAGCGGGAAGCCTAAAGCTTTTCGGGCATTAAAGTAGGCGTGGGCCACGCTGCGCGCCAGGGTGCGGACACGCAGGATAAATCGCTGGCGCTCGGTGACAGAGATGGCGTGGCGGGCATCCAGCAGATTAAAGGTGTGTGAGGCTTTCAGTACCATCTCATAGGCGGGCAGCGGCAAACCGGCGGCCAGTAACTTCTCGCACTCTTTTTCCATGTGGTCGAAGTTGGCAAACAGAGCCGGAACATCGGCTTGTTCAAAATTGTAGGCGGACATCTCAACTTCGTTCTGGTGGAAAACATCACCGTAAGTAACCACACTGCCATCCGGGTTTTTCGCCCAGATCAGGTCGTATACGCTGTCGACGTTCTGCAGGTACATGGCGATACGTTCCAGGCCGTAGGTGATTTCGCCGGTAACGGGGTAGCACTCGAGTCCGCCTGCCTGTTGGAAATAGGTGAACTGGGTGACTTCCATGCCGTTGAGCCAGATTTCCCAGCCCAGGCCCCAAGCGCCAAGAGTGGGTGATTCCCAGTTGTCTTCCACAAACCTTACATCATGGATATTGAGGTCCACACCCATATGCTGCAGTGAACCCAGATAGAGTTCCTGAATATTGTCTGGAGACGGCTTCAGCACTACCTGGAACTGGTAATAATGCTGCAAACGGTTTGGGTTTTCGCCGTAGCGGCCGTCGGTGGGACGGCGGCTAGGCTGAACATAGGCGGAACGCCAGGTTTCCGGCCCGATCGCCCGCAAAAAGGTTGCGGGGTGGAAGGTACCGGCACCGACTTCCATGTCGAGGGGTTGCACGATCACACAGCCTTGCTCTGCCCAATATTCCTGCAGCGCAAGGATCAGTCCCTGAAATGTGCTGACGTCTGGCATTGCCTTGTTAGTCACAGAATTCACCATTTGCAATTCATTGGCCTGAAAATAAGGGCGAAATTATACAACAAAAAAAAGCCGTTCTGCTGTATTCCTGACCGCAGGCGAGCAAGTTTCGCGCTATTAAGGGAGTTTATGGCGAATTATCGCCGCCAGAAGGCCGGCGTAAAGAGTACCAGCAGGGTAAATACTTCCAGTCGTCCCAGTAGCATAGCGATGCAAAGTACCCATTTGGCAGTGTCGTTGAGATTGCCGTAGTGGACTGCGACTTCACCCAGGCCGGGACCGAGGTTATTCAAGGTAGCGCCGACGGCTGACCAGGCCGTAACCTGATCGAGGCCGGTGGCCATTAAGGAGATTAGCATCACAACAAACACGATCAGGTATACCGAGAAAAAGCCCCATACGGCTTCCAGCACCTTTTCTGAGATCGGCTTTTTGCCCAGTTTGACAGGAATAATGGCATTGGGGTGCACCAGGCGCTGAATTTCACGGTAGCCCTGTTTCAGGATCAGCAGAATCCGGATGACCTTCATGCCGCCACCGGTAGAGCCCGCGCAGCCACCGGCAAAGGCGCAAACAAACAGCAGAAATGGCAGCATGACCGGCCAGTGAGCAAAATCAGCGGTAGCAAAGCCGGTTGTGGTGGCGATGGATACTACTTCAAATACCGCTTTGCGAAGTGATTCTTCTGGACCATAGGTGCCGGTCACGACAAGGACAAACAGGGTGATCAGGGTAATGCTGCCGAGGGTAAACAGATAAAATCGGAACTCGGGATCGCTGAAATAATGCAGCAGAGTGCGTTGCCGCCAGGCGAAAAAGTGCAGGCCAAAATTGACTGCTGAAATCACCATAAACGCCACGCAGATGGTTTCGATCAGTACTGAGTCAAAATAGCCGATACTGGCATCATGGGTGGAGAAACCACCAATGGCCACGGTGGAAAAACTGTGGCTTACCGCATCAAACAGGCTCATACCTGCCAGCCAGTAACCCAGCGCGCAAGCGACGGTTAGCGACAGGTAGATATACCAGAGTGCCTTGGCGGTTTCGGTAATACGGGGTGTCAGTTTAGAGTCTTTCACCGGCCCTGGTGTTTCTGCGCGGTATAACTGCATGCCCCCGATTCCCAGCATCGGCAAGATAGCCACCGCCAGAACGATGATACCCATGCCGCCCAGCCACTGTAGTTGTTGGCGATAGAACAGCACCGATTCAGGCAGGTAATCGATCCCGGTGATGACCGTTGCCCCGGTGGTGGTCAGCCCGGAAAGCGACTCAAATACGGCGTCGACAAAGCTTAGGCCGGGGCTTTCGGCCAGCATAAATGGGAAACTACCAAACAGCCCCAGTACCACCCAGAACAGTACGGTAATGAGAAACCCGTCACGGGTGCGCAGGTCTTTGCGTACCCGTTGTACGGGGAGCCAGATCAGAAATCCGGTGATCAGGGTGATCAAAAAACCACTGATAAACGCAAGATCGGCACCATCGTTATAGATTAGTGAGATAGCCAGCGGCGGCAGCAGACTGAGGCTGAAGATCATCAGCAAAATTCCCAGAATGCGCAGTATCACTTTAAAGTGCATGAAGTTCCGCCAGTAATCAGAAGAATGTCAGGCCAACCTGGAACAGGCGTTCCACTTCGTTGATACGTTTTTTGTCGACCAAGAACAGAATTACATGGTCGCCACTCTCTACTACCACATCATCGTGGGCCATCAATACTTCATCATTGCGGACAATCGCGCCGATGGTGGTGCCCGGTGGCAGGTGAATATCTTCAATGGTACGCCCTACTACCTTGGACGATGACTTGTCGCCATGGGCTACCGCCTCCAAGGCTTCCGCAGCACCACGACGCAGTGAGTGTACTTCGACTACGTCACCGCGCCGGACATGGGTCAGCAGTGCGCCGATGGTCGTTTGTTGTGGTGATATGGCGATATCGATTTCGCCACCCTGTACCAGATCCACGTAGGCGGGGTTGTTAATCAGGGTCATCACCGTACGTACGCCCTGTCGCTTAGCCAGCATCGAAGCCATGATATTGGCTTCATCATCATTAGTCAGGGCGCAGAATACATCGGTGTCTTCGATATTTTCTTCGATCAATAACTCCCTGTCGGAAGCACTGCCCTGCAGCACAATGGTGTTATCCAGATTACGCGCCAGCCAATTGCAGCGCTGAATGCTCCGCTCAATGATCTTAACTTGAAAGGAATCTTCGATGGTTTGCGCCAGACGGGCACCGATATTACCCCCGCCTGCAATGATAATGCGCTTGTAGGGGCGGTCGAGGCGCCGCATCTCACTCATCACGGCACGGATATCCTTGCGTGCGGCAATAAAAAACACCTCATCGTCAGCTTCAATCACGGTATCCCCTTTAGGGATGATCGGGCTGCCGCGGCGAAAGATGGCGGCGACACGGGTATCAACATTGGGCATATGTGCCCGTAGATAAGAGATTTCCCGGCCGACCAGAGGGCCGCCGTAATAAGCCTTAACGGCGACTAGCTGCGCTTTGCCTTCAGCAAAATCAAGCACCTGTAGAGCGCCAGGGTGCTGGATCAGGCGTTTAATATGTTTGGTTACCAGTAATTCCGGGCTGATGCGTACATCGATGGCGATGCCTTTTTCGCCGAATATCTGATCGTTGCGGTGCAGGTAGTCATGCTCGCGCACGCGGGCAATTTTGGTGGGGGTTTTGAACAGGGTTTGTCCCAGGTGACAGGCGATCATATTCACTTCGTCGGAATTGGTGACGGCAATGATCATATCGGCATCGGGTGCCCCAGCTTGCTGCAATACACTGGGATGGGATGCTTTGCCTTCTACGGTACGGATATCAAGCCGGTCCTGCAGTTCCCGGAGTCGGGCGCTGTCGGCATCTACCACCGTAATATCGTTGTCTTCATTGGCCAGGTTTTCTGCCAGTGAAGCGCCCACCTGGCCAGCACCTAGGATGATGATTTTCATGAATATGTCGCTTCGACTGCCTGGTGATCTGAATGAAGCTTAACCTGTTTTTGCCAGCATGGCGTAATAGAAACCGTCATGCCCATTTGCTTGTGGCAGCAGTTGCCGCCCAGCCTCACGCTGTAATCCCCATTTTCCCGGCAACGGTAACAGTGCTGCATCACCTTGCCTGGCCAGAAAACGTTGTATCTGACGTTCGTTTTCCTGAGGAAAAACTGAGCAGGTAGCATACAGGAGTTTGCCGCCAGGTTTCAGCATTTTCCAGCAGTTATCCAGGATTTTCTCCTGTAATTGTGCCAGCTGGTGGATATCTTCACCGCGCCGTAGCAACTTGATATCAGGGTTGCGGCGGATCACCCCGGTGGCAGAACAGGGGGCATCCAGCAGGATGCGGTCATAGGTCTGACCATCCCACCAGTCCTGACTGGCGGCATCGCCGATGATTAAGCGAGCCTGTAATTGCAGTCTTGCCAGGTTTTCGCTGATGCGTTTGGCGCGGTTGGCCTCCAGTTCCACGGCGTCGATCTGCGCCAGTACCGGCGCAGTTTCCAGCAGGTGGCAGAGCTTGCCGCCGGGGGCTGCGCAGGCATCCAGAACCCGCTGACCCGGTTGCAGGTCAAGCAGTTGTCCCGCTAATTGCGCCGCTTCATCCTGTACACTGAACCAGCCCTCAGCAAACCCCGGCAGTCCGGTGACAGCACAGGACTCGGCCAACTTCAGACCGGATTGGCTGTAGTCTGTGGGTGTTGCTGCGATCCCGGCAGTCGTCAGTTGTTGCTGGTAATCTTCACGGCTGATTTTGGCCAGATTTACCCTCAGGGTTAAGGGCGCGGGTAGGGTGTTTTGTTGCAGAATCTGTTGCCAGTGCTCTGGCCAGTTGTTTTGCAGTTTAGCAACCATCCACTGTGGATGGTTAAAACGAAATGCGGGTTCGGTTTCCAGGGCGGCTTCAATCTCGGCCTGTTCGCGCTGATAGCGGCGTAAAATGGCATTGATCAGCTTACCTGCCCACTCTTTGTTTAACAGGCGCGAACACTGCACCGTTTCATTGAGACAGGCATGTGGAGGGATACGCGTATGTCGTAACTGATAAAGCCCGACTAATAACAGCGCTTGCAGGTCCAAGTCCTTTTGCTGAAACGGCTTACGCAGCAACGTTTCCAGAATCAGGTCCAGCTGGGGCAGGTAGCGCAGGGTGCCGAAGCAAAGTTCGCGCAACAGCCCTCGATCCTGTTCGGCACAGCGCGGCTCGAGTGCAGCCAAGTGAGTGCGTAGCGAACCACGCTGCGATAGCAGCGGTGTTAGAATCTGGATTGCCAGCAGACGTACATTATCAGCCATTTGATTCGCTCATCTGTTCCGCTATCGGTTACAGGCTCAGTTGGGAGCCTGGTGCAAAGCTGTCTTGTCGGGCATTGAGAATATCTGCCACGGCCATGGCTTTTTTACCCGGGAGCTGCAGGGACTGCAGTTGCAGTGCTCCCTCACCACAGGCAACCACGATACCCTGTTTGTCGGCGGCAAGAATTTCTCCGGGGGTGCCCTGCCGGTCGGCAACGGCCTCCGCCTGCCACACGCGCACTGGTTTGTTTTGTAATTGGAAGAACGCCACTGGCCAGGGGCATAAACCGCGGACCTGTCGTGCCAGTTTGGTGGCTGACTGGTTCCAGTCGAGCAGCCCTTCCTGCTTACTGAGTTTGTCGGCATAGCAAGCTAAGGCATCATCCTGTGCTTCTGCAGTGGCTGTGCCGTTTTGTAACTTATCGACGCACTCAACCAATGCTTGTGAACCCAGATTGGCAAGGCGGTCATGCAGCTCGCCACTGGTATCGCTTGGGCTAATGGGACAATGGGTTTTCAGCAGCATAGCACCGGTATCGAGTCCGGCATCCATCTGCATGATGGTGACCCCAGTTTCAGCATCACCGGCCAGCAGAGCCCGGTGAATCGGTGCTGCACCACGCCAGCGGGGCAGTAAAGACGCATGCACATTGATACAACCCAGCCGGGGAATATCCAACACCGCCTGAGGTAATAACAGGCCATAGGCGACGACGACCATCAAGTCGGGCTGCAGCTCTGCGAGTGCCTGTTGATCTTCCGCCTGTTTCAGAGTGTGCGGTTGATATACCGGAATGTTATGCGCCAATGCCAGGTTTTTGACTGGGCTCGGTGTCAGGTTGCGTCCACGGCCCGCTGGGCGGTCAGGCTGAGTGTAGACTGCGATCACATTGTGCTGACTTTGCAGCAGCGCTTGCAGGCTGCTGGCGGCAAAGTCGGGCGTACCGGCAAACACA
The DNA here is from genome assembly GCF_048548695.2 of Pontibacter sp. JAM-7. NCBI lineage: Bacteria > Pseudomonadati > Bacteroidota > Cytophagia > Cytophagales > Hymenobacteraceae > Pontibacter > Pontibacter sp. JAM-7. The sequence continues at coordinate 135,714 of NZ_JBLYIF020000004.1, forward strand.
ATATTCAGCGGTTGTGGCATGGAGAGTCTCCGGGTGCAAACACCGGACGGGCGTCCGGTGGTAATAATGATTAGGCGTGCTGCACTTGGGCTTTATGAATTTTTTCTAGTTTCTGCTTGATGCGGTTGCGCTTCAGGCTGGAAATATGGTCAACAAACAGTCTGCCGTTAAGGTGGTCAATTTCGTGTTGTACACAAACGGCTAACAGGTCATCGGCGATTAATTCAAAATGCTCACCGTTGCGATCCAGGGCCGTGACCTTAATCTGCTGTGGGCGCTTAACGTCTTCGTAAAAGCCGGGTACTGATAGACAGCCTTCCTGATAACGGTGCAGCTCATCGTCAATGACTTCAAACTCGGGATTGATCAGGACTAATGGCTGGTTCTGATCTTCGGAGATATCCATCACAATGATGCGCCGGTGAATATTGACCTGTGTGGCAGCAAGACCGATGCCGGGCGCGGCGTACATGGTCTCGAACATGTCCTCGATCTGCTGGCGGACTTCATCGTCAACTGTCTCGACCGGTTCGGCGACAGTTCGCAGGCGGGGATCAGGAAATTCGAGTATGGTCAGTTTTGTCATGATAGATTGTCGTTACCGTTGCGAGTGCGTTCAGCCGACATTTTCTGCCTTCGCCAACTGAATTTTAAGATAAATTCATTTACTGCAGGAGTTTGCCGATATGCTTAACTCAATGGATGCAATAAATTATCCCCATATTATACTGATTAGCACGTTCAATGCATTGTCGTGATTCCATGGCGCTGCTACTTTAGCGGCTTGTCGCCATGGTGAAGCAAGGGAACCGGACATGAAAAATCTGTTTTACGGACTGTTGGCCACTTTAATCGTTGTGATGACCCCTGTTCAGGCAGAGACTCGCAAGGATAGCCTTCTGTTAAATGAGGACTACCCGGAATCTTATGTGGTAGTGAAAGGCGATACTCTTTGGGATATCTCAGGCCGATTCCTGAAAAGCCCCTGGAAATGGCCAGAAGTGTGGGGCGTTAACCCGCAAGTGGATAACCCTCACCTGATCTATCCTGGCGATATTATCTATCTGACCTGGGTGGATGGGCAGCCTCGGCTGGGTGTTAAACGTGACAGTGGAATCTATCCACGGGCGCGCGTTTCCCCGCTGGACCAAGCGATTCCCGCGATACCGTTACGGGATATCAACAGCTTCCTGAACAATAATCGGGTGCTGTCAGAAGACCTGATGCAGAAAGCGCCGTACATCCTGGGTGGTCGCAACGAGCGCATTATTGCCGGTGCGGGTGATCGAGTATATGCCCGTGGTGAACTACTGCAGGAGCAGCCAGGCCAAGGTGTTTACCGTTCTGATAATCAGTATGTTGACCCTGAAACCGGTGAATTTCTCGGTTATGAGTTGCTGAAGATAGCTGATGGCACTGTGGTGGCCAGGCATGATGATGTACTGACATTGGACCTGAGCAAATCCCATCAGGAAGTACGTGTGAAAGACCGGGTGGTACCCACTGAGGAAACCCGAATTCAGTCGGTGTTCTATCCAAAACCTTCGCCAGAGGGTGTGAAGGGCCAGATTTTGTCAATATTAGGCGGTGTGAATGACGCCGGTCAGTTTAACGTAGTTGCTCTGAACCGGGGTCTGCGCGAAGGCATTGAAACAGGCCATGTGTTTGCGATTTACCGTAAAGGCGAGTTGATCAAAGACCCAATCACCAATGACCTGGTTGAATTGCCGGAGGAACGTTCCGGTGAGCTGATGATCTTCAAAGTATTTGAAAAAGTCAGCTACGGTTTGATTATGCGCAGTACTAACGTGGTGTCTGTTGGCGATAAGTTACAACAGCCATGATCTGAACACAGGAAATATGCATGGCGTATCCAAGGGACTGGATCGCCGCCGCAGCCCTGCCCGGCCTCGGACCTGTCAGTCTAAGGCGGTTAGCGGAGCGGGGCTGGCCGGCAGATCGCTTGTTACAAGCATCTCCCTCTGAATTAACACATCTTGGCTTAAAACCTAATGCTTGCCATGCCTTAGTTCAGGCAAAGTCGGGCCATGGGCCGGTCGCAGAAGCCTTGCAGCGGACTGAGCGTTGGCTGGAGCGTCATCATGACGCTAGCGTGTTGGCCTGCAATGATGCTGATTATCCCAGTCTACTGAAACAACTACCGGATGCGCCCAGTGTGCTGTTTGTCCGTGGTGACGTGAGCTGTCTGCATCTGCCTCAGTTAGCCATGGTTGGTAGCCGTCATGCCAGTCGGGCAGGGCTGCAGCATGCCGGAGCATTTGCCAAGGCGCTGAGTCAGCACGGATTCACGGTGACATCTGGCTTGGCCTGGGGGATTGATAGTGCGGCGCATCAGGCAGCAGTCGCATTGCAGCAGCCCACCGTAGCGGTATTTGGCACCGGTATAGACCGGATCTACCCCAGCCGAAACCAGGCGCTTGCTGAAGCTATCTTGGCGTGCGGCGGAGCCTGGGTCAGTGAGTTGTTACCGGGTTCACAGGCACACGCGTCACACTTCCCAAAACGTAATCGAATTATCAGCGGCCTTAGTCTGGGTGTGCTGGTGGTGGAAGCGGCGCTGCGCAGCGGCTCCCTGATCACTGCGCGTATGGCGATGGAGCAGGGGCGTGCTGTCTTTGCTTTGCCGGGGCATATTCACAACCCGATGAGCAAAGGCTGTCATCAGCTGATACGGGAAGGTGCGACTCTGGCTGAAACTGAGCAGGATATCGTAACTGAGCTGGGGCCTTTACTGGGGGTGCTGGCTGACACGGCAAGCCGGACTGAACATTCAGAATTACCCTCAGAAAACCTTTCCAGTGAAGAGCTTAGCGTATTGAATCATGTTGATTTTAGTGCGTCTGATCTGGATTCCCTGATGGCGGATACTGGCCTTAGCGCAACGCAATTGATCCCTTTACTGATGCAGCTAGAATTGAAAGGCATCATTGAGCAGTCGCCAATCGGATATTGCCGCATAAAATGAAGGGACAACTCATGGTTGCAAGCTGTGAGCTGAATGTTTATCGTTCAGCACTTTCCGTAATCTAGACAAATTGGTAACAATATGAGCCAGCCATTTATTGCTATTCTGATGGGTTCTGATTCTGACCTGCCAGTCATGAAAGCATCCGCAGATGTCCTGAAATCACTGGGCATTACTTTTGAAATGAAAGTAAGTTCTGCTCACCGTACCCCGGTGCAGACCCATAATTACGTTAAAGATGCCGACGAGCGCGGTGCAGTTGCCTTTATCTGTGCAGCAGGTATGGCGGCGCATCTGGCAGGTGCTGTTGCGGCAAATACGACTAAACCGGTTATCGGCGTGCCAATCAATTCCTCTCTGGATGGTCTGGATGCACTGCTGTCTACTGTACAGATGCCTGGTGGCATTCCGGTAGCAACGGTTGCCATCGGTAAAGCAGGCGCAAAAAATGCTGCGTACCTGGCGGCTCAGATCATGGCTGTTGGTGATGATGCACTGGCACAACGTCTGCGGGATGAGCGTCAGGCCAATACTGATGCTGTTATCGCCAAGGATGCAGCATTGCAGGAACAGCTAAATAACGGTGAAATCTAAACCGTTACCGGCGGGCTGGTGGCAGGTTCATCAGTCCGTCCGTGCCCTGCGTCAGGGCGGTGTTATCGCCTACCCGACCGAAGCGGTCTGGGGTGTCGGCTGTGACCCTTATAACGCCTCCGCTGTCGCCCAGTTGTTAGCCATGAAGCGCCGACCAGAAGCTAAGGGCCTGGTATTGGTAGCGGCCTGTATCGCTCAGGTTGAGCCGTTGCTTCAGGGCTTGTCTTCAGCCCAGCGAGCGCAGTTATCTGCGACCTGGCCGGGGCCCTATACCTGGGTTATTCCCGACCCTGATAACCAGATTCCGTCATGGATACGTGGCAATTCTCGCTCTGTTGCTGTTCGCGTCAGTGCGCACCCTGTGGTGCAGACACTGTGTCAGCAGTTTGGCGGTTTGCTGGTGTCTACATCGGCTAATCCGGCCAGCCATGCTCCGGCGAAAGATGCGCTGCGAGTACGCACGTATTTTGGTGATCAATTAGCGGCGGTGGTTCCGGGAGACCTGGGTGATCTGGCGCAACCTACTCAGATTCGAGATTTGACCACTGGGCAGCTACTACGTGCCTGATTACGAGGAGTTCCATCATGTCATTGCCAAACACTGAAGCGGTAAAACAGTACCTGTTGGATCTGCAAGATCGAATCTGTCAGTCGCTGGAACAGGCTGATGGCAAGGCGCAGTTCATGGAAGATGCCTGGCAACGTGAGGCGGGTGGCGGCGGGCGCACCCGGGTTTTGACGAATGGTGCAGTGGTCGAAAAAGGCGGGGTTAATTTTTCTCATGTGTTTGGTGATAACCTGCCGGGTTCTGCGACAGCGCATCGCCCCGAGTTGGCGGGTCGTAGTTTTCAGGCCATGGGCGTATCTCTGGTTATCCATCCACATAACCCTTATATCCCTACTTCGCATGCCAATGTCCGGTTTTTTATTGCCGAGAAACCCGGTGCTGACCCGGTGTGGTGGTTTGGTGGCGGCTTTGATCTGACGCCTTATTATGGCAATGATGCGGATTGCCGACACTGGCATGAAACTGCCAAAGCTGCCTGTGATCCTTTCGGTGAGGATGTATACCCTCATTTCAAGCAGTGGTGTGATGATTATTTTGTCCTGAAGCATCGCCAGGAACCGCGCGGTATCGGGGGATTGTTTTTTGATGATCTGAACCAGCCCGACTTTGATCACTGTTTTGGCCTGATGCAATCCATTGGTGATGCTTACACTAAAGCGTACCTGCCCATCATTGAGCGCAATAAAGACCGCGTCTATGGCGAACGGGAGCGCGATTTTCAGCTACACCGGCGCGGGCGCTATGTGGAATTTAACCTGGTGTATGATCGTGGCACTCTGTTTGGCCTGCAGTCAGGTGGTCGAACGGAATCAATTTTGATGTCACTGCCACCTGAGGTGCGCTGGGGCTATGACTGGAAACCGGAACCGGATACTGCCGAAGCTGAGTTATACAGCCGTTATCTGCAGCCCCGCAATTGGCTCGAGGTATAAATGACTGACCGCTATGCCGTATTTGGCAATCCGATCAAGCACTCCAAGTCACCTCAGATTCATGCCGCCTTTGCTGCACAGACCGGACAGGACCTGACTTATGAAGCGATCTGCGTTGCTGAAGATGGTTTTCAGGACGCAGTGCAGCAGTTTATGCAGGCTTCGGGTCAGGGCTTGAATATCACCATCCCGTTCAAACAGGATGCCTGGAGCCTTGCCGAGCAACGCTCACCAAGAGCAGAGCTCGCGGGCGCAGTGAATACCCTGTATCGCAATGAACAAGGGCAGCTGTGTGGTGACAATACCGACGGTATCGGCATGGTGCGTGATATTGTCGAAAATCACGGTGGCAGTCTGAAGGGACAGCGAATCTTAATTCTGGGTGCCGGTGGTGCGGTGCGCGGCGTTTTGCAGCCAGTCCTGGAGCAGCAGCCGGCCAGCGTGGTGGTGGCGAACCGAACCCCGGACAAAGCGCTGCAGCTGGCTGACTTGATGGCCGCTTATGGCCCGATTTCCGGATGCGGTTTTGCCGATCTGGCCGGGCAGTCTTTTGATCTGATTATCAATGGTACGGCCGCCAGTCTGCAGGGCGAGGTGCCGCCATTGCCTCCGGCTGTGCTAGCAGCACAAGGCTGGTGCTACGATATGATGTATGCAGCTGAACCCACTGCATTCTGCCGCTGGGCAGAGCAGCAGGGGGCGCTGAAAGTGATGGATGGCCTGGGCATGTTGGTTGAGCAGGCAGCAGAATCCTTCCGCTTATGGCGTGGTGTGCTACCGCAAACCGCTCCGGTCATTGTGCAGTTAAGGCAGTCGCTAACTGTTTGATTTTTAGGCAACTCATTCATGCTTTTCCGAACTGTTCACACTTGCATGGTGTGTCTGCTAGGCGTATAACGAGGGTAACAGCGGTCTGCATCGACCCTCCTCCAGCCCCTAGCAGGAGTACTGTGCCAGCATGGAAACCCGACTGACACCCGAGCAGCTCTATCAGCGCTGCGATCCTGAACTACTGCCCTTTAAAACTACAGCTACCCTAGAACCCTTTAGCGGCTTTTTTGGCCAGGACCGGGCTATTGAAGCGATGGAGTTCGGCATCGGCATGCGCCGGCCCGGGTATAACCTGTTCGTGATGGGTAACCCACATACTGGACGTTTCTCCTTTGCCATGGAAAACCTGAAATCCGCGGCAAAAAAAGAGAAAAAACCCGGTGACTGGGTGTATCTGAATAACCTGGCCGATACCCGTCACCCCATTGCCTTACAGTTGCCGCCGGGCAAAGCCCAGACCTTTAAGCGCGATGTTAAAAACATTCTTGAAGGGGTGCTGGCCGAGATGCCTGCGGCGTTTGAAAGCCCCACCTACCAGCGAAAGAAGAGCAAGATCGAACGGGAGTTGAACCGTTATTATGATCAGGCGATTGAGGTCGTGGAAAAGGAAGGCCGGCAGTACAGCGTTGCGGTCTATCGGGACGCCGGCAGCATTGGTTTTACCCCTGTCGCTGATGGTCAGGCAATTGATGAGGCAGTATTTTCCCAGCTTCCGGAAGAGACCCGGGATGCCTTCAACAAGGCGATCAGTATGCTGGAAGAAAAGCTTAACGAGGAACTGACCGGGCTGCCGAAATGGCGGCGTGAAGCCTCAGAGAAACTGAAAAACCTGGACCGGGATACTGCCCGACAGGCCATAGCACCGCTATTTCAGCCGGCAAAAGAGAAATACAACAATACTCCCGGGGTGAATGAATACCTCACCGCGATGGAAACCTCGCTGGTTAAAAATTGTAATGACATTGCTGGCGAAGACAAACTGGGAGAGGTGATCAGCGACAGTGGTCGCCTGAATCTGCTCGAAGACAGTTATGGCGTTAATCTGCTGGTGGATAACCATAAGATCAAGGGCGCGCCGGTGGTATATGAAGCCCACCCCAGTTATGAAAACCTGTTTGGCCGGGTGGAATACACCTCGGAAATGGGGGCACTTTCCACCAGTTATAAGCTGATTCGTCCCGGTGCTCTGCATCAGGCTAATGGTGGTTATCTGGTGATGGAAGCAGAAAAACTCCTGGAGCAGCCGTTTGTTTATGGGGCGCTGAAAAGAGCGCTGAAATCCCATGAGATAAGCATTGAAAGTCCGGCCAGTGAATACAGCGGGCTGAGCACCATCACTCTGACACCTCAGGCAGTGCCTCTGTCGGTGAAGCTGGTGTTGATTGGTGGTCGCAATATTTATTACTTGCTGCAGGAGCTGGATCACGACTTCGAAAAAATGTTCCGGGTGGTGGTGGATTTTGATGAAGATGTAAAACGTACCCCACAGTCGATTCGCAACTATGCAAGACTGATGAAAACCCTGGCGGATGAAGAAGGGCTGGCTCCCTTGACTCGCCGTGCGGTCTCTCGCTTGGTGGAACACAGTTCTCGCCAGGCCGAGGATCAGGAATTGCTGTCAGCTCATATCGGCGAGCTGGTTGATCTGCTGTGCGAAGCCGATTACAAACGGATTCGTGAAGAAGACAGTCTGATCAATGCCGATCACGTGGAGCTGGCACTGGATGCTAAAGAACGCCGTACCTCGCGCATGTCGGAAAAGATTGAGGAGGGCATCCTTAACCAGACAGTACTGATCGATACTGAAGGGGAGGCGGTTGGTAAGGCCAATGGTCTGACTGTGCTGCAGGTGGGAGATGTGTCCTTTGGCACCCCGGCGCGTATTACAGCCACGGTGCATCCTGGCAACCGGGGCATTGTTGATATTGAGCGTGAAGTTACCCTGGGTCAGCCGATTCACTCCAAGGGTGTGCTGATTTTGTCGGGTTTTCTGGGTCATCAATATGCTCAGGACTTCCCATTGGCGCTGTCAGCCAGTATCGCGCTGGAGCAGTCATACGGCTATGTCGATGGGGATAGCGCGTCATTGGCCGAGGTCTGTACATTGCTGTCGGCGCTGACCCATATTCCGATCAGTCAGAGCTTTGCTATTACTGGATCGATTAACCAGTATGGTGAGGTGCAGGCGATTGGTGGGGTTAATGAGAAGATCGAAGGTTTCTTTAACCTGTGTAAAACCCGTGGCCTGACGGGCTTGCATGGGGTTGTGATCCCTCGTGCAAACGTGCGTAACCTGATGCTGAAAGCCGAAGTGCTGGCAGCGGTAGAACGGGGTGAATTCTCAGTATATGCCGTAGCACATGTGGATCAGTGCCTAGAAATCCTGATGGGCCGCAAGGCTGGCAGTCGTAAGGCTGATGGCAGCTTTACCCAGCGCAGCGTTAATGCCCAGGTGGTTAAGCGGTTGCGGGAGATCGCGCTGGCGAAGGCGGGAGACGACTCAGCTTGAGCTGATCCATTGGGTGTAAATTGCACTGAGTTGCTTGCGCTCATCGGGCGGCTGTTGGATTATGCGGACAGCGTGATATTTCATGCTGTCTTTGTGACAGTCGGCCTTTTACTCGGGGGGATGAAAGGCTGACTTGTCACCCCAGTTCTGTTATTTAGGCGGACGCGCGCCTGCCAGCCAGTCCTCTGCCGGTGCAATCCAGGCCGGTTCGCCATTGGCGCCGTACCATGAATCCACGACATAACGTTGGGCAGTTGTCGTATCGATAATGGTGGCGCTGTTGTGCGGCATATGGCCGTTGAAAAAACCACGATGGGCGCGCCCCGCCGGTTGGTGGAAACGGAGTAGATCGGCCTGATTGAGTAGCAGCAGATAGACGCTGGTATTGCTGGTCTCTGCGACACAATCTAGCTGATTGCTGTCACTGAACAACCCCAGCGTGTTACCGGGGCCGTCGCCTGCCGTATTCAGTGCAGGCGCCACCATTGTTTCCAGCAGCCCCACCGCCTGTGCCAGTTGATGCCGCTCCTGTTCTGCTGCGGTAGCGGCTGGCGCAAAAATGGCGCGTAATCTGGTCATTTGTGCCTGGCTCAACTGCACGGTTTGTTTTTGTGCGCAGTCGACGTTACTGCACAACACCAGATGGTGCTGACTGTCCGGAGCCGGGATTTCGTAATATGCCAGCCACTCTGCAGGGGTTTGCTGTACCCCGGCGCAGCCTGTCAGCAGCAGGGGCAGGAGTAAGCCAAATCGCTTATAACTGGGCATAGTCTTCCTGCAAGTGTTTGTCTTTCAGCCGCACATAATTACCGGCGGTATAGGTTAAAAAGCTCAGTTCTTTTTCGGTCAGTGGGCGTACCTGTTTAACCGGTCGGCCGACATAGAGATAGCCACTTTGCAGTACCTTACCCGGCGGCACCAGTGAGCCTGCACCAACCACCACTTCATCTTCTACCACCGCGCCATCCATCACCATGGCACCCATGCCAATCAGTATCCGGTTGCCGATGGTGCAGCCATGTAGCATTGCTTGATGCCCGACTGTGACGTCATCACCGATAATCAGAGGGAAGCCGTCCGGGTTGTAAGGGCCGGCATGGGTGATATGCAGTACTGAGCCATCCTGCAGGCTGGTACGCTCGCCAACCCTGATGCGGTGCATATCGCCACGGATTACCGTCAGTGGCCAGACAGACACGTCATCCCCTAGCTCGACATCCCCCAGTACCACCGCACTGGGGTCTACAAATACACGCTCACCCAATTTCGGGCTCATGCCCTGATAACTGCGGATCTTCATTGTTGCTGTCCTGTATAGAAAAATACTCTGCGCCGGATTGGAAAACTCAATCACCCGGCGATTGAAATTGGCGTTACCATACCCATTGTATAGGAAACCGTATCCGTTAGGAGTTACCCCGTTATGAGCAACCCTCTGTTAGCCACCCAGGGACTGCCGGCCTTCAGTCAGATTCGCCCCGAGCAGATTGAGCCGGCCATTGACCAGCTTTTACAGGACAACCGGGATACGGTGGCACGGATACTCAGCAGTTTAAGCACCCCTGATTGGGATAGCCTGGTGGCACCGCTGGAAGAGATGAATGACCGGTTATCGAAAGCCTGGTCGCCGGTGTCGCATATGAACGGCGTGGTGAATAGTGATGCCCTGCGGGAGGCTTATAATGCCTGCCTGCCTAAACTGTCCCAGTACTGGACCGAAATGGGCCAGAACCAGGAGATGTTTCAGGCTTTTCAGCAATTGGCTGACAGTGAAGCATTCGCCCAGTTGGATGAAGCACAGCAAAAGGTGGTTAATAACACCCTGCGTGATTTCAGGTTGTCCGGAATCGCACTGCAGGGTGAAGACAAGCAGCGTTACGCTGAGCTGCAGCAGCGGTTATCAGAACTGACTACCCGTTTCTCTGAAAACGTCATGGATGCTAGTGATGACTGGCAGAAATCGATTCAGGATGAAGCGGATCTGGCCGGACTGCCACCCATGGCGCTGGCAGCAGCCAAGCAGCTTGCAGAGATGAAAGGCAAGCAGGGCTGGCTGGTGACGCTGGATTTCCCTTCCTACATCGCCACCATTACCTATGCGGATAACCGGGAACTGCGCAAGGAGATCTATACCGCGTTTGCCACCCGTGCTTCAGATCAGGGGCCGGGTAAGGGGCAGTGGGATAACACGGCCGTTATGGAAGAGATCCTGACCCTGCGCCAGGCGTTGGCCCGATTGCTGGGTTTTGATAATTACTCAGAGTATTCGTTGGCCACCAAAATGGCGGAAACACCACAACAGGTGACCGACTTCTTACATGACCTGGCTGAAAAAAGTCTGCCGGTGGCACGCCGGGATTATCAGCAGCTATGTGACTTTGCCCGTGAACAACATGGCATCGAGCAGCTTGAAGCCTGGGATCTGGCGTACTACAGCGAAAAACTGAAACAGGCACGGTATGCGATCTCAGAAGAGCAGATCCGGCCTTATTTCCCGCTACCGAAAGTCTTGTCCGGCCTGTTTGCCGTTGCCGGCAAGCTGTTTGGCATAGAGATTAGCGAAGTGGATAGCTTTGACAGCTGGCATAAGGATGCCCGTCTGTTTGAAGTTAGCCGCAAGGGTGAGCGGATTGCGCGCTTTTATCTGGACCTGTATGCCCGTGAGAAAAAGCGTGGCGGTGCCTGGATGGATGATTGCCGGGTACGCCGTCGTCTGGATGACGGGGCCTTGCAGCTGCCGGTGGCTTATCTGGTGTGTAATTTTAATTCACCGGTGGGGGATGCACCTGCCTTGCTAACCCATAATGAGGTTACCACCTTGTTCCATGAATTTGGCCACGGTTTGCATCATATGTTGACGCAGATCGAGTATGCCGATGTCAGTGGCATTAATGGTGTGGCCTGGGATGCGGTTGAGCTGCCCAGCCAGTTCCTGGAAAACTGGTGTTATGAGCCGGAAGCGCTGGGTCTGATCTCCGGTCACTATGAAACCGGTGAGCCGTTGCCACAGGATCTGCTGGATAAGTTGTTGGCCGCGCGTAATTTTCAGTCCGGCATGATGATGGTGCGGCAGATTGAGTTTTCCCTGTTCGATTTCCGTCTGCACCAGGAGTTTGTGCCGGGCCAGACTGATGTTCAGCAGTTGCTGAATGAGGTGCGCGACCAGGTCGCGGTGATTAAACCGCCGGCATTCAACCGTTTTCAGCACAGTTTTAGTCATATTTTTGCCGGGGGGTATGCTGCCGGTTATTACAGCTATAAATGGGCTGAAGTGCTGTCTTCAGATGCGTTTTCACGCTTTGAAGAGGAAGGTGTATTCAGCCCTGAAGCCGGACAGGATTTCCGCAGTTATATCCTGGAAATGGGCGGCTCCCGCGAACCGATGGATCTGTTTATCGCGTTTCGTGGTAGGGAACCAAATGTTGATGCTCTGCTGCGCCACTGTGGTATTACCGAGGAGAATGCATGAACCCGGTTAAACGCTTTATTGCCGGTGCTGTCTGCCCACGCTGTGGCCAGATGGACTGCCTGCGTACCTGGCGTGATGAAACGCAGATCTATCGTGAATGTGTACGCTGTGATTTTAACGACGCGCAGTTGGCGGCGGGCGATAATCCGCCACCAGAGCTTGAGACCCGGGTCAGCCGGGCCGAGGAAGCAGCGGCTGATCCGGATGCCCAGCCATTGCTGTTTCATCCGAATCCTGACAACACGCGACATGATCATTGAACTATGAGCAAGCCGGGTGCCGCGCACCCGGTTGACTCAGGCTTTCAGCGGCACCAGCAGGTGCCATCGGATGCGCCCGCCCCAGTGGTAACACGCCAGTGCCAGACCAATCATGCAGGCTCCCACCAATAGTTTGAGCGTAACCAGTTCTGCATTCAGCAGATGACCCAGCAGGAGCGCAAATACCGGGCAGATCAAGGTGATCAATGCCACGCTGGAGGCTCGCAGGTGCTGCAGGATGTAGAAATAACAGAAAAAACCGACAACCGAACCTATCAGGGCCAGATAGATCACGGCCCAGGTGCCTCTGTCCTGCCAATTCCAGATCATGGCTTCTGCACCGTTTAACCACCAGGTCAGGCCGTAACAGGGCAGTGCGACCAGTAACGCGCCTGCAGTCTGGTTGATCGGGTGCACGCCACTATCAACTCGCTTTAACAGTACAGCGCACAGGCTGTATAGGGCGACCCCTAAAGATAGCAGGGCAACTCCGGGCCAGGCTGTTACGGTAATCACCAGTTCCTCGGCGAAGATAATCCCTAGCCCGGCTGCGCCCAGCAACAGGGATAAGATCAGTGCTGGCGTAATACGGTCGCCCAGCAGAGGGCGTGCCAGCAGTGCGGAGAGCAGAGGTGTCATGCCCCAGAATAGCGAGATCAGACCTGAAGGCAGGTATCCGGCTGCGATATAGGTGCAGTACATCGGGGCGAATACCATCAGCCCACCAATGCCGTAACTGACCCAGGCATCGCGGCGCCAGCTCATGCGTATACCCAGTACCCAGGCGACCATAACCACCATCGGTAGTGCCAGCAGAATACGGCTTAGTGTGGCCAGTTCAGGCCCCAGACTTGCGCTGCTCCAGCTGATGCCGAGTGGTGTGGTTGACCAGATGGCGATAACCGCAAGATAGGCGGCGGGTACGGACATGATATGTGCTCCTGCATGGAGAAGGGCAGTGCCGCGGCCAGAAACAAAAAAGGCCGCAGGTGATGCTGCGGCCTTCAGTCAATTTCAATAATCTTCCGACTATGAACATCCCTGCCGCAAAGCGCACACGCGTAGTCGTGCCCAGCGCACCTGTGGGTGGCTGACCGGCATAATTGCGATGTGTTGCGGCGGTTCAAAAATATTCATAACCCGCTCATTTTCAGGTGCCCGGTGACAGCCTGTCAAGGCTAGTGTCCATTGCTGCTGTTGATAATCTCGACAATCTCCCGAAAACTGGTGGCGCGCTGGCTGATATCCACTGGAATCTTTAGCTTGCGTGCAATATCGCTGGCCGAGATGATGCCGCAGATTGCGGTTGCCGCATCGTCGATCACCAACAGGTACTGGCTACCACCCTGTTTCAGAGTTTTCAGTAGGTCGCCTACATTACTCTGCAACAGTGTCTGTAGGCTGATACCGCTGAGCTTCTGTTTTGGAATCATCAGGTCGCGAATGGTCAGGTCACTGCGGTTGAGTCCCTGGTTGGTGGCGATGCTGAGCACCTGTCGGCTGAGTAAGTCAGCCACGGTAACCAGGCCCTTGAACGTACCGTTTTCATCGGTAACCAAACCGCTGCGCACATGCATTCTACGCAGCAGCTCCATCGCTTCGTCCAGGCTCATATCAAGCTGGACCTGTACGGGCTCGGTCTGGCGGAAATCGGTCATGATGCGGATTGCGGGGGTGTCCGGCGTGAAAGGGTCATTGACCACAGGGCTGGCGATACAGTTCAGAGTGTCCAAAGACAGGGTTTTCAGAGTGTGATAAAGGTTCATGGCGTGCTCCTCACCTGGCAATTCAGGCGCAGATAAAATAGATAGGGATCTGTCTGGTCTGGAATTCAGCCCAGAGGAGGCGCGCGGGGGTTGGCGGGTTGTGGTCGTAACCGCAGCTGCGGTGACCGGTAGTTGAGCCCTGTCTGTTGGCGTGGTGGCGTGGCGTCAAACCGCTGCAATTTCTGCAGTAGATTATCTAGATCGTCTTCGCTATCTGTGGATGTTACCAGACCGGCAGAGGCCGGGTATTCGGCATTCAGCCATTGGCTGGCAGGCTCGACAGTAACCGGCGAAAGGCACACACAATAGAGCAACAACAGCAGTGACAACTGCAGGCTGAGTTGGCGAATGTGTGTGCAGGGTTGCATGGCGATTATTGTGCTACCAATTGCAGAAGGGAGTCTGCTCAGACTATACCCTGTCGATCTGAAGTCAATGTTATTTTGGTTGGTCAGGCAGCGGCTTAATGCGATAGATCACCCCAGCCTGATCATCGGAAATCAACAGGTGACCGCGGGGGTCGACGACCAGATCATTGGGCCTGCCCCAGGCGGTTTCGCCCTGCAGCCAACCGGTGATGAACGGTTGATAGGACACAGCCTCGCTACCGTTCACGTCGACTCGCACGACCTGATAGCCGGTTTTTTGGCTGCGGTTCCAGGAGCCATGTTCGGCAATCAGCAGGCTGTTCTGGTTGAGGCCGGGCAAGCGAGCTGTGGCCTGGGTCGCTGGGGTGTAAAAGGTCAGGCCCAGAGGGGCTTTATGCGCTCCTAACAGATAAGCGGGTGTCTGGTATGGCCCTTGTGCCTGCGCACCGAACTCAGGGTCTGGCAGGTTGTCGGCATGGACAAACGGGTAGCCGAAGTGCTGTCCGGGCCGGGTTACCACATTCAGTTCGCAGGAGGGCAGATTATCACCCAGCCAGTCGCGCCCGTTATCGGTGAACCAGAGCTGGTTGCTGTTCGGGTGCCAGGCCAGCCCGACACTGTTGCGAACCCCTTGGGCGAATATACTCAGCTGCTTGTCAGTGCCCAGGCGCACCAGTGAAGCAAAGCGCTGGTCGTTGGACCGGCAGATATTACAGGGGGCACCAATGCCAAAATACAGTGCCTGATCGGGGCCCACGCTCAGGTATTTCCAGCCATGTGCTGATTTGTCCGGCAGCTGGTCAAAGTACAGTTCGGGTTCTACGGACTGTCCTTGATAAGGAATCAGGTTAGGGTAGCGCCAGATTCGATTAACCTCGGCGACATACAGGTCGTTACCGCGAATGGCTACGCCGGAGGGTAGGTTTAGCCCCTGAGCCAATGCAGTGCGTTGTTCGTAGTGACCGTTCTGATCCTTATCCTGTAACACAAACACCCGGCCATCGCGGCGGGTACCGACAAACAGAGTGCCATCCTGGGCCAGAGCCATCTGCCGTGCATTGGGCACTTCTGCGACGACGCTCACTTGCATGCCGTCGGGTAACTGCAGCAGATGTAATGGCAGGTCGCCTGCGGTTAATGAGCTGCTGCCACTGAACAGTAACGGCAGTGATAGCAGCAGGCTGTTGAGTTTCATTGTATCCAACCTCGGGTTTGACTGATTCTCCAGTAAACATAGCCACTGCTGAGGGCGCGAGCCACAAACAAACTGCTAAATGCCAGCCATAAGCCGTGGTTATCCATCGGCTGAGTTATCCACCACATGGGCAGAAAAACTATGAATACTGAGAAGATCATGCCGTACTGCATCGCCCGAAAACGGGTGGTGCCGACAAAAATGCCATCCAGCAGGAAGCTCCAGACGCCGAGTAGCGGCAAGGCAATAATCCAGGGCAGGTAATGTCTTGCCTGTACCCGAATGCTGTCGATGTCGGTCAGCAGGTCAATAATCAGTCCCCCGGCCAGCCAGAACACCAGTGTCAGGCCTAGCGCAGTGAACAGGGACCAGAACAGAGCGGCAGTGACGGTTTGGTAGAATTCATTGAGCTGTCCTGCCCCCAACGCTTTACCCGACAGTGCCTCGGTGGCGTGGGCGAAACCATCCAGCCAGTTGGCAATCAACAGCAGGAAGTTAAGCAGCACTGCGTTGGCGGATAGAATGTCGGTCCCCTGTTGTGCCCCTTGTGCAGTGAAAAATCCGATACTGCCCAACAATAACAGGGTGCGTACAAACAGGTAGCGATTGACCCGGATTAGGTGCAGGTAATCGGACCACTGCAACAGTCTTTGTCTGGGTAGTTCGCCAGGAATATGGCGAAGCTGACGGCGCACCAGATATAGCCCCAGTGCCAGGCTGAAATACTCGGAAATCACCGTGGCGGCGGCTATACCATCGGCTCGCATATCCAGTCCGTAAACGGCAACCAGGTCCAGCAGCATATTCACCAGATTCGCCGAAATGACCAAAAGCAGTGGCGTGCGGGTATTCTGGTTACCGATAAACCAGCCGATCAGGGCATAGTGACAGAGGATGGCGGGTGCCCCATAGATCCTTATGGCAGCATAGGCTTGTGCCTCGGCGGTGACCTCTGGTGCGGCCTGAACTAGATACAGACCGGTACTGATCAGGGGTATCTGCAGACACCAGAGCAATCCCCCAATGCTAATGCCCAGCAGCAGTGACTGAGCCAGAAAGCGCCGGTTGGCTTCGCCGTCATTGCGGCCGCAAGCCTGCGCGACCAGGCCGGTTGTGCCCATGCGTAAAAAGCCAAACGCCCAGTAGATAATGGTAAATAGCATGCTACCAACGGCGACGGCTGCCAGATGCCGACTGTCTGGTAGGTGGCCGATGACGGCGGTATCCACCAGACCCAGTAAGGGAACAGTGATATTGGATAACATCATGGGCCAGGCCAGGGACCATACTCTTTTGAATAGGTCTGGCTCTGGCCAGTGGCGCAGGATCGGATTGGTCATGCGGTAAGGCGTTGTGGTAACAAGTAGCTGATAATAAACAACAGTAATGCAATAACCACCACGGATGGACCGGCCGGCGTATCACCAAACCATGACAGCAATAGGCCGCCGGACACGGCTAAACAGCCACAGACGGCGGCACCAATGGCCATTTGCTCCGGTGAACTGGCTAGCCGCCGGGCCGTGGCGGCCGGAATAATCAGCAGTGACGTGATCAGCAGCAGGCCGACAATTTTCATGGCGATGGCAATCACCACCGCGATTAGCAACATCAGGCAGAGGCGAATCAGGGTCACGTTGACACCCTCTACCCGGGCCAGCTCCTCATTGATGGTGATTGCCAGCAATGGTTGCCACAGCCGGTACAGCAGCGCCAGTACCAATAATCCTCCGCCGTAGATCCAGGCCAGTTGTTGTGGCCCAATCGCTAACAGGTCGCCAAACAGGTAAGCCATCAGGTCGATTCGTATCTCCAGCAGGGCGACCGCAACCAGACCCAGTGACAGGGCGCTGTGGGCCATGATGCCCAACAGCGTGTCTGTGGCCACCAGATGCTGGCGTTGCAGGCTGACCAGTAGCAGGGACAAGCCCACGCAGCAGGCAATAATGGCCAGATTGAGGTTGATATCCAGCAGAAAACCCAAGGCAACACCAAGCAAGGCGGAGTGCGCCAGGGTGTCACCAAAATAAGCCATGCGGCGCCAGACGACAAAAGCACCCAGAGGTCCGGCGATGGTTGCGACACCCAGCCCGCCGATCAGGGCATATATCAGAAACATCTCCATCAGTGGTGCTCGCAGTTATGGGTTGTGACAATATCGCCGTGCACGGTATGACGGTGATTGTGGTTATGGTTATAGATTGCCAGCTGCTCGGCCCCGCGCTGACCAAACAGCTCGACAAACGCCGGGTCATTGGTGACATGTTCCGGGTGGCCGGAGCAGCAAACGTGATGATTGATGCAAACCACATGGTCGGTAGCAGCCATGACCAGATGCAGGTCATGGCTGACCATGACTACACCGCAGCCCCGTTGGTCACGGATGCGCTCAATCAGACTGTAAAGCTCTAACTGGCCATTGATATCGACCCCCTGCACGGGCTCGTCGAGTACCAGCAGTTCGGGGTCTCGCAGCAGTGCCCGTGCCAGCAAAATGCGCTGCATTTCACCGCCCGACAGGTCGTGAATCGATTGCTGCCAGAGGGCGCTGGCTCCCACGTCTTTCAGGGCGGCCTGCAACCGTTGTGTGTCCCGGCACTGGCTGGTTTCGAGGAAACGCTTAACCGTGAGTGGGAAGGTTTTATCAATCTGCAGTTTTTGCGGCATATAGCCGATGCGCAGGTCTGGCTGGCGCCAGACCTTTCCGCTATCCGGTTTCAGTAACCCCAGTAAAACTCTGATCAGTGTGGTTTTACCCGCGCCGTTGGGGCCGATAAGGGTGGTGATGCAGCCGCGGTGAAATTCGACATTGACGGACTGTAAAACGTGATTGCCGCCAAAGTGGTGATTGATCTGTTGCAGGCTGATCAGGGCTTCGTGGGTATGGCTCATGGTTGCTGCTCCTGGCAATTCCGGCACAGTCCCAGCACCTCAAGTGATTGCTGCTGCGGGGTAAATCCCAGATCAGCGGCTTGAAGGTTAATCTGCGCTGAGACTGCCTGCATATCCAGTTCCTGAGTATTACCGCAGTGCTGGCAGATCAGAAATGAGCAATGGTGCTTGGCGCCGGGATGGGGACAGCCGATGAAGGCGTTGAGCAGGGCAATCCGGTGGACCAGTCCCTGTTCTTGCAGGAACTCCAGCGCGCGATAAACGGTTGGCGGTGCTGAGTTGAATCCCGCTTCGGACAGGGTGGGCAGCAGTTCGTAAGCACCCAGTGGCTTGTGGCTTTGCCAGATGGTATCCAGCACCAACTCGCGAATTGGCGTCATGCGCAGTTTCCGCTCGTGGCAAAGCTGCTTGGCTTTGGCCAATGCTTGTTTGCGGCACGTGCTGTGATTGTGGTTAGGATCAAATGCCAGAGAAACGGAGGCCATAGATTATCCTGTAAGCTGTATAATGTTATAGTGTAACGCGATTTTTTTGTGAGTGCCTGTTGTGAAGTCTATTCTCTGTCTACTTTGTTGCTTGTACAGCGTCGCTGTACCTGCTGAGTCGCTTAACGTGGTGGCGTCGATCAGACCAGTACAGTTGATTGCTGATAGCCTGCTGCTTGAGGTAGGACAAAGCGAAGTGCTGGTGCCTGCGGGTAGCTCACCGCATCATTTCAGTTTAAAGCCATCTCAGCTAAAGGCGCTCTATCGGGCTGACTTGGTGGTTTGGATAGGGCCCTCGCTTGAGCCATTCCTGCAACGGCCATTGCAAACCAGCAGTGCTTTGCAGTTACAGTGGCTACACGATGAGGCAATTGATCAGATCCATGAGCATGATGCTGGGGATGGCCACCAACATGCAGGGCTGGACCCACATATCTGGTTGGACCCTGATGCGGTACTGACATTTGCAGCGAGACTCCGACAGCAATTGCAGCAGTTGCGGCCAGCACAGGCGGAAAAGATTGAACAGAACTATCAGCGGTTTGTCGCAACATTAAGCGAGGCGGACGAGTATAACCGAGTGTTGCTGCAGCCATTGAGGAATGTGGGTTTTGTGGTATTTCATGACGCTTTTTCGCGGCTGGTTGCGCACTATGGCTTAAATCAGGTGGCGTATCTGGCGGTGGAACCGGGGATGCCTCCGGGGGCGCGTAAAACTGCTGCAATTCGGCGTTTGCTGCGTTCAGGTGACGCCCGGTGTATCTTTGTGGAGCCGCAGTTTGAGGCAGGGTTGATCACGCGCTTGATCGATGGCCTTACGGTGACGACAGCGACCCTTGATCCGCTGGCCAGTGACCTGGCTCCTGAAGCCGATTATGCCGTATACCTGCAGCAGCTTGGTCAGCGCCTGCAGCACTGCCTTTCGGGCATCTGATCATAGTCAGATAAGTCGTCATTTGGCGGTAAAAATAAATCTAGGGCAGTCTTCACAAAGGCGGGTTTGCTCTATATAATGCGCCCCACTTTCGACGCAGATGTGGTGGAATTGGTAGACACGCTAGCTTCAGGTGCTAGTGCCTTCACGGGCGTGGGAGTTCGAGTCTCCCCATCTGCACCAATGCTTGTAATTACCCGCTCCCTATAAAAGTCATTAACCTGACTCAATGTAAGTGCTATCCTTTCGTGTAAAGCTGCGCGCCGCCTAAGTTGTTGTTACTGTTAGTCTGAGTGCGCAATACCTTATCGTTTCTGGATCCTTTGAATACTATGTCCTGCGAAATGCTATTCGCCCGGCAACCGGTTTTTGACCGTCAACTGGAAACCTTTGCCTATAACCTGCGTATCGCGCATCCGGATCTGCCGTTGCTGGAGCAACCTCCGGAACCTGATGTGTGTAATGATCTGCTGCTCGATACCTGTTGCAGTATTCTGGATCAGGGACAGTTGCGGATACTGCCTGCAATTATCACCATCTCTCTGGATTGGCTGCGAACCTATGTCGTGCCCTCAGTCATGCCAAATCGGCTTGTTCTGGAGTTGGTGCTGTCAGAGATGGATAGGGTTACCGCGGATGATCTTAAGTACTTGAAACAGTTGAATGACCGTGGCTATCGGTTGGTTGTGGCCGTGGATGCTCCGCGACATGTCAGAGCCTTGGCTGACTTGATCAAGCTGGATCTGACACGTTTTTCACTGCAAGCATTGGAAAAACATGCCAGGACGCTACTGGCCATGGATGCCGATTTACTGGTGACGGGTATTAACAACTATGCCGACTATGAAGCCTGCAGTGCACTGGAAGTGCCGCTGTTCCAGGGCAGTTTTTTTGCTCGGCCGAGACCGGTAAATGGCCGACGTTTAAGTTTGCAAGAGACGGTGATGTTACAGCTGATTGCAGAAGCGCATGACCCGGAAACGTCTCCGCAGACTCTGGAAGAATTAATTAAGCGTGATCCCTCTCTGGTTGTTGGTCTGCTGAAACTGGTCAATTCGGCAGTATTCAGAGGCCACCGACAGATCAGTAGCATTCAGGAAGCAATTATTTTGCTGGGCATGAATGAGCTACGTAAGTGGTTATTGCTGTTTTCTGTTAGTCGTTATCAGAACAAACCCCAGGAGCTTATGCGGCTGTTGCTGATCAAGGCCCGTATGTGTGAACAGTTGGCTCAGGAAAGTCGTTCAGTCGAACCGTCAACTGCTTTTCTGGCTGGGGTGATTTCTGGTTTAGATGCCCTGTTAGATATCGAGCGTGATGAATTGATGCCGCAACTGCCTATCGCGCTTGAGGTAAAACGGGCGCTGAATGGTGGCAATGGCGATCTGGGGGCGCTCCTTAGTCGGGTAACCGCCTATTGCGATGGTGTTTGGTCGGCTTTAAGCGCAGAGGAGCGAGAGGCATATCGGCCGATTCATGAAGAAGCACTACATTGGTGCAATCAGGTGGTGGGCTGCCTTTAATCTTTACCGTTTCTTTATTAGCGGCATTGCATATTTGTATGTAGAGTTATTAATAGTCAATAAATGCTACTGCAGAATTACTGATGTCTAAAATAACAACAACGGAGAGTCTGATGCGAAGTAATAAAATATCTCGTGGCTCCATACGCCTCTGGCCCCTGCTTCTCTGCTGGCTATGGGCTGCTATGGCCACAGCCGAACCGTTGGCCGGTGATAAAGTGATCTACCTGCTGGATAAAACCGGTATGGAAATCCCGGTAGGCACGATCACGTTTAAACCCCAGGCAGAGGGCGCTCACTACTCTCTGCATATGGACCATGCCAGGTTTAAAGATTTTTTCCTTTCTATGAAAGAGATGAAATGCCTCGAAGGGCCTGAGCTCTGGTGTCATCTGCCTTACCCCTATGAACAGCCGCACCTGGTCAGCGGTGATGATCTTCGCTGGCTGGAGCATGATCTGCTATTTATGTTTAAGTCGCCGGATGAGTTTGGGGCTAATTTCTGGAATGGCATCTACTACCAGATGCAGCTGAAGGACGGCCAGATCACCGGTCAGGCGCAAGCGATTGACCTCAATAATCTGGCTTCTCCGCCGGCCGACCTGAATATCCCACCGTTACATGAAAACCTGCGTGACCCGATTGAACGTAAGCACCGCTGGTTACCCGATCTAGTGATTCGCTGATCAATTAATTCGCCTTAGTTAACCGCTCCGGCTTATATACAGTCTGGGGCGGTTGATTTAATCAACTGACTGTTCCTTTATTTGCGTCTTTTCGGTGCGTGCTTTGCTGCAAGCGCGAAAAAATACCCCTTTTAGTGCATTTCAAATACATCTTTTGGGTTGTCTTATATGTTGCTTGCTGTTATGTAAGGGCATGATTTATATAGATAAAAAATATTAGATTATACTTATATAATGCTTTTGGCAAAGCTTTTGCTGTGCTCATGTTGTGTACAAAATGAACTGTAACAGAGCCAGATATGAACATGCAGGCGGTTGCCACCTCTACATCAGAGCCAGAATCTATCTGTTGGGATGACGCCATCCTCGTAGTAGGAGCGGGTCCTGTTGGCTTCCGTTTTATTCAGGAGCTGCGCAAGCGGCACATCGATACGCCGGTCATTTTGTTTGGTAACGAACCCTATCAGCCATATGACCGCGTGCGCCTGAGTGCGCTATTGGCGGGTCAGGACAGTGCCGATAACCTGCTGCTGCCTCTGGACGACCTGGAACAGGATCCGGGGTTTCGTTTTGTGTGTGCTGAAATCGCCAGTATCGACCGTGAACTGAAATGCGTCATCGATACTGAAGGCACTGCATACCCTTATCAGAAGCTGGTGCTGGCCACCGGTTCCCGGGCCCATGTGCCACATATGGACGGGGTCGAGCTGGACAGTGTTTTCACCTTTCGCAACATGCGTGATGCGGAGCGATTAAAAGCCCGTACTGCTCGTTGTCAGGACTTGGTTGTGGTCGGCGGGGGACTGTTAGGTTTGGAAGCCGCCCGCGCGCTGCAATGTAATCTGATCAACATCACCCTGGTACAGCAAGCGCCCAGAATCATGAATCAGCAGCTGGATGACACGGCCGCTGATTTGCTGCAGAAACGACTCGAGTCTCTGGGTATTCGCATCGTGACCGGGGCTGGCGTGAGTGGCGTAATAGGTGAAGGCAAGGCCGAGGGTGTGGCACTGCGTAATGGCGAAGTTATTGCCTGCGATACGGTGTTAATTTCCGCCGGTATTCGTCCCAATATTGAGTTAGCCCGTAAGGCCTGGTTGAGCGTTGGCCGAGGCATTCGGGTGGATGACCACCTCTGCACCAGTGACCGCGATATCTACGCGATTGGCGAGTGTGCGGAGCATAACGAAAAGATTTATGGCCTGGTTGCCCCCGGTTTTGAACAGGCGGCAATTGCGGCAGACCATATCAGTGCCGGTACCAGTCGTTATCTTGGTTCACACAGTATTGCCCGGTTAAAGGTTGTCGGCGTTCCCGTGTTCAGCATGGGTGATGTGCATGATGATCAGCCCAACGACCCGAAACAATTTGTCGTTTGGCGGGGTGATAATGGCGATTACCGTAAGCTGATCATGAAAGGGTGGCGATTGGTCGGAGCGGTTTCCATAGGTGAGTGGGCTGAGATTCCTCGGTTACAGGAACTCATTACCCACCAGCGAATGATATTCCCATGGCAGTTGATAAGTTTTCGCCTGCGCGGTTTTCTGTGGAATCCATCCACCGCAGATAACCCATTGGCGTGGCCCGAGTCGTCGGTGATCTGTAACTGTAAACAGGTGACCCGGGGGCAATTAACCGCTGCCATGGAGGCGGGCTGTTGCTCGGTTACGGCACTGGGTGAAGCAACAGGCGCAGCGACCACCTGCGGTAGTTGTAAACCGCTGGTACAGATGATGGTGGGCAGTGCTGAAAAAGCTCAGCCGGATACTGATCGTAATACCCTGATGGTGACCGGATTATCCGTACTGGCTGCAGTGCTGGCTTTTTTGATGATCCCTGGGTTGGATGTCAGCCAATCAGTACAGGCTCCGTTGCGGCTTGATCTGATATGGAATGACGGCCTGTTTAAACAAATTTCTGGTTTTACCCTGCTCGGTCTAACCGTGCTGGGACTCCTCATGTCGCTGAAGAAGCGCAGTCCCTTGCTTGGATTCGGCAGTTTCCGTTTCTGGCGCAGCCTGCATACGATTCTGGCACTTAGCTGTGTGCTGATCCTGTTTGTACATACGGGGTTGCATGCGGGGCAGCACCTCAACCAATGGTTACTGGTGAATTTTCTGGCGCTCAGTCTGCTGGGGGTAGCGGTAAGTGTCGTGATTGGATTGCAGTACAAACTCCGCCCAGCAACTGGTCGCCGACTGCGTTCTATCGGTTTTTGGGGGCACCTCTTGCTGTCATGGCCCTTACCGGTCCTGCTCAGTTTTCATGTTCTCAGCGTGTATTACTTCTAAGGGGGATTGATGAGTCGCAAGCTATCTATCTGGCTTATCTGGTTAACCCTCTGCGCAGGTCTGGCGGGGGTGCTGGGTTATGAAATGCTGGCTCAGCCGGAGAAGCCGCATTTCTTGATCGGGCCCACCACCCATGGCCATTATCAGATTGAATTAAGTTGCGACACTTGTCATACCGATCCGTTTGGCGGCCAGGAACTACTGCATGATGCCTGTATGGGTTGTCATGAGCAGGAATTGAAAGACGCCCACGACTCCCATCCACGCAAGAAATTTACTGATCCGCGTAATGTTGACCGGTTGGAAAAGATCAATGCCCTCAACTGTGTCAGTTGCCATGGTGAGCATAAACAACATCAAACCTTTGCGATGGGGGTCACCCTGCCGGAAGACTTCTGTTACGAGTGTCATCAGAGCATCGCTGAGGATCGGCCAAGTCATGAAGGTATGGGATTCGATACCTGTGGCAGTGCGGGTTGCCACAACTTCCATGATAACCGCGCGCTATATGAAGATTTCCTGCTGGCCAATCAAACCGGCCCTATGGTGAAGGCGATGGCACAGGTGCTGGCGCGTAATGGTACCGAAGCGCTGGCACGTAAACCGGCGTTGGCCGTTGCGGATGCCGATGGCGAGGCTGCACATGCGTTGGTGGAGGACTGGAGCCTCAGTGGTCATGCCGATGCCGGCGTTAATTGTACTGACTGTCATAGCGTTTCAGGCGTCTGGCAGGATGATCCCGGTTTGGCCAGCTGTAACAGCTGTCATGAAAATGAAGCCTCAGGTTTTCTCAGTGGTAAGCATGGCATGCGCCTGAAAGCAGGCCTGAGCAAGATGTCACCTGCCATGGCCCGGTTGCCTTTCAAACATGATGCCGATCAGAGCGGACTCGACTGCGCCAGTTGCCATGATGCCCATCAGCCTGACCTGGCAACGGCTGCCGTGGAATCCTGCACCAGCTGCCATGACGATGAACACAGCCGCAACTATGCTCAGTCACCCCATGCCCAGCTGTGGCAGCAGGAACAGGCTGAAGTGCTACCTGCAGGCAGTGGTGTGAGTTGTGCTACCTGTCATATGCCGCGTGAGTCACATAAAGCCTTCGGCAAGACCACAGTGCGTGTTGAGCATAACCAGAGCATGAACCTGCGCCCTAACGAGAAAATGGTGCGCTCGGTATGTCTGGATTGCCATTCACTGGCATTTAGCCTGGACGCCTTAGCCGATCCGGCACTGGTTCGTAACAACTTCAACGGTAAACCCGGCAGTCACATTCCGTCCATCGATATGGCGGTGGCCCGGGACCGGGACAAGCAAAAGCAATAAACCTATCACCCAACTCAACCTGAGAATGGAGCGTTCGAGATGATGAAAAAAGCAATTGCAGGTGTCGCACTGGCGGCTACCACCCTGGCCCTGACTGGTTGTCAGGATGAACCTCAAGCGGTCGGCATCAAGCCTGAGTTGTACACTGACTCGCTGTTTGCAGTCATGAAAGCAGACCGTACCAACTACACCAAACTGATCATCAAGCGCCTTGGCCCAGCCGGCGCGGATGCCATCGCGCCTAAGGAGCACTGGCAGGACCTGGAAAATGGTGCACCACTGCCGGCACAGATGTTCCGTGCAGGTGCTGAAGCTGTCGCTGAAATGACGGATGACTTCACCTATTCACTCCAGT
The DNA here is from genome assembly GCF_048548695.2 of Pontibacter sp. JAM-7. Lineage (NCBI taxonomy): Bacteria > Pseudomonadati > Bacteroidota > Cytophagia > Cytophagales > Hymenobacteraceae > Pontibacter > Pontibacter sp. JAM-7. Next base: position 161,684 of record NZ_JBLYIF020000004.1, read on the forward strand.
CTATCTGGCCAATTAACAGTCAGAACGCACCGCGTACGGAAATTGAAAAACAGGGTCTTGAGTACATTGCGGCAAATCCTGGCAAAAACTTCTACGGCGAAGAAAAGCTGGGTGACACTACCTACTTTACAGCGGTGTATCCCGATGTTGCGGTAGCGACACCCTGTGTGACTTGCCATAACGAGCACAAAGACAGCCCACGTAATGACTTCAAAATTGGTGAAGTAATGGGTGGTGTTGTCATTCGTGTGCCCCTGGGTGGCTAAGCCTCAAGGAGATGCATGATGGGAAACACAGCTCGAATCGGAAGCCTGGCACTGTTGCTCGCGTTGACGGGCTGTGACGGAGGCGATGGCCCAGCAGCTAGTCTCTCCCCTGCTTTACAGAAGGGAGAACAGATTGTCTCCGGGACCTGTTTTGCCTGCCATGGTCAGGGCATCAATGGTGCCCCGATCATTGGCAACATGAAAATGTGGGGCAAGCGTATTGGCCAGGGTCGAGATGTATTGGTGCAACATGCCATCAACGGTTATCAACTGATGCCGGCGAAAGGTGGTAATACAGATCTTACTGACGAAGATATCGGCAATGCCGTGGACTACATGCTGTCCCAGCTGGAAGCCCGATAAAGGAGTGAAATATGTGTAGTTTCATGAATAAACTGAAAGGCCTGTTTACCGGTAAAGGCGAAGCCAAACCAAGTTTATACGAGCGTCTTGGCGGTCAGCCCGCAGTGGATGCGGCGGTAGATATCTTTTATCGCAAAGTCCTGGCGGATGACCGTATCAGTCACTATTTCGACAGCGTTGATATGGATGGGCAGATTGTAAAACAGAAAGCTTTTCTGACCATGGTGTTTGGCGGCCCTAACAACTATTCCGGCAAAGACCTGCGTGAAGGCCACAAACATCTGACTGGCCTGAACGACACCCACTTTGATGCGGTGGTTGAAAATTTGGCGGCCACTCTTACTGAGCTGGGCGTAGCGGACAGTGATATTGGTGAAATTGCCGGTATCGCAGAAAGTGTTCGTGGTGATGTACTGAATAAATAATCGGGGAAGCAGATGAGTAGTTTGTATGAACAGCTTGGCGGCGAAGCCGCCGTGGACGCCGCGGTAGATATCTTCTACCGCAAGGTACTGGCAGATGACCGCATCAGCCAGTATTTCGATAGCGTCGATATGGAAGCCCAGTCGGTTAAGCAGAAAGCCTTTTTGACCATGGTATTTGGCGGTCCGCACAGCTACACCGGTAAAGATATGCGTGAAGGTCACAAGCACCTGAAGGGGCTGAATGACACGCATTTTGATGCGGTACTGGAAAACCTGGCGGCAACCTTGACTGAGTTGGGTGTAGATGACGAAAAAATCACGCAAATTGCTGGGATCGGCAACAGTGTGCGTGATGACGTGCTGAACCGCTAGGAGGCGCCTGTGGCAACGGTGCACTTTGAAGATACTGAGGTGAATGTCGCCCCCGGCAGTAACTTGCTGGAGGCGCTGCTGACTGCCGGGCATGATATTCCTAACTCCTGCCGTGCCGGTGCCTGCCAAAGCTGCATGATGCAGCTGATAGAGGGCGAACTACCGGCAGCAGCGCAGCAGGGCCTGAAAGCAACGCATAAGGCCCAGGGTTATTTCCTGGCTTGCTGCTGCGAGCCTGAAGCGGGACTTCGGGTACAGCGTAACCCTGCCAGCCAGACCGTATCGGCAGTTGTGGTTGATAAAGAGCTGCTGCCGGGTCGGGTCCTTCGGTTGCGCATGAGTGCCGACATTCACTACCGGCCGGGTCAGTTTGTGAACCTAGTGCGGGACGACGGTCTGAGCCGTGCTTATTCCCTGGCCAGCGTGCCTGAACTGGAACGTGAGTTGGAAGTGCAGATTCGCGTGCATGAAGATGGCCAGTTCAGTCAGTGGGCGCAGCAGAAGCTGGCCATTGGTGACACGCTTAAAGTGCAGGGCGCTTTTGGCGACTGTTTCTATCTGGCGGAGCAAAAACAGCAGCCGTTGCTGTTGGCGGGCACTGGCACAGGTCTATCGCCATTGTATGGCATCGTTCGGGATGCTTTGAGAGTGGGGCATGATGGCCCGATTCATCTGTTTGCCGGCAGTCGGGTGGCAGATGACTTATATCTGGATAAAGAGTTACGGGCACTCGATGCGGTATATCAGAATTTTAGCTATACCCCGGTGGTGCTGGAGGGTGCAGTACCGGAGGGTGGTGGAGAAAACGGCGACCTGAATCAGGTACTGAAATCTCGCTTTCCTGACACCAAGGGGTATCGCGCGTATTTCTGCGGCTCGCCACAGCGGGTACAGGCGCTGCGTAAGCAGACCTTTCTCGCCGGGGCCAGTATGCAGGATATTCACTGTGACCTGTTCACTCCCTCAAGTCAGGCGGTGGTAGCCTGATTTGTCCAAAGCCGGCGTTGCCGGCTTTTTTCTTTTTGTGCGCCGCAATAAATCGGCATAAAACCTGCAGTACTATGGCTAAACCTAATTGATAGAGGTTGGTATGTTTTTTTTGCACTATTGTGGTGCAAGGAAACGCAATGCCATAGTTGCACCGAGATGCTGAACGATAAGCGACCATTCAATTATCTAGTATTTACTGACCTTGATGGTACTTTACTGGATCACCATAGCTATAGCTTCGCCGCAGCTGAGACGACTCTGGATCTGCTGGAAGCCCAGCATATCCCTGTGATACCAGTCACCAGTAAAACCCGTGCCGAGCTGTTGCCGTTGAGGGGCCAGTTGGGTAATAGACATCCGTTTATTACTGAAAACGGGGCGGCGGTGTATATTCCAGTGGAGTATTTTCCAATACAGCCCACTGAGTGTCAGCAGCAAGGTGGCTTCTGGGTTAAGGCGTTCTCCCGCCCGACAGGTATCTGGCAGACACTGTTGCAGCAGCTGAAAACCGACTTTGCTGATGAGTTTGTGCTGCTCAGTGAGGCCACTCCAGAGCAGGTGACTGAATTAACGGGGTTGTCGGTGGAGCAAGGCTTGCTGGCGCAGCAGCGTGAATTCAGTGAGCCTCTGCACTGGCAGGGTAGCCCAGAGCGCCGCACAGCCTTTTTGTCTGCACTTGCCCGTGCCGGGGTAACACCCCTGCAGGGCGGGCGCTTTCTGCATCTGGTGGATCAGTGTGACAAGGGGCAGGCATTGCGTTGGTTGACCCGCTGTTACCAGCTATACCAACCGAAACATCAACTTATCACCCTGGCAGCCGGTGACAGTGGCAATGACATTGCTATGTTGCAGGCGGCTGACCGGGCCCTGCTGGTGCGCTCACCGGCTCATGCCCCGCCGGTACTGCCAGCCGAAACCGATTATCTGTTAAGTGAAACCTGTGGCCCATCTGGTTGGGCGGCAGGAGTCAGGCAACTATTGGCGTTGCCAGCAGACTGAACAGCATTGATGCTGAGGAGATGTTATGGCCGATTTTTATCAGAATGGGATTATTACCACCCTGCATAACTTGGCGCAAAGACCGATTGAGGACATGGAAGCTGAACTGTTGGGTTTTAGCCGTCAGCGTCCTATGGCTTTGATTCTGCCCTCACTGTATTCGGAGCTGGAAGGCCCGGCGCTGGGGCCCATTGTCGAAGAGCTATGTCAGGTTCCCTACCTGTCGGAAATCGTTGTTGGTCTGGATATGGCAGATGAAAAACAGTACCGCTATGCGCTGGAGTTTTTCAGCTGTTTGCCACAGGAGCACAGAGTGCTGTGGCACGATGGCCCTCGCCTGAAAGCGCTGGATGCTGAACTTCAGGACCTAGATCTTGCCCCGCGTGAACGCGGTAAAGGGCGTAATGTCTGGTATTGCATGGGCTATATGCTGGCCACCGGGCGGGCAGAATCTATTGCCTTGCATGACTGTGACATCGTGACCTATAAACGCGAGTTGCTGGCGCGTTTAATTTACCCCGTCGCTAATCCGAAGTTTAACTATGAATTCTGTAAAGGATTTTATGCCCGGGTGGCTGACGGCAAAATTAATGGTCGGGTCTGCCGCCTGCTGGTTACCCCCCTGCTGCGGGCGCTGAAGAAGGTGTTTGGTGAGCAGGAGTATCTGCAGTACATGGACAGCTTCCGCTATTCGCTGTCCGGTGAGTTTTCTTTCCGGCGTGACGTGTTGACCGACCTGCGCATCCCCAGCGACTGGGGGCTGGAGATCGGTGTGCTGTCTGAAGTACATCGTAACTTTGCCAGCAACCGGCTCTGTCAGGTAGATATTGCGGATCGCTACGACCATAAACATCAAAACCTGTCGTTAGAAAACGATGATGGTGGCTTGTCGAAAATGTCTATCGATATCACCAAGGCACTGTTCCGTAAACTGGCGACTCAGGGGCATACGTTCAATACGGAAACCTTCCGTACTCTCAAGGCTACCTATTATCGCATTGCCCTCGACTTTATCGAGACTTACCATAACGATGCGGTGATGAATGGCCTGTCGCTTGATATCCATGAGGAAGAGGAAGCGGTAGAGATGTTTGCCCGTAATATCATGAAAGCCGGTGAGGCTTTCTTGACCAATCCAATGGATAAACCCTTTATTCCTAGTTGGAACCGGGTAACCAGTGCCATGCCGGATGTGTTTGACCGGCTGATCGATGCGGTAGAGGCGGATCACAAGCAGTTCAGCCGCTAAGGGGAAAACATGACAACAGCCTGTGAGCAGCTCAGGTTTCAACTGGCAACACATCTGCAGGTTATCTATGCCGGCTTGCTGGATACAGAACAGATAACGCCATTGGCGGATGAACTGGTCGAACTGATGCGCTTGCAGGGGGTTACCAATGAGCCGCGCCCGGCGGAAAACCATTGGGATCAACAGGATGTGGTGCTGATCAGCTATGGCGACACTCTGTTAGCGCCTGATGAGTGGCCGCTACACACCCTGTTACGGTTCATGGACGAATATTCGGAGGGTTTGATTAATAGCCTGCATATCTTGCCGTTCTTCCCGTTCAGTAGTGACGATGGCTTTGCGGTGCAGGATTTTTTTGCCGTACGTGACAGTCTGGGTGACTGGCAGGATATCCGGGATATTGCCTCGCATTACCGCTTGATGGCCGACCTGGTGATCAATCATGGTTCCAGCGACAGTGAGTGGTTCCGTAACTTTCTGCAGAATAAATCCCCGGGGCGGGATTTCTATTTTACCGCTGAGCCTGAGGCCGACCTCTCGGCTGTGGTCCGGCCCCGCACCACGCCTCTGCTGAACGAAGTTGAAGCAGTGGATGGGAAGCGGCATGTCTGGTGTACCTTCAGTCCCGACCAGGTGGATTTCAATTTTCGAAACCCGGAACTGCTGAAAATGATGGTGCGGATTGTGCGGTTCTATCTGGATCAGGGGGTGAAAATTTTCCGCCTGGATGCGGTCGCTTTTCTATGGAAGGAGATTGGCGGCAGTTGCCTTAATCTGGAGCAGACCCATGAAGTGGTCCGCCTGCTGCGCAGTTTGATTGAATATGCCTGTGATGATGCCGTGATTATCACTGAAACCAACATTCCTAGCCGGGAAAATCTGTCCTATTTTGGTAACGGCAATGAGGCCCATTGTGTTTACAACTTTTCGCTGCCTCCCTTGCTGGTCTACACCCTGATTAGTGGCGACAGCCATTACCTCAAGCAGTGGTTGATGGCGATGCCTCCGGCCCAAGATGGTACCGCGTTTTTCAACTTTATCGCCTCCCATGACGGGATAGGCTTAAGACCTTTGGAAAACCTGTTAACGGATGCAGAAGAGCAAAAGCTGGTCGAAACCATGCAGCAGTTTGGCGGCGAAATTTCCTGGCGTAGTCTGAATCAGGGTGAGTCCAGGCCCTACGAGATCAATATCTCGCTGTTCGATGCCTTACAGGGTACCCAGGATGGACCTGACAGCTATAACGAAGACCGTTTTATCTGTGCCCATGCCATTATGCTGGCGCTGGAAGGGATTCCGGCAATCTACATACAGAGCCTGTTTGGCAGCCATAATGATTATGCGCGTATGGCACGCACGGGTCATAACCGGTCAATCAACCGCAGTCAGTGGCAATATCAACAACTACAAGAACAGCTGGATGATCCGCATTGCCATCACCATCGCGTGTTGCAGCGGCTTAAGCATCTGCTGCGAATCCGCACCCGGCAACCGGCGTTTCACCCTAATGCCACGCAGTTTACATTGCACCTAGGTAGTCAGTTATTTGGTTTCTGGCGTCAGAGTCCAAACCGCAGGCAAAGTATTTTCTGTATTGCCAATATCAGCAATCAACAAGCTGAACTGCGTTTGTCCGATCTGAATTTGGTGAATACCCAGTGCTGGCAGGATCTATTAACCCGCGCGGAATACTCCGATCTGCATGCTGTCATCGACGTTGAACCCTATCAGGTCATGTGGATCAGTAATCGCTCAGACAGTTGATTTCTCCTTGATCTTTATACAGAAATCAGGCTCCATGGGATGAAGTATCATGCCGCTTTTGTGCGCTGATAGAGACATATAGCCAACGGATATGACGCACAAGCGTTACGGCCTCGACTCATGGATAAGCGCTTCACACGGACACGCCTGCTGTTGATATTAAGCCTGACAGTCCTCCTGACGGCGGTGTTCTGTTACTGGGGTGGCAGTTTGTATTACCGTGGCAAGCGGCTGAACGATACCTGGCAAGACTATAATCAGGGCGTAGAAACCATCAATGGCACCCTTAGCCAGCTGACCCGCAGTCTGGGTTATGGTGGCTTTGTGCATCACTTCAATACTTACCTTCTCTACCGTACTGAAAGTAGTGCGGTCGCCGCTGAACAGGCGCTCACCAATAGCTTGCAAGCCATTAGTGCTTTGCAGGAACTGTTACCCGATAGCGCCGACCAGACGGCACTGATGCAACTCAATCAGACGCTGCAACAGTATCAGCAGAAATATTCATTGTTGCGAAATTTCATTTCGACGGACCAGTCCATTGAGGATGTTGCCCCCTTAGTGCAAGTGGATGATCAGCCTGCGATTCAGGCGCTGGCTCTGTTACAGCTGCATCTGCAACAAGGGTATTGGCAAGCACACGATGCCACAGGGCGGGAATTGCAGCTGTTTAATCAGCTGTTGTTGCTGGGCCTGATTGGCCTGGTGCCGCTGTTTGTCTTTGCCATTTTACACAGTGTCATGTTGCGACAGTTGGTGAACGCCAGCGTGGCGCTTGATGACGCACGTAAAACCAACGACTCATTGTTAGAGCAACTGCCAGATGCGCTGTTGGCAGTGGATGCTCAGGGCCTGATTATTCGCGCCAATGAGATGGCCGCTCAGCTAACGGGGTATGGCCTGGATGCGCTATTGGGTATGCAGGTGGAAGCGCTCTTGCCGGCACGTTATCACCAGCAGCATCCACAGCTGCGTGAAAGTTATGAATCGCAACCCGACAGTCGGGTTATGGCGCAAGGGCGGGCAGTTAAGCTGCGCATGGCTTCAGGGGAGGAGCGTGATGTGGCGATTAACCTCAGTCATATCACGTTGCCGGATGGGGATGTCAGTATTGCCGCGTTGCGTGATGTCACCGAACAAAAGCTGGCGAGAGAAGCGCTGGAAGACGCTAAGCGGAGGATGGAACTGGCCTCGTCGGTGGCGGGAATAGGTATCTGGGAATGGGACCTGAAAACCAATCGCCTGTATTGGGATGCCCGAATGCTGGAGATTTTCGGGCTAACCGAGCGTGACTTTGATCATGACTATAACAGTTGGCAGCGGGCAATCTATCCAGCCGATGCCAGCCGTGTTGACCAGGCTTTGCAACTGACTCTGGATGATGCGCTGCCATTGGTAACCGAGTACCGCATTGTTTGGCCAGATGGTGAAGTCCATTTTGTGCATATGATGGGCAAGGTATTGCGTGATGCTGTTGGCAAGCCGTTGCGTCTGACTGGGGTACATCTGGATATGACCCAGCAAAAAGCGGATGAAGCCTTGTTGCAGCGTGCGCGTGCCGAGGCTGAAGCTGCCAGCCAGGCAAAAACCGACTTCCTTGCCAATATGAGCCATGAGATTCGCACACCGATTAACGGTGTGCTGGGGATGGCGCAATTATTACAGGACTCTGACCTCGATACCGAACAGCGCATGCTGGCTAAAACCCTGCAGCAAAGTGGCGAGTCACTGCTGAATATCATTAACGATATTCTGGACTTTTCACGTATTGAAGCGGGCAAACTGCAACTGGATGTGATGCCTTTCGACCTGTCGCAGGTGCTGTCGGAACTGGCGCAGTTTTTCTCAGTCCAGGCGGGGGAAAAAAATCTGGAATTTGTCTGTCCGGCTCGCCCCATTCCGCCCACCCGGGTGGTTGGCGACCCCTCGCGTATCAGGCAGATTCTGACCAACCTTGTGGGCAATGCGCTTAAATTTACCCGTAAAGGCAGCGTGGCAGTGTTTGTTGACCTGGGCCCCGAGACTAATGGGCTGGTTGAGGTCAGGTTCAGGGTTAAGGACACCGGTATCGGCATGAGCGCCGAACAACGCCAAACATTGTTCGATCGTTTTTCTCAGGCCGATAACTCCACCACGCGTCGTTACGGCGGTACAGGGCTGGGGTTGGCAATCTCCCGACAGCTGGTGGAACTGATGGATGGTGAGGTTGGGGTCGACAGTAAGCTGCATGAAGGTTCCACATTCTGGGTATCCTTGCCGTTGCGTAGCCTGAGTCAGCAGCAGCCAGCGCCAACAAGGCAACTGCCGCAGGCAGACGTTCTGCTATTGTCGGATAAGGCCTTGACCGCCTCCTATATGGAGCGACTGTGTCGTCAATGGGGAGCGGGTTTCGGCTGCGCGGAAACAACCGGCCATGCTCAGCAACTGTTGCAGTCGGCAATGGCCGCTGATCGGCCCTATACGGTATTGCTGGTGGACAGTGAAATTCCATTGGTCGAACTGCAGCAGCTTGGCCAGTCTCTGTCGCAACAACCGGGGTTTGCGTCGCTGCGTAAATACTTGATGACATCCATGCGTATTCAGAGCGCAGTGAGGAAAATGCTAACCAATTATTTCGATGGTTTTGTATCGCTGCCGATGGTGGAAGAAAAGCTGTATCAGGTGGTGGCCGGCGAGGTGTTTATAGCAGAAAACCAGCTGATAGAAACAACCGTAACACCCGCAGTCACAGATTTTTCCGGGCATGTGTTATTGGCGGAAGATAATCCTACTAATCAGAAAGTTGCTCGCTTGATGCTGGAGCGGCAGGGGCTTAAGGTCGATATCGTGGCCAACGGAGCAGAGGCTGTGAACGCTGTCGCTGAGACTGATTACGACATGGTTCTGATGGATTGCCAGATGCCGGATATGGATGGTTATGAGGCAACGCGACTGATTCGAAGTCCGGCGTCTACGGCACTGAATCGAGCCGTACCTATCGTTGCCATGACCGCTAATGTGCTAAATAACGAGCGTCAGCGCTGCTTTGACGCGGGCATGAATGACTTTCTCAGTAAACCCGTAGATGTGCTCAATCTGCGTGATATTTTACAGAAATGGTTGTGTGCAGCAGCAGAACGGACGGCGGAGACTGCGGTGTTGCCTGCGGTTGCTGAAGCACCGGAGCAAGATCGCGATAACCCGCTGATCTGGGACCATGCCGCTTTAGAGCGCCGCATGCAGGGTGATCAGTCAATGATCAATGCTGTGCTGGAAACGTTTTTGCTGGATATGCCCCAGCAGTTACATCAGCTGCGTGATCTGGTCGAGCAGCAGGACCGAGTGTTATTGACTGCCCTGGTGCACAAGATAAAAGGCGCAGCATTAAATATCGGGGCCGTTGCAATGGGGCGTTGTGCATTTGCCATGGAGCAGGCAGGTGGGTCCGAGGACATGGAACAAGTCCGACAGTTATTCTCAATACTGGAGCGGAGTTATGCCCAGTTAAAAAATATACTTGAGGAGCAAAGCGGTGAAGCTTCTGATCGCGGATGATGATGCAACTTCTCGCACGATGTTGATGATGCTGTCACGGCAGTGGGGATTTGACCCTGTGATGGCGGAAGATGGTTTGACTGCATGGCGCGCAATGCAGGTGGAAGAGGCTCCGTCGATGCTGTTACTGGACTGGGAAATGCCTGGGCTGAATGGTATTGAGTTGTGCCAGAAAATTCGCGCGAAATTTATTGATAGCCCTCCCTACATTATTTTGCTGACTTCGCGGAATCGAGTTGAAGATGTGGTTGCCGGCCTGGATCAGGGCGCCAACGACTATATTGCCAAACCCTTTGAAAATGCTGAACTGCATGCTCGAATCAGGGTCGGCCAGCGGCTGTTACAGATGCAGTCAGAACTGCATGCGGCCTATGCCAACCTGGAATATCGTGCCAGTCACGATGACCTTACCGGGTTGTATAATCGCAGGGCGATCTATGATGGGGTCGGTGTAGAGCAGGCGCGGGCTGCCCGGCAAGATGAGGCTTTTTGTATTGCCCTGTGCGATGTGGATTTCTTTAAGCAGGTAAATGATACCCACGGGCATGCAGCCGGTGATCAGGTGTTAATCGAAGTGGCGAACAGGCTTTGTGACACCTTACGCCCCTATGATTTGATCGGTCGTTATGGCGGCGAGGAGTTTATGATTGTATTAAGCACCTCGCGCAGCCAAATCTGCAGTTTGTTTGAGCGTCTGCGCAACCATATAGCCTCGGTTCCCTTTAGGGTGGATGGCGTCAGCCTGAACATTACGGTGAGCACAGGCATTTGTATCATCGACCCCCATCAGTCCTCACTCTCGGTTGATGAGTTAGTGGCACTGGCGGATAAGGCGCTTTACAAAGCTAAATCAGACGGCCGCAACTGTACCATGTTGATCTCCGGTAACAATCAGGATCAGACTGACTGTTGTACTGAACGTTTGTGATGGATCATGTCACGTGTCAGGGGCGACGTGAGCCAGTAGCAGAACTGTTGTCACGCAGCTCTCAGCTCAGCATTGTGTATCAACATATGACAGCGGGATTTGCTCAACACTTAATGTAATGTTTTCGCTCTGACGGTTTGTTTCCTGAAGTCAGACGTTTTAGTAAGGCAACCATAGTGTTTACTGGTATATATGGGCCAACGTTTGGCGTTGGCAGTTTTGGGATTTTCGCTGCTGTTTTCTTGTGGCGGTGCACAACTTGGCTACAGTTAAAGGACTGTATCAGTGCGTGTAGTGCTGTTTTTTAATCTTTGCAAGGAACATGACAATGAAAAAACTTCTGCTTGCTGTTGGATTTAGTGTGCTGGCAGCGCAGGTTGCGATTGCCGCTGATGCCCCCGAAGGGGCGATGGCCTATATTATTGCGCCGGCTGACGGTGCCACTGTACCCGCAACCTTCACCGTTAAATTTGGCCTCAAAGGTATGGGCGTCGCACCTGCGGGGACCGATAAAGCGAACACGGGTCACCATCACCTATTGGTGGACGGCGCTTTACCCGATATGAGCATGCCACTGGGCAAAGATGTGAAGCATTTTGGTGGTGGTCAGACCGAAACGACACTGACATTGAGTCCGGGTGCCCACACCTTGCAGCTGATTCTGGGGGATATGACACATACCCCGCATAATCCTCCGGTGGTGTCTGAAAAAATCACGGTGACAGTGGCAGAGTAAATGCTTTCAGGTTCGCCGTTGAATAAAAAACCCGGCTGATGCCGGGTTTTTGTTGGGAGTCATGTGTCAGACCAGGTCGAAACGGTCCGCATTCATGACTTTGTTCCAAGCACTGACAAAGTCGCAGATAAATTTTTCTTTGGCGTCGTTCTGTGCATACACCTCAGCGTAGCTGCGCAGCACCGAATTGGAACCAAATATCAGATCAACTCGGGTTGCGGTCCACTTGACCTCCCCGCTGGCGCGGTCGTAAATCTCATAGAGATTCTTGCCAACCGGATTCCAGCGGTAGCGCATATCGGTCAGGTTGATGAAGAAGTCATTGCTCAGTACGCCCACGCGGTCGGTAAACACGCCGTGTTGGCTGCCGTCATGATTGGTACCCAATACCCGCATGCCGCCAATCAGGACTGTCATCTCGGGGGCGGACAGTCCCAGCAGCTGGGTACGATCCAGCAGCATCTCTTCTGCGGAGACCACATAATCTCCCTTCAGCCAGTTGCGGTAGCCGTCATGTAGCGGTTCAAGTACTGCGAACGATTCTACATCGGTCATCTCCTGCGTGGCATCTCCTCGTCCTGGCACAAAGGGTACGGTGATCTCTACGCCCGCATCACAGGCGGCTTTTTCTACCGCTGCGCTGCCACCCAGCACGATCAGGTCAGCCATACTGACTGGCTTGCTTAAACCGACTTGTATCGCTTCTAGTGTGTTGAGCACCTTATCCAATCGGGCAGGTTCGTTACCCTGCCAGTCCTTTTGCGGAGCCAGGCGGATGCGTGCCCCGTTGGCACCGCCGCGGTAGTCGGAACCACGGAAGGTACGGGCGCTATCCCAGGCCGTACTGACCAGCTCTGAAACACTCAGACCGCTGGCCAGTATTTGCGCCTTCAGTCCGGCAATTTCGGTGTCACTCAGGCTGTAATCAACGGTCGGCACGGGGTCCTGCCAGATCAGATCTTCCGCCGGAACGTCTGGCCCCAGATAACGGCTTTTTGGTCCCAGATCGCGATGGGTCAGCTTAAACCAGGCACGGGCAAATACTTCTGAGAAGTAGTCCGGATCGTTGTAGAAGCGTTCGGAAATCTTGCGGTATTCCGGGTCCATCTTCATGGCCATATCGGCATCGGTCATGATTGGATTCAGGCGAATAGAGGGGTCCTCAACATCTACTGGCTTATCTTCCTCTTTGATATTCACCGGCTCCCACTGCCACGCACCTGCCGGGCTTTTGGTTAACTCCCAGTCATAGCTTAACAGCAGTTGGAAATAGCCGTTATCCCACTGGGTTGGGTGGGTGGTCCAGGCACCTTCAAGGCCACTGGTGATAGTATCCCGGCCTACTCCCCGGCTGACATTATTGTTCCAACCGAGCCCTTGCTCCTCGATATCAGCAGCTTCGGGTTCCGGGCCAAGATTCGCCGCATCGCCATTACCGTGTGCCTTGCCCACAGTATGGCCCCCGGCGGTCAGCGCCACGGTTTCTTCATCGTCCATTGCCATGCGGGCAAAGGTGATGCGGACGTCCTGTGCCGTTTTCAGCGGATCGGGCTTGCCATCGACCCCTTCCGGATTCACGTAGATCAGCCCCATCATTACCGCCGCCAGTGGGTTGGCCAGATCGCGTTCACCAGAATAGCGGCTGTCGGGGTTGTCGCTGGTTGCCAACCACTCTTTTTCTGAACCCCAGTAGATGTCTTTTTCCGGATGCCAGATATCAGCCCGACCGCCAGCAAAACCATAGGTTTTCAGTCCCATCGACTCATATGCCACGGTGCCAGCCAGAATGATCAGATCTGCCCAGGAGAGCTTGTTGCCGTACTTTTGTTTGATCGGCCAGAGCAGACGTCGCGCTTTGTCCAGGTTGCCGTTGTCGGGCCAGCTGTTGAGGGGAGCAAAGCGTTGGTTGCCTGTGCCTGCCCCACCGCGGCCATCGGCAATACGGTAGGAGCCGGCTGCGTGCCAGGCCATACGGATCATCAAACCGCCGTAATGACCCCAATCGGCAGGCCACCAGTCCTGGCTGTCAGTCATCAGACTGTGCAAATCGTTTTTCACGGCGGCCAGATCCAGGGAGTTGAAAGCTGCGGTATAGTTAAAACCTGCGCCAAGTGGATTGGTCTTGCTGTCATGCTGGTGCAGGATGTCTAGGTTTAACGCATTTGGCCACCAGTCATGAATGTCTGTGCCACTGCCACCGACTTGGGTTTGCGCGCCGTGCATAAATGGGCATTGACCCGCAGTGGTTTCATTATTGTTGTTCATTATTCTCTCCTCTCTCGACCTATGGAGGTGCGTCATGCATATCCAGTCGTGTTCCTGCATATTAGTTATAGTCGTAACCGGTGAAGGGATGAAATTGATCCTGTTATTAGGGTCGATTGCTTTAATTAATCAACCGTCCGAAACCCCGGGGAAGGGCTGGTATTTAAGTCGCGGCCTGTGAGGTGACAGGCACTGACAAAACGATAAGGCAGGAATCTGCGTGCAATGACGTTATGCGGGTGGTGTGCGTGGGATAAAAGCTGATGATGCCCGGCCTGCGCTTGGTCCGCCGGGCATCTACGTCTCAGGTGTCAGTCAGGTACATCTGCAGAGGATGGCACGACTGCAGATGGCAGGTCAGACAAAGCAGCCAGTGCTACTTCCTGAATCTGTTCGGCAGGCAGTGCCTGCCCTGTTACTTTAGAGGGCAGTGATCGGGTCGCTGTTGCAGAGGCCACCACCGTGGGATTATAGCCCAGGCTGAAGGCACCGCGTGCGGTTGAATTGACACACATGTGAGACATAAAGCCCACCAGAATCAGATTGGCAACGCCCGCCTGCTTCAGCAGGGCATCCAGCTCGGTTTGAGTGAAAGAGTTGGGGTAGTTCTTGGTAATCACCGTTTCATCTGCCAGCGGTGTGACAGCTTCAGTGATCTGACCAATATGGCTGGAAACATCATACGGTGTGCCAGGGCCAGCATCATGCTGAATATGAAAAATCGGGCGTCCGGCCTGACGAAAACGAGCCAGCAGCGTTTTGCACTCTTCCAGCGCGGCTTCAACGCCATCCAGTTTCATGATGCCTTCGCAATAGGTGTTTTGTGCATCAATAATCACCAGTGCCGAATCACTGATTGGGGTGGCTGTATTGCCGAGGCCAACAAGGTCCCGCAGGGTAGTCAGATCGCTCATATCATGCCCTCTGTGTCTGGGTGTGTAGAAATCAGTCTCTGTAAACGTGCAAAGACAGATGATGGTTAGTGTTGGTTTTTATTATGTTAGGAATTAGCATCCCATACTGCGGGTGAAACTGGCATAAAAGAAGTTAAAAATGACAAAAAAAACCATTCAGATCGGCATCGTTCATTATCCGGGTGCACTGTTGTCTGCAGTTCAAGGGATGGCCGAGCAGTTTTATCTGGCTAATACCATATGTCATCAACAGGGGTGTGAAGGTGTTTTTAATACCCATATTTTTGACGGCTTGCAGATCAATCAGGGCGTAATTGATGACACAGCACCGATGCAGGTAGTTATTCTGCCGCCCTGTCTGGATGATAGCTATTACCTTAATCCAGAGCCGAGGTTGCTGGACTGGCTGACAAAACAGCATCAAAACGGTGCCATTATCTGCTCTGTTTGTGCCGGAGCCTTTGTGTTAGCCGAGACCGGTTTGCTGAATGGCCGCCGGGTCACCACACACTGGGCATTGGCTGATGAATTTGCCAGTCGCTTTCCGCGGATCGGGCTCGACATCAATAAGCTGCTGATCAACGATGCCGATATCATTACGGCGGGCGGGTTAATGAGCTGGATTGATCTGGGGCTGGAACTGGTGGCGCAGTTTACCAATTCGCAGATCATGCGTCAGTTGGGGCGTTTTCTGATTGTGGATACCGGCCCGCGGGAACAGAGCTACTACAGGCGTTTTACGCCCAAACTGGATCATGGTGATGAAACGATCATTCGGGTTCAGCATCAGCTGCAGCGAGATTTCCAGAAGACCGTGGTAATCAGGCAGCTGGCGCAACTTTCACACCTGACCGAACGGACTTTCCTGAGGCGTTTTGTCAAAGCCACGGGTCTAAAACCGACCCAGTATCTGCAGCAGCTGCGTATTCAGAAGGCCTGTGAGCTGATTGAAACCAGCGGCACATCTATTGAGCGCATCGCCACGGAAGTGGGTTATGAAGACCTAGGTGCCTTTCGTAAAACCTTTATCAAGATCACCGGGCAAACGCCTAAGGAGTTTAAAAAACGTTTTGTGCGTTAAGTGCATTGGGCACAGAAGGCTGCTGCCGAGATGACTAAAGCCGGCCCTCCCGTGCCAGTCGCCGGGTTACCCAGCGATGATATAACCAGCTCACCCAGGGCCGGATGAAGGGTAAACCGATCAGCCAGCCCAGCAGACGATATGCCGGTACGCGCGCCATCAAGACCCGGTAGGCATCCAGCTCTGACAGGATCTCTCCCTCGGCGGTGCGAATATGCAGCTCAGTTAACGCCCTATGTGGATCAATGCCTAGTGAACACAGCTCACTCTCGCGACCCGTGATATCAAACCACTCAATATCAGCCCCGCTACCCGGATCTCTTTTTTCATAATTCGCCCGGTCCCGAACACAGCGGGGACAGGCACCGTCGTAGAACACGGTGATTTTGTTGTCAGGGTTTGGCATGGCAAAGCCTCGTTTTCGACTCTGTGACTATCACCATTTGATGGCAAGAGCGGTCCTGCTTTACTACCAAATTGGACATTAACTTACAGCATCGAGTGCCATGCTTTTTGTTTGTATTGGCAGGTAAAGGAGTAAAGCCTGACAGTATGGTTTTAATCATGGGTGGAATCTATTCGTTTATTTCGATAGTTTCGTTTATTTCGTTTGTGCTAAGCTTCTCTACATAAGCTTCGCTTTTTATGCGATGAAGCAACAAGGAGTATTGGTTATGTCTGCCCAAAAAATAGTCCAATTGCCTACCCAGGCAGAGGTAGAGCAAGCCAAAATATCAAGCCGCACATTGTCCAAATATGCAGATGTGGATCGGGTGCAACTTTCACTGCGAGGCAGCAATGGTGAATCAGACGATTTAGTGCTGCCGGGTCATGTCTTACAGGTTTTGTTGGATGTACTGGCGGAGGTGTCTAAAGGTAATGCCATCAGTTTGATACCCCATCATCAAGAGGTAAGTACTCAAGAGGCTGCTAACTTACTCAATGTAAGTCGTCCCTTTCTGGTGGGGCTGTTGGAAAAAGGTGAAATTCCATTTCGCAAGGTAGGCGCCCATCGTCGAGTGTTATTAAATGATGTACTAACCTACCGGGAACGGACTGCACAGCTTAGAGAGCAGGCTTTGGACGAGTTGGCGGCCCTGTCTCAGGAAGAGGATATGGGGTATTGATTTCCATTGAGTAAATTTACCGTTATATACGATGCCTGTGTGCTCTATCCCGCCCCCTTGCGGGATACGCTCATGCGGCTGGCATTAACGGATCTGTTTAAAGCTCATTGGACGGAAAAAATACATGAAGAATGGATCGATGCTTTACTCCGCCAAGGCAAATTTACGCGAGAAGCTCTGGAGCGAGTACGGGATTTGATGGATGCTCATGTCAAGGACGCCAAAGTAACTGGATATGAGTCTTTAATTGAGACGTTACAGCTCCCCGATCCTGATGATCGCCATGTATTAGCCGCAGAGATTCGTTGTGGCGCTGATGCGATCGTCACATTTAATATGAAAGATTTTCCACCAGATGCTTTAGAGCCATATGGGATTGATTTGTTACACCCGGATGATTTTATCTACTACCAAATCGATATGGCGCCTGCTATTTGCTGTTCGGCGATTAAAAAGCAGCGTATGGCGTTAAAAAATCCACCTGTCGAAGTGGATGAATTTTTGGCAACACTACAAAAGCAGCAATTACCCCAGTCGGTTTCCAAGCTGCGCGAGTTTTCTGAATTTCTTTAATTCTTCGGTTCCTGGTACCAGAAGCAGCAAACTGCTTTGAGCAGTACGGCAACTGGTCAGAACCACCGAAACCAAAAGGACAGCAAGGGCTGTTTTAAGCAAGCAGATTACAAAGAGAGTTCTCATGGCAGATACAGCAAATAAGCTGCAAACCATAACAGTACCAATCCATGATAAGTGGGGAAAAGATCCATTCCCTGACTCCTATACATGCATGGTTGACGCGAATATGGGCGAGGCTTGGAAGCGTGGAGACGATGGAGCCATTTGGGTTAATCAGACTACTGGGCAGTGTTACAACCCTGTCGATGGGCCAAAGACAGAATGGTATCGGGTACCTTATTCTGAAAAAATTTTAGATGAAGAGGTAGGTAAGACAGACTGGCTAGAGGTGCCACTGTAGAATTTATTGAACTGTAGGGAAGCATCAGAGAGGAAATTATTCGAGAACCCTAATGCCAAAAAATGCGTAAATCTGTGCCAAAAATGGCGCGACGTTACAATGGCGCGACGTTACAACCGCATCGGCGGTTCTCATCCGGTCTTTCGCACAAAACAAAAAGCCCCGCTGATAGCGAGGCTTTAAAGTTGGTGCCCGGAGGCGGAATCGAACCACCGACACGAGGATTTTCAATCCTCTGCTCTACCGACTGAGCTATCCGGGCAACTCAAGTGGCGCGTATTAAACCGTTTCAGCGGTTTAGTGTCAAGCGCCTGATAACAAAAATTATTTTGATGGAGGTACGTAGCCTTCAGCCTTTTCGAAGTCCTCGCCATCCATGAACTTTTCCATCTCTTCTGACAGGAATTCGCGGGTTTTCGGATCCATCAGGCTGAGGTGCTTTTCATTGATCAACATGGTCTGGTGGTCGGTCCATTCCTGCCATGCCTGCTTGGATATAGTGTCAAAAATAAGCTGACCCTTAGGGCCGGGATAGGGTGGGCGTTCCAGCCCTTCCAGTTCCTGTTTGTATTTGCGACAAAAAACGGTGCGGCTCATCTAAATCTCCAGCCTTAAAGCGGGTTGTCGGGCCAATTGCTGCAGCAGTTTTTTGACTGGTGCAGCCAGACCCACGTTCTGCGGTTGCCGTATGTTATACCAGAGCAGCGGCCCCGCATCCATGACACAGTCTGTAGGGTCTTTCAGTCGGCCAAGTACCGGGGTGATATCGAGATGGAAATGACTGAAGGTGTGACGCATAGGTGTCAATGGCTGCAGTGATTCCTGGATCGCCTCCAGACCTGTTTCTTGGTGCAGGTCGCGCAGGTCTGTGGTTTCCGGCAGGCTCCATAAACCGCCCCATAAACCACTGGGCGGACGCTGATACAGTAACACGGTGTCTTCTGTGTCGTTCTGCAGTAGCAGCATGTAAGTCTGCTTTACCGGTAAGGTTTTTTTCGGGCGTGGTGCCGGTAGCTCTCGGGTACGGTTTTGCTGATAGGCCTGACAGTCTGCTTGCAACGGACAGCTGCCACATTGGGGTTTGCCTCGGGTGCAGAGGGTGGCACCCAGATCCATCATCGCTTGGGTGTATTCGCCAACACGCTGTTGCGGTGTGTTTTGCTCGGCGTACTGCCAGAGTGTTTTCTGGTTGGCGGTGCTGCCGGGCCAGCCTTCAACCGCATAAAAGCGGGTCAGTACCCGTTTGACATTGCCATCCAGGATCGGTGCCCTTACCCCACGGCTGATGGAGAGGATCGCTCCGGCAGTAGAGCGGCCGATGCCAGACAGTCGCTCCATCGCGTCTACGGTGTCAGGAAATTCGCCATTATGTTCTGCGACCAATTGTTGCGCGGCTTTATGTAGATTGCGGGCGCGGGCGTAATAGCCGAGGCCGGTCCAAAGGTGCAGTACTTCGTCCAGCGGGGCATCGGCCAGACTGAATACATCTGGGAAACGCGTCATGAAACGCTGGAAATAAGGAATCACAGTGGTGACCTGGGTCTGCTGCAACATGATTTCAGAGATCCAGGTTGGATAGGCTGATTTGTCTTGCTGCCAGGGCAGATCATGGCGGCCGTGCTGATCGAACCAGGCCAGCACGGCGCTATTGAACTGGGAAGGAGTCATTAGCGGCCAAGTAGCCCCTTGAGTTTATCGCCCAGTTTGTTTTCCAGTTCTTTGTTGAGTTTTTCTTCAACCTTAGCCTTGGCTTTTTCTTTCACTCGTGCCTTGAGGGCGTCAGTGATAACACTCAGATCAGGTTTACACATCTTCTGCGGTGGTGTGGCAAAACCGCCTTTACAGTTAATGGGAATCTCAACATTTTCCAGTGCATTCGGGAAAGAGCAGGTTTCCTTGAACAGGTTTTTCTCTACTTTGAAGCCCAACCGGTAATCCAGAGTTTGCTTAGGCAGATTGACCAGTCCACGACCATTCAGTGCCATGGCATCCAGTTGCGCCGTCAGGTCCTGGCTGTTGATTACGCCGTTGGTGATCGGCAGGGTGGCGCTAATGTTAGCGAACGGAGTCGAGCGGTCTACTTCCTGGCTGTTTATGCCCAGGGAGCTGACGTTGTTCATCGCCTGACAGACGCTTTGTGCAGCATCAATGCCTTTAATTTCACCGTCGGATAGCTTAATGCTGGAGCTGCCGGTAGCGGTGTTAACAAAGTCATACACCGAGTTGCCTCGGGTAGTGATATCCGCCTGCGCGTTGAGGGTACCGGTAAGTTGGTCGACCTGCGCCAGAGCAATCAGCATACTGCCCATATCGATGCCGCTGATGTTCTTGCGTACCCGCAATGAAGGTTTGGCATTGCGCAGATCAAGCTGAACACTATTACGCAACTGCCCCTTGTACATATCCGCATTCAGTTTGCTGGCGTTAATAACACCACCACGAGCATTGACGGCCAGATCGATATTGCTGATATCCAGTCCGCTGACTTTCAGGGTGCCCAGCGCCAGGGTGCTATCCAGGTTCAGAGGTTTGAGGGCTTCAACCGGAATGACCGGCTCTTTCGAGTAGGTCTCTGGCACGCCTGCCACAGGTTTGCTGGCGGGTTTGCTATCAGTCGCGGGTGGTAGATAACGATCGGCATCCAGACTGTCGCCTTTCAGGTTGAGACTGATCGCTGAGGTGCCCAGATTAAAGCCTGCATTACCCGTAAAGGTGGTGTCATCCAGTTTCAGGGTCAGGCTTTTGGCGTTGACGGTATTGGCCGCGCCACCCAACTCGGCTTGCAGACTGATCTTTTTCAGCACGTCCGAGTCAGTGGTTTCCACCTTGGTCTGGCCCAGAGCAGCCAGCAGCTTATTCAGGTCAAACTCTGCCAGATTCAGGTTACCGCTGATGACCGGGTTATCGAAGTCGGCTACCTTCAGGTTGCCGTTGGCAGTCAGGTTGGCTAATGCCAGTGTCAGATTGCTGACCTCTGCCTGCTGCTTGGCCAGGTCTGCTTTTACATCTGCTTGCGTGGAGAAGCTCAGGCTGTTGCCAGCCAGCGGTTTGCCGCTGAGGGTCAGTGCTGAGTCGAGGCCTTGCAGCTGGTAGAGCTGTTGCTCTAGGTCTAGCAAAATCTCTGTTTTGAGTTGGCTGACCACCTTAACCTGGCTTTCCCCCTGTAGTTTCTGTTCCAGGGTAAAACCAAGCTCCAGCGGGAAAAATGCGCCGGTGACCACCTGGCCGGAAGTGAGGTTCAATTCGGTGATCAGGGCTTCCATGCCGCTGGTCAGATCCTGATAACTTATCCGGCCTTGCTTCACCTCGATGCTTTCAATATCTAACGCCAGGGCTCCACCACCGGCACTCTCTGCCGCATCGGGCTTGGTTTTGGCTTGGGTTGCGCTGCTGGAGGCACTCCAGTTATTGCTGCCATCTTTGTTTTGCACCAGGGCCAGATTGAGTCCATCGATCAGGACACTCTTCATCTCGACCTTGCCGGAGAAGAGCGCCAGGAGTTTTACTGAAACTTGGGCCTGCTGCAGACTGGCCAGTTGCGGTTTGCTCGGATATTTAACATCAATCTGGTTCACTTCCAGCCCGAGCCAGGGGAAAACCGACCAGCCGATGTCGCCGTTGATCTTCAGTTCGACACCGCCCTTATCAAGGGCTGCCTGCTCGATCTCGGGCTTGTATTCGTTGGGGTCAAAAAAAGCACCGAGAATGGCCCCGCCGGCAACAACCAGAATAAGGACCAGTGCTGCGAACCCGGCAACAATCTTGAGCAAAACCTTCATTATTATCTCCTTGGTATAAACCTTGTTGTCTGAGCATAACCAGAATCGTTTAATTTTCAATGTAATCCGAGCATCGCTTTGACTGTTAGTGGGTCGGTAAGTGCATGGTTACAGGGATGGTTGTATAATTCCGGCTTTGATTCAGTTAGCGGGAGAACAACATGGCAGAACGTACCGCCAAGGTAAGCCGGGATACTCTGGAAACCCAGATTACAGTTGCTGTGAACATTGATGGCACTGGCAAGTTCCGTGCAAAAACCGGCGTGCCCTTTCTGGAACACATGATGGAACAGATCTCCCGCCATGGCCTGATCGATCTGGAGATTGATGCCAAGGGTGATAACCACATTGATGATCACCACACCGTGGAAGATATCGGCATTACTCTGGGACAGGCATTTAAAGAGGCAGTGGGTGACCGTAAGGGCATCAACCGCTACGGCTACGCCTATTGTCCATTGGATGAAGCTTTGTCACGCGTGGTGGTAGATTTCTCCGGCCGTCCTGGTCTGGATATGAAGGTGGAGTTTACTCGTGCCAGCATTGGCAAACTGGATACTCAGCTGTTTTGGGAGTTCTTCCAGGGCTTTGTCAATCATGCCGGTGTTACCCTGCACATCGACAACCTGAAAGGTTTTAATGCTCACCACCAGGCGGAAACGATCTTTAAAGCGTTTGGCCGCGCTTTGCGCCAGGCACTGGAATTTGATCCGCGTGCCAGCGGGGTGATGCCATCCACTAAAGGGTGCCTCTGATCAATGGCAAGTGTTGCAGTAATTGACTACGGCATGGGCAACCTGCACTCGGTTGCTAAAGCGTTGGAGACGGTTGAACCCGGTGTTGACGTTCGGGTGACTGCGGACCCCGCCCAGGTGGCTAGCGCCGACCGGGTGATTCTGCCTGGAGTCGGCGCAATCCGCGATTGCATGGCCGAGATGCTTAAGCTTGGCGTTGACCGTGAGGTTGCTCAGGCGATCAGCTCTGGTAAGCCGTTTTTGGGTATTTGTGTAGGTATGCAGGCTTTGATGCAGTGCTCTGAAGAGAACGCAGGTGTTGATTGTTTGTCTCATTTTCAGGGCCAGGTTGAATATTTTGGTGCTGATCTGCAGGAAGATGGTGAGCGCCTGAAGGTGCCGCATATGGGCTGGAACAAGGTATCTCAGTGCATTGATCATCCGTTGTGGGCTGGCATTGAGCAGGATAGCCGGTTCTACTTTGTGCACAGTTATCAGGTTCAGGCTGAACAGCGCGCGCTGGTGGCGGGTACCTGTCACTATGGCATCGACTTCGATGTTGCCTTAGCGCGCGATAATGTGTTTGCTGTGCAGTTTCACCCGGAAAAAAGCTCCAAGGTGGGTCTGCAGCTATTGAAAAATTTCCTTAATTGGGACGGCAAGCCCTGATTGTCTGACCACACCCACATGATTTAAGAGGTTCTAGCATGGCGCTGGCAAAACGCATCATTCCCTGTCTGGATGTGGAAAACGGCCGGGTAGTTAAAGGCGTTAACTTCGTCGATATCCGGGATGCCGGTGACCCGGTGGAGGTTGCCCGTCGGTACGATGAACAGGGTGCTGATGAGATCACCTTCCTCGATATTACAGCGACCCATGAGGGCCGTGACACCATGGTGGAAACAGTGGAACGCATGGCTTCCCAGGTGTTTATCCCACTGACAGTGGGGGGCGGCATCCGTAGCTGTGAGGATATTCGCACCATGCTGAATGCCGGTGCTGATAAGGTATCCATTAATTCTGCGGCGGTAACCAACCCTGACTTCGTCCGTGAAGCTGCCGAGCGTTTTGGTTCTCAGTGCATCGTGGTGGCAATTGATGCCAAGAAGGTTTCGTCTGAGGGTGAAACCAATCGTTGGGAGATTTTCACCCATGGCGGTCGTAAACCCACCGGCATTGATGCAGTGGAGTGGGCGCGTAAAATGGTTGCGCTGGGTGCCGGGGAGATTCTGCTGACCTCGATGGATCAGGATGGGGTGAAAAAAGGCTATGACATCCAATTGACCCGGGCCATAAGTGACGCCGTCACGGTGCCGGTGATTGCCTCGGGAGGGGTGGGTAATCTGGATCACCTGGTGGATGGCTGTATTGCCGGTAAAGCGGATGCTGTGTTGGCAGCTTCAATCTTTCACTTTAATGAATACACTATTCCGCAGGCTAAGGCTTATATGCGTGAACGTGGCATTGAAGTGCGGTTGTAAAACATTAACGAGTAAGCCAAAGGCCGTCAAAGACGGCCTTTTTTAGTCCGCTAACGTGGCGTATCGCAATAATTTGCAGACCCTCTATCTCGGTTGGCCTCAAATCATGTCGAGTATGGCCTGTACCAGTTTGCTGATACCGATATCCGCTTCGGCTATGGAGCCCGCCAGCATGTAAGCCGGTGTTGTTACCACCTTATGCTCACTATCGATCACGATGTCGTCAACAGCGCATAACTTATGCTTGCCGCCCATATGCATAATGGCCGTGGCGACACCAGCGTCGTTGCCTACGGTGCAGGTTATACCTTTACCCACCAAAAGTGGTGTCAGTGCCGGGGCAATGCAGATGAGGCCAATGGGTTTGCCTGCTCTATGCACGGTTTTGGTGAAAGCCTGCACGGCTGGGTCGACCTGTGCTTCAGCCCCCTTCAGGGCGAAGTTGGAAAGGTTTTTGGCGGCACCAAAACCGCCTGGAATAATGACTGCGTCGTAGTCATCCGGATCGGCTTCAGCCAGATCAATAATCTCACCGCGGGCCAGCCTTGCCGCCTCTTGTAGCACATTGCGCTCAGCATCAGGTTCCGGTTGGCCGGAGGCGTGGTTGACGACATGAAGTTGGTCAATATTGGGTGCTATACACTGGTATTTTACCCCCGCCTGACTTAAATGCAGCAGGGTCAGAACCGTTTCATATATCTCAGAGCCGTCATATACGCCGCAACCAGATAGTATTACAGCAACTTTTTTCATTGTTTTATTGTCCCTAGTCCGTCTGACCGAAATCCCGCAAAGCGATGTTCCGTGTCATAATTACACCAAGAAAGAGTACGATAAGATGTTTTCCCGCGCTACGCGCATAAAGTCGATTGCCGTCATGAAACGGTCATCAAGGTTTTGTTTAATTCTGCCCAAAATAGGGAGTGCCTGTGTCCTTTAATAACAGCCAGCGTTTTTATCCGGAAACCCGGATGCGCCGTATGCGAGCCAATGATTTTTCCCGTCGCCTGATGCGCGAGAGTCAACTCAGCCCGGACGATCTGATCTATCCAGTGTTTGTCATAGAAGGTGAAAACGCCACTGAACAGGTTGCTTCTATGCCGGGCGTACAACGTATGAGCATAGATCTGCTGGTGCAAGAAGCCAAACTGTTGGTTAGCCTGGGTGTTCCGGCGATGGCGTTATTTCCGGTGACCCCGGGCAGTGCTAAATCGGAATTTGCCGAAGAAGCCTACAACCCGGAGGGTCTTGCCCAGCGTGCGGTTAAGGCAATCAAAGACGCCTGTCCCGACATGGGTGTGATGACCGATGTGGCGCTGGACCCGTTTACTACCCACGGTCAGGACGGGATCATTGATGACTCGGGTTATGTGCTGAATGATCGTACTGTTGATACGCTGATTAAACAGGCCGTCTCTCATGCCGAAGCGGGTGCCGATATCGTGGCACCCAGTGACATGATGGATGGTCGAATTGCCGGTATTCGCGATGAGCTGGAAGGGCATGGTTTTGTCAACACATTAATCATGGCGTATTCGGCTAAGTATGCTAGTGCTTACTATGGCCCATTCCGCGATGCAGTGGGTTCTGCCGGGAATTTAGGTAAGAGCAATAAGTACAGCTACCAGATGGACCCGGCCAACAGTGATGAAGCCCTGCATGAGGTAGCACTGGATTTGGCAGAGGGTGCAGATATGGTGATGGTAAAGCCGGGCATGCCTTACCTGGATATCGTGCGTCGGGTGAAAGATGAACTTAAAGCGCCCACCTATGTGTATCAGGTGAGCGGTGAATATGCCATGCATATGGCGGCGTTTCAGAATGGCTGGCTAGATAAGGACAGCGTTATGCTGGAATCGCTATTGGCGTTTAAACGCGCCGGTGCTGATGGCATCCTGACCTATTTTGCTAAGGATGTTGCACAGCTACTAAACCAATAACCGGTTGGCGTTGAGCGCCAACATAACTGGCAGAAAACGCAGATGACAGAAGTAACCTCTGAATCACTCAGTCATGAGTCTGGTGAGCTTGATCCAAATGCTGCGGCTGCCGCACTGCTGGAAAGCCGTGAAGTGGTATCCATCACCGAACAGGAGGTGGAAGAAGCGCCGGTAGACCTGAAGGCAGCAGAGCTTTATATCAACCGCGAACTGAGTCATCTGCAGTTTAATATCCGGGTGCTGGAACAGGCGCTGGAGGAGAAGCATCCGCTGCTTGAACGGCTGATGTTCCTGTTGATCTTCTCCAGTAACCTGGACGAATTCTTTGAAATTCGGGTCGCCGAACAGATCACCCAGCTCAAGTATGGCCGTGAAGTGGTGGGTCCAGATGCTATGCACCCGAAGAAGGTGTTGGAGCGGATCAGTGAGATTTGCCATGCTACCGTCGATCGCCAGTATAAAATCCTCAATGAAATTCTGTTCCCGGCCATGGAGCTGCAGCAGATTCACTTTTTGCGTCGGCGTGACTGGACTGACGCGCAGCGTGATTGGGTCAGTAAATATTTTCAGGAAAAAGTCGTACCGGTGATCAGCCCGGTAGGGCTTGATCCTTCTCACCCCTTCCCCCGGCTGGTCAACAAAAGCCTGAACTTTATCGTCGAGCTGGATGGCAAAGATGCTTTTGGCCGCCAAACCGGGTTAGCAATTATCCCAGCTCCGCGCTCCTTGCCTCGGTTGATACGCCTGCCGGATGAACTGTGTGAGGGCGGTGATAACTTGATTTTCCTCTCCTCCATCATCCATGAGTTTGCGGAAGAGCTGTTCCCCGGTATGACGGTGAAGGGCTGTTTCCAGTTTCGTATCACCCGTAATGCTGATATGAGCTTTGATGTGGAAGAGGTCGAGGATCTGGCCAATACCCTGCGGGGTGAGCTGCACTCACGGAAATTTGGTGATGCGGTGCGACTGGAAGTGGATAACCGGACACCAGAAGAGCTGATTGGCTTCCTGCAGCGGGAATTCAAACTCGACGAAAGCCAGACTTACCGGGTAGACGGCCCGGTAAATCTGACCCGACTGATGGCGGTGCGTGAGCTGGTGGAGCGCAATGAGCTGCGCTGGAAACCATTTTCGCCCGGTGTGCCGGGTAAGTTGAAAGCCTCGGATACGGTGTTTGATGCGCTGAAACAGGCGGATATGTTGCTGCTGCATCCGTTTCAATCGTTTACGCCGGTGGTTGATCTGCTGCGCCAGGCCGCTAAAGACCCGGATGTGGTGGCGATCAAACAGACGCTGTACCGTACCGGGGTGAAATCCGACATCGTCAATGCACTGGTGGAAGCCGCCCGCTCTGGTAAAGAGGTGACGGTAGTTATTGAACTGCGGGCCCGGTTTGATGAAGAGAGCAATCTGCATCTAGCATCCAGACTGCAGGAGGCCGGCTGCCTGGTGGTATATGGCGTGGTTGGTTACAAGTGCCATGCCAAAGCAATGCTGATTGTGCGTGAAGAGGGTAATGAACTGGTGCGGTACTCTCATCTGGGTACCGGTAACTACCACTCAGGTACGGCTCGTTTATATACCGACTACAGCTTTCTCACCCGGGATCAGGATATTGGTGAAGATGTGCACAAAGTCTTCCAGCAGTTGACCGGAATGGGCAAGATCCAGAAACTGAAACGCTTGCTCACCGCGCCGTTTACCCTGTACAGCCGCATGATTGAGTTAGTGCGCCGCGAAACTGAACTGGCCAAGGCGGGTAAGCCGGGGCATGTCATGGTCAAGGTTAACGGACTGACTGAGCCGAAGATGATTCGGGCGCTGTATGAAGCATCGGCTGCCGGGGTCAAGGTGGAGCTGATCATTCGGGGTATGTGCCGTTTAAGACCAGGTATTTCCGGATTGTCAGATAATATTCGGGTGCGCTCCATCATCGGCCGTTTTCTGGAGCACACCCGGGTGTATTTCTTCGGTAATAACGGCAAGCCGGAGGTGTTCTGCTCCAGTGCAGACTGGATGGAACGTAATATGCTGCACCGGGTAGAAACCGGCTTTCAATTGACCGGCAAGCATGCTGAGCGTATCAAGAAAGAACTCGATTGCTATATGCAGGATAACTGTGAAAGTTGGGAGCTGCATGCCGATGGTAGCTATATCCAGAGCAAGCCCGGCGAGGGTGAAGAGGCCTTCTCTGCGCAGCAATATCTGCTGGATACTTACGCCAAGTGATCAGGGCTCTGTGGGGCCTGGCAGCAAGGGCGCGTAGCCAGTGCGGTAATCCGGGAATTTGAATTCGTAGCCAGTGGCCTTGAGGCGCGCGTTGCTGCAGCGTTTGCTACCGGCGCGCCGAGCCAGATGGTGCTCAGTCACTGTGACCTTCAGTTGCTTGGCCAGCCAGTGGGTAATTTCCTGCATGCTTACCGGGCAATCATCACTGGCCAGGTAGATCTCTTCCAGTGGCAGACCCTGCCGCCAGCGGTTGATAAGGTGTAGTAGTACGCCGGCACAATCATCCCGGTGGATGCGGTTACTGAAGTGTGTTGGCGACTCCGGTGCTACCTTGCCGGCTAACACGCTGCTCAGTAGATGGTTGCGGCCAGGGCCGTAAATGCCACTGAAGCGGACAATGGTAGCGGGAATGGAGTGCTGCAGCAGTTGTTGTTCCGCCTGCAGCATCAGTTGACCACGAAAGCCGGTGGGCTGGCAGGGGCTGGTTTCATCCACCAGACCATGATTATCCTGATGATATACGCCGGTACTCGAGGTAAAGAATATCTGTTTCGGTGTCACCGGCAGGGCGCTTAACAGGTTCTGCGGACCGTCAACATAGGCGCTGCGGTAGCCCTCCTCCCCTGGTGCCGAAGTGGCCGCGCTATAAACTAGCAGATCACAGCTTGACAGAATGCTGAGTGATAGTTTCAATTTATCAGGTTGAGACAGGTCTGCGGAGATGCCCTTAATCTCTGGCGGCAGTTTGCTAATGTCACGTCGCAAGCCATACACTCGATGGCCATCGGCAGCCAACTGGCGTCCCAGGGTAGTGCCCACATCGCCACAACCGGCAATCAGAATGGTCAGTGATTCAGACATGTTTATACCTCTACCTAATTCAGCGCTCGATAATAACAAAGGACTGCAGGAATGACTCTTACCGAACTGCGCTACATTGTAACTCTGGCCCGTGAGCAGCATTTTGGTCATGCTGCCGAGAAGTGTTACGTCAGTCAGCCGACCCTGTCCATCGCGGTTAAAAAACTCGAGGAAGAATTGGGTGTTGCGTTGTTTGAGCGCAGTAAGAACTCTGTCAGAGTGACACCGGTGGGTGCCAAGGTGGTGCAGCAGGCGCAACGGGTGTTGGAGCAGGCGGAAACCATTAAGGAGTTGGCGCATGAGGGTAAAGATCAGCTGAAAAGCCCGTTACGGGTTGGTGCAATCTATACCATCGGTCCCTATTTGTTTCCCCATCTGATTCCTCGGGTGCAGGCCTTGGCACCCCATATGCCGCTGTATATAGAGGAAAATTTCACAGAGAGCCTGCGTCTTAAAATTCGTAATGGTGAGCTGGATGCGGTGATCTTGGCATTGCCATTTAATGAACCGGATATAGTGACCCGGCCGCTGTATGACGAATCCTTCGAAATGCTGATGCCTAAAGAGCATCCTTGGGCCAATCGTAAGGAGATTGACAGTGAACTGCTGCCGGAGACACCGCTGTTGTTGCTGGGAGAAGGGCACTGCTTCCGAGATCAGGTACTTGAGTCCTGTCCTACTCTGAACCAGACCCTGCATGACCAGCACACGATCACCGAGGGTAGTTCACTGGAAACCATCCGCATGATGGTCAGTTCCGGTCTGGGTTGCTCGGTATTACCGGTATCTGCACTACAGGTAGAGCGAAAGAATGACTTGGTTGTCTCTCGGCCATTCAAGGCGCCCGGGCCAAAACGCACCGTGGCAATTGCCTGGCGTGCCAGTTTCCCCCGTCCTCAGGCGATTGATGTGCTGATCAATGCGATTGGTAAATGTGGGCTGGCTCAGGAGACATGAGCCAGACGCTTGCTGATATTCCTGTTAGTCGTTTGAAAGGGGTCGGTGCCGCACTGTCGCTAAAGCTTGAGCGGCTGGGTATCACGACCCTGCAGGACCTGTTGTTTCATCTGCCGCTACGTTATCAGGACCGTAGCCGGGTGGTGCCGCTGGGGGCTTTGCGACCGGGGGATGAGTGTGTCATTGAAGGTGAAATTAAACTCTGTGACATTCAGCATGGCCGCCGTCGTAGCCTGTTATGCCGGTTACAGGATGGCACCGGCTCCGTCACGTTACGGTTTTTTCATTTTTCCGCAGCACAGAAAAATAATCTGGTGGCAGGCAGCCGCCTGCGCTGTTTCGGCGAAGTCAGGCCGGGGCCTGCCGGGCTGGAGCTGGTACACCCGGAATACAGCCGGGTGGCCGATGATGAATTGCAGGCGGCTGAAGAATATCTAACCCCGGTATATCCAACCACTGAAGGTCTGCATCAGGCACGCTTGCGTAGCTTGCTGCAGCAGACGATTGCACAGCTGGAAATCGGCGAAATTATAGAGCTGATTCCTGCGCCGTTACGGCGAAACTGGCAGTTCCCGGCGTTGCGGGATGCGTTGCTGTACCTGCACCGCCCCCCGGTGGATGCGGATCAACACCTGTTGCTGGAGGGTATGCATCCGGCCCAGCGCCGGCTGGCATTCGAGGAGCTGCTGGCGCACCACCTGTCCCTGATGAAGTTGCGCCAGCAAACCCGGCAAATTGGCGCGCCGGTGTTGCCGCCTGCGCAGCAACTGGTGCGGGCTTACCTGCAGCAGCTGCCGTTTCCGCTGACGGCTGCCCAGCAGCGGGTGACCGAGGAGATTGGTCGCGACTTGGCACAACCCAGCCCTATGTTGCGTTTGGTACAGGGTGATGTTGGTTCGGGTAAAACCGTGGTGGCAGCTCTGGCCGCATTGCAGGCGGTGGAAAACGATTACCAGGCTGCGATTATGGCCCCAACAGAAATTCTTGCGGAACAGCACTTCATCAATTTCAGGACCTGGCTTCAGCCGCTGGGTATCGAGGTTGCTTGGTTGGCGGGTAAGTTAAAAGGCAAAGCGCGTCAGGCACAACTGGAGGCGATTCAATCCGGTCGTGCCAAGGTGGTTGTGGGTACCCATGCCTTGTTTCAGGATGATGTGATATTTGCCCGGTTGGGGTTGGTGGTGATTGATGAACAACATCGGTTCGGGGTGCATCAGCGCTTGTCATTGCGGGAGAAAGGCCGGCAGCAGGGTCAGGTGCCGCACCAATTGATCATGACGGCAACGCCAATTCCCCGGACCCTGACTATGAGTGCCTATGCTGATCTGGATTGTTCAGTCATCGATGAACTTCCGCCGGGGCGCACACCGGTCAATACAGTGGTGATAGACGATGGTCGACGTGATCAGGTTATCGCCCGGGTCCGTGCTGCCTGTACCGAACAACGGCAGGTTTACTGGGTCTGTACTCTGATAGAAGAGTCTGAGGTGTTGCAGTGTCAGGCCGCGGAAGTGACGTCCGAGGTGCTACGTGAAAGCTTGCCAGAATTGCGTATCGGTTTGGTACATGGACGCATGAAACCGGCGGAAAAAGCTGCGGTGATGCAGGCGTTTAAGCAGGCGGAGCTGGACCTGCTGGTGGCGACAACGGTGATTGAGGTTGGCGTGGATGTACCCAATGCCAGTGTGATGATTATTGAAAACCCGGAGCGCCTTGGCCTGGCTCAGCTGCACCAGTTGCGTGGTCGAGTTGGTCGTGGCTCAGTCGAAAGTCATTGTGTTCTGATGTACCATGCGCCGCTCTCACGCCAGGGGCGTGAACGTTTAAGTGTGATGCGTGAAACCAGTGATGGTTTTCGTATTGCCGAGAAAGATCTTGAGTTGCGAGGTCCCGGGGAAGTGCTCGGTACCCGGCAGACGGGCATGATGCAATTCCGCATGGCTGATCTGCAGCGTGATGCGGATCTGCTGACTCGTATTCGTACCCTGGCAGACCCTATGCAGCAGTGGCCTGAACAGGTGGATCTATTGATCCAGCGCTGGTTGGGTCATGCAGAACATTATGGCAATGTCTGATGAGCCTGATTACTCCAACGGCTGAACAGTTTGAAACTATCCGCCAGCAACTGGGACGCGAGCCTCGTGGTCTGGCCGGTATTGCTCTGGCGTCGACGGCGGGGATACCGCTGGTTTTGCAGATGCGCTCGTTGGTGGACGACCAGCCTTTTCCAACCCTGTATTGGCTGAGCAGTCGTGAGCTGTACCAGGCCATCGCCGAGATTGAAACTGCGGGTGCCGTTAAACAATTAGAACAGGCGTTGCAGAGCGATGCCGCTTTCATGGCGGAACACTTGGTAGACCAGCAACGCTACGTTGATCTGCGCTGGCAACTGATGACCAGCCAGGACCGGCAGCGGATTGCGGAGCTTGGTTTCACGTCGTTATTTGACCAATACGGTATTGGCGGAATTCGTCACTGGGATAAGATTCGTTGTCTGCATATGCAATATGCGTTTCACACAGTGGCGGGTAGTGCGGTTGGACGGCGGCTGGATGAGCTGTTTCAGCTGGACCAGTTGGCCTGCGAGAGCTGATAAGGCAATAAAAAAGCCGATCATATGATCGGCTTTTTTGTGTGGTTGGGGCGGGCCGTTATGCCTGACCGGTCAGCTGTTTGTACTTATCCATCAGCTGCACTTCGCTTTCCACGTGATCCGGGTCTTTAGGAATACAGTCAACCGGACATACTTCCACACACTGTGGCGTATCGTAATGGCCAACGCACTCGGTGCATTTGCCCGGGTCAATTTCATAAATTTCGTCACCGGGAGAGATTGCCTCATTAGGGCATTCCGGCTCACATACATCACAGTTGATGCATTCGTCAGTAATGATCAATGCCATGTTGGCTACCTCACTTTTCTATCTATGGTTACCGGCCATGAAGCTGTTGTAATGCTTCGGCAACCGCCGGATGTACAAACTTGCTCACATCTCCGCCTAGGCTGGAGATTTCGCGTATCAGCGTGGAGGAAATAAACGACAGGTGTTCTGCCGGTGTCAGGAATATACTTTCCACGCTGGGTGCCAGATGTCGGTTCATATTGGCGAGTTGAAACTCGTACTCAAAATCCGAAACCGCACGCAGGCCACGCAGTATAATATTTGCATTCTGCTCTTGCAGTAATGTTGCCAGCAGGCAGTCAAAGCCAATAATCTCTACATTATCGAGATTACCCAGCACTTCCTGACAGAGCTGAGTGCGGCTTTCCAGCGGCAGCATCGGTTGCTTTTTCGGGCTGGCGGCAACGGCCACCACAACACGGTCAAACAAACGACTGGCCCGATGTATCAGATCAGAATGGCCGTTAGTTATCGGATCAAACGTACCTGGATATACTGCAGTATTCATATCGGGTTCACAGAGGCTGGTGTCTGCTTAACATACTAGCAAATGTGCAAGCGCGGAATATTAGCCGAAATGGCAAACGCGCACAAACACTATAATTCAAACTGCTAACGACAACCAGTTATAAGAAAAGTTTTTTATATATTTATTTGGAATAAAATAGTAAGGAAATTTTGCCATGCCCGTACGAATTTTAGGTGTTTTTGTGCTGCTATGTGGCTGTTTGTCAGGCTGTCAGGCGCTGCAACGAGTTGATCAGGGCCTCTATCAGGTGGCGGAAGCGGTCAGCGAAGAGGACCGGGTGACCGGACGCCGCTCGCTGAGTTTGGCGGACCGGCAAGCCCAGATCGAAGCGGGCAATGCTTATGTCGAGCAGGTTATTGCACAGGAGCAAAAAGCAGGGCGTGGCGTCAATGCACAGGTTAATAAGGTGCAGTATCAGCGATTGCTGCAGGTGTTTGACCGGGTGCATCGTGTTTCGCACTTGAGTGAGGAACGTTGGCAGCCGATTTTGGTTAACAACACGCAGTTCAATGCTTTCACGACCGGCGGTACCTATATTGTGGTGTTTTCCGGCCTGATGGATAGCATTACAGACGATGCTGAACTGGCGGCGGTGGTGGCGCATGAGATTGCGCATACGGTTGCTAATCATGCTTTTGAGCGCCGCAGCATGAGTCAGCTTACGGCATTAACGGGTTCAAACTCTGCCCGGCGCAGTAGTTATCAGGCGGCTTTTACCCATGAAAACGAGCGTGAGGCAGACCGTATCGGCATTCTGTATTGCGCGTTGGCGGGTTATGACCCACTGGCGGCAAGCCGCATTTGGCAGCGAAAATACACGGAAGAGGGTAATGCCCGGGCGCTGTTCAATCATGACCACCCGGTTAATGCCGAACGTTACGCTGAGGCGAAAGCGGTGGCTGAAGCGGTGAACCCTTACTACCGCAAGGGGCAGATCAACCCGGAGGCAGGCAGTTTGTTGCAAAACAATGTTTTATGGCAAAAGCAGCAGGGTACCACTGCCGGAGAGGGTGGTGGTTTGGCGGCACTGCTGGGGACTGCACTGGGTGCTTATGTGGATCATGAAACAGCGAAACAGGAAGAGCAGCGTCAGGCGGCCCGCAGTCAGTTTGTGAAAGCCGTTGAGGCCAGTTTGAAGCTGGAGTCTGCACAGCAGCGAGAGCCTCATTTGCTGGAAACCCGCTGGCGCTATCAGGCGCGACAGCCAGTCCTGAAAAATGTTGTGATGGGGCTGATGGTGAAGCGTGACGACAAACTCTTGCGTTATGTGGCGCATGTTGAAGGCAGTGTAAACCCGGGGCAGGTATTTGTTGCCCGGTTTCGCCTGCCGGATGACCTGAGTGTGGAAGAACTGAAAAAATTGCCGGGCAAATACTATCTAGATGATGCGCTGCCACGCTAGTCCTGAGGGGTGGGCTGCTCGCGCAGGTAGAGTCGGTAGCTGACCTGCCCGGCCTGCTTGCTGCGGTGTTCGCGCCAGTGGGCGGGCACCACTCTCTCGGTCAGATCGGATTCGGTTTCGACATAGATGATGGCGTTGTCGGCCAGCAGATTATGCTGTTCGAGTAGCTCGCAGCAGGGTTGGATCAGCCCCTGCCGGTAAGGCGGGTCCATAAAAACCAGATCGTAGCGTGGTTCCATATCGGTGATGCGCTGTTGTAACCATGTCACCACAGAGGCTTGTATCACTTCGCCGTTATCCGCCTTTAATTGTTGGAGATTGCTTTGCAGCATGCGGCAAGAGGTGACTTCCCGGTCGATAAAGGCGCAGGATGCCGCGCCTCGGGATAATGCCTCCAGCCCCAGTGCGCCACTGCCGGCAAACAGATCCAGACAGCGGGCGTCATTAATAAAAGGCTGTAGCCAATTAAACAGCGTCTCTCTGACCCGGTCGGGTGTTGGTCGTAAACCGTCCACTGATGCAAACTCCAGTTTTCTGCCCCGCCAGTTACCAGCGATGATGCGTAAGCTGGACGTCGGGGTTTTATTCGGTGTGCGGCGTGCCGGGTGGTGACGAGCCATAGTGGGTTTCCTGATCAGTGTGGCGGCAGCAGGATGCTAAATTGGGCGCGACTTTGCAAGGCGGCTTTCACCCCGGCAATAGCCAGCTGCACATCCAGTGACTTTAACTGATCGATGTCCTGCTCTAGCTGGTCGGGGGGGAATTGATAGCGGCTAAGTTGAGTCAGCTGCAGGTGGCGTGTGAGCGGCTGCCGGGCATCCTCCTGCCACTGGGTGATGAGCCCTGCTCTGCTACTTTCAAGTTGCTGCTCGGTTGCTGCTGCCTGTAGTTGCTGCAGTATCTTGGCGGGATGTTGCTGGCTGTGCAGCAGGATGGCGCGGTAGCCTGCTTCGCCACCGGCGCGGAACAGCAGTCGGTAATCAAGCTGTTGTTGCTGGTGGTAGTTGGCGAGCAGGTCCTGCAATGTTTGAATTACCCAGCGTTGCATCAGGTAAGTGTCCGCTTGGCGTCCGGGTAAGCTGCTACCGAGTAACAGGTGAAAATTTTCATCCTTCGGGCTGCCAGTGATCTGGGCCGCTGGTGTAAACCGGTCAATATCCGATCGTTTGGTGCTGACAATGCTTAAAGGTGGGAGCTGCTGACTGGCTTGCTCAGCCCCATCGCCGCTTAGGCTGATCGCGGGTGAATTCATGCTGTCTGCGTAGCTGGGGACAAGCATTTCCAACAGTGGTATTGAGGGTGCCGGAAACTGACCTAAAAATTGCTGCAGCAATTGCGACTCAGTGGTTTGGTTGTCCAGGTAGGCTTCTGCTTTTAGTGTTTCCAGTGCAGAAGCCCAGCGCAGCGGATCCACAGGTTTTCGCAGGGCCGTAAGCATTGCCGTCAGCGGTGGAGCGCTTTGTTCTGGTAACCAGCTAAGGGTTAATGCAAGGCCGTCCAGTTGTTGAGACAGGCCATAACTGAAATCCGGGTGTGTAAATGGCTGTAGCCGTTGCCGCATGATCTCTAACATCAGTTTGTGCAGCAGAGTCTGCTTGGGATGCAGGGCCGGGGGTGTGGCAAACGTCAGCGTTAACGTCAGTGGTGCTTCGGGCTGCTCCAGCCAGTAGATGTTGCGCTCAGAGAGTCGGTTTATTTTGCCTGGTTCGGTCGACTCCGGGCCCATTGAAGTGAGTACCACAATAGCTATCAGGCAGAACCAGATCAGTGCTGTAAGGTATTTGCGATTGAAGATGGGACGATAGCCGTCAGTCATGGCAAAGATAGTCGCGAGCCGGGAACACTATGATAAGATACCAGACTTTATCAGGTGGTGCTGCTGTGCCGGTTAGCTCCTCTTTAGAGCGTCTGGTGTAGCGATGGAGATACAGCATGCAAACGGTGTTTTTCTGGTTTCAGTCTAATGGCTGGGGTTCCGGTTGGATTGCTCTGGCTGGAGGGCTGTTTAGTCTTGCGTTGTTAGCCGCCATTTTTCTCTATGTAAATCGGGACGACTTTATCTGAGTGGCTCCCCCTGTCTTTTGGCCAATTCATCGGCCGGATGAGGATGATGCATGTTAAAAAAACTGAAAACTTTGTTTTCGGAAAACAAACAGCCTGAAACAGAATCAGCTGACCCCCGCACCGACTTGCCG
Organism: Pontibacter sp. JAM-7; assembly: GCF_048548695.2. NCBI lineage: Bacteria > Pseudomonadati > Bacteroidota > Cytophagia > Cytophagales > Hymenobacteraceae > Pontibacter > Pontibacter sp. JAM-7. The sequence goes on from NZ_JBLYIF020000004.1 coordinate 198,683, forward strand.
GTCGCGCCGGTAGATGTTGATGCGCCGCTTGAACCCGCCGTATCCACAGAGGCCGAGATTGTTGAGTCGGAGCCTGCGTCGACAGAACCAACGGCCAATGTTGCGGCTGTGCAGCCCGAGGCATCCCCCGTCAGTGCTGAACCAGAAAAAAAGGCCGGTTTTTTCGGTCGCATCAAATCCGGGTTAAGTCGCACCAAGGAAAACCTTAGCGAGCAGCTGGGTAATCTGTTTCTGGGTGCTAAAGAGATCGATGATGACCTGCTGGAAGAGATCGAAACTCTGCTGCTGACTGCAGATGTCGGGGTGGCGGCAACCAGTGAAATCATCCTGCGCCTGACTGATAAAGTCGCACGTAAGCAGTTGGCCGATGCGCAGGCTTTGTATGGCGCCCTCAAATTGGAACTGTCCGATCTGCTGCAACAGGTTGAGCAACCGCTGGAAATACCGGCGGATAAAACGCCTTATGTGATTTTGATGGTCGGGGTGAACGGTGTGGGTAAAACCACCACCATTGGTAAGCTTGCCAAACGCTTCCAAAGCCAGGGTAAATCGGTGATGTTGGCTGCCGGGGATACTTTCCGTGCTGCTGCAGTAGAGCAGTTGCAGGTCTGGGGTGAACGTAATGATGTCCCGGTCATTGCACAGCATACCGGTGCAGACTCTGCATCGGTGATATTCGATGCCCTGCAGTCGGCTCAGGCCAAGGGGGTTGATGTGCTGATTGCTGATACGGCAGGTCGTCTGCAGAACAAGGACAACCTGATGCAGGAGCTGGAGAAGGTGGTGCGTGTCAGCCAGAAACTTTCGCCGCAGGCGCCTCATGAGGTGATGCTGGTGCTGGATGCCGGCACTGGCCAGAATGCACTGAGTCAGGCGAAAATATTCCGCGATAGTGTTGGTGTAACAGGTATCTCTCTGACCAAGTTAGACGGTACCGCTAAAGGTGGGGTGATCTTTGCCATTGCCAAACAGCTGCAACTGCCGATCCGTTTTATTGGTGTTGGTGAGCAGATTGATGATTTGCGGCCATTCAAGGCGCAGGAGTTTGTCGACGCGTTGTTTGACTGATTGAGACCATGCCGTGATTGAGTTCAGCCATGTCAGTAAACGTTACCCAACAGGCCATGATGCGCTGCGGGATGTGAGTTTTTCCCTGTCTCAGGGGGAGCTGGCGTTCCTGACCGGGCACTCCGGTGCTGGTAAGAGTACTCTGCTCAAACTGATCATGCTGATGGAGCGCCCCAGCCGGGGTAAGTTGCAGGTTGCCGGCCGGGAGCTGACTCAGCTCAAAAGCCAGGAAATTCCCTTTCATCGCCGCCGTATCGGGGTGGTTTTCCAGAATCATCAGTTACTGTTTGATCGTAGCGTATACGACAACATTGCCCTGCCTTTGCACATTTCCGGTTATCACTTGGATGATATTGGTAAGCGGGTGCGCGCCGCACTGGATAAAGTTGGCTTGTTAAGTAAGGAAAAACTTAACCCGGTTGCCCTGTCCACAGGGGAGCAGCAGCGTATAGGTATTGCCCGGGCAATTGTTAATCGGCCGCAGCTGATTCTGGCCGATGAACCCACCGGTAACCTTGATCCTGAGTTGTCAGCCGAAATCATGCGGTTGTTTATGGAGTTTAATCATCACGGTACTACCGTGCTGATTGCCAGTCATGACCTGGCGCTGATTGATCAGATGCGCTGCCGTAAGTTGACCCTGAATCAGGGTAGGATGACTGATCATGGCCAATGAACCGAATAATTCCCGGGCGCGCGGAGCCGTGCGTCAGGCGGCGAAAGCTACCACGGCTGCTGTGCGTCGTGGTGCCGACAGACATCAGGTGACGCTGAAACAGAAAAGTCAGAGCTGGTGGCGGCACAATATCAGTACCGCCAAAGAGGCATTATCCCGGCTGTTACAAACGCCGCTGCCAACCTTGATGACGCTGGCAGTATTGGCTATTGCCCTGACTCTGCCAGGGGTGATGTATCTGGCGCTGAAGAATATTAATGCTCTGAGCCTGCAATGGCAGAGCGGGCCAAGGGTCTCCTTGTATCTGCAGGCCAGCCTGCCGGATGATGAAGCGCAGCGTTTCAGCCAGCAACTGCTGTTGCGAAGTGACTTGCAGGCAGTGGAGTTGATCTCCAAAGATCAGGGGTTGTACGACTTTAAAAAGACCTCTGGTATGGCGGATATCTTTGAATACATTAAAGGCAATCCGCTGCCAGCGGTGGTGGTCGTGCAACCGGTAGAGCAAACTCCTGTCGCACTGAATAAGTTACAGCAGGAATTTTCCGTCATGCCTGAGGTGGCTGAAGTGGTGCTGGACATTGAGTGGGTGAAGCGGTTGGCTGCCTTTGTTGAGGTCGCTAACCGGATTGTGGTTGTGCTGGGTGCGTTATTGGCGTTGGCTGTGTTGCTGGTGGTGGGGAATACCATCCGCTTGATTATTGAAAACCGGCGAGATGAAATCCTGGTAGCTAAACTGGTGGGCGCTACCGATGCCTGGATCAGGCGGCCTTTCCTCTATACTGGCTTCTGGTTTGGCCTGCTGGGCGGCGCTCTGGCGCTGTTGTTAATGGGCGTGAGTCTGGTCTTGATTACCGAGCCGGTAAAACAGTTGGTTGGACTTTACCAAAGCGGCTTTGCTTTACAGAGCCTGGCACCTCAAGAAGCACTGGCACTGCTCCTGTCTGGAGTCTTGTTAGGCTTATTGGGTGCCCGCTTGGCCGTTGGCCAGCATCTGGCCGAGATTGAACCTAGGTAATAGGGTTTCAAGGTTGCGGTTTTATCTGTTCCCCGCTATATTTTCGTGCCGCGCTATTTTTGAGCGTGGAACTTTTATTTTCTGACAGGGTCACATTTGCGAGCTGCTGGCCAGTGAAAAGGCAGCAGTCAGTAACATGATGCGAGGTCATAGATGGGCACCAGCTTACAAGCTATCAATAACATAACTCCGGGTCGCAACCTCGATGCATATATGCAGTCGGTGGCAGCCATCCCTGTGCTTAGCGTAGAAGAAGAGCGTTCGCTGGCGGAGCGGTTGTATTTTGATGGAGATGTCGAAGCTGCACGTCAGTTGGTTATGTCGCACCTGCGGTTTGTGGTGCACGTTGCTAAAACCTACTCGGGTTATGGCCTGCCGCTGGGCGATCTGATCCAGGAGGGGAATGTCGGTTTGATGAAAGCGGTAAAACGCTTTGATCCTACCATGGGTGTGCGCCTGGTCTCTTTTGCCGTGCATTGGATCAAAGCCGAAATGCATGAATTTATCTTGCGTAACTGGCGGATTGTCAAAGTCGCTACCACCAAGGCACAGCGTAAATTGTTCTTTAATCTGCGCTCTCGTAAGAAAGGTCTTGGCTGGATGACCAACGATGAGGTTGAGGCGATTGCCGAGGATCTGAGTGTTGATGCCAAGGTCGTTCGCCAGATGGAAGGCCGTATGGCGTCCGTTGATACAGCCTTTGATGCCCCTGAATCTGACGATGATGATCATGCTTGGGCACCAGTGCATTATTTGGAAGATAAAAGTGCTGATCCAAGCACGCTGCTGGAAAACAGCAATTGGGAAGAAGACTCACAGCGTCGCTTGATGAGTGCGATTACCGACCTTGACGAGCGCAGCCAGGAAATTTTATCTCGTCGCTGGCTACAGGATGATAAGGCAACGCTGCATGAATTGGCGGCTGAATATAGTGTGTCTGCTGAGCGTATTCGTCAGCTTGAAAAGAACGCCATGAAAAAAATTCGGGTGGCGATGGAAGCTTAACGCGACCGCAAACTGCTATTTTAAAAACCGCCGAATGGCGGTTTTTTTATGGCGCTATGTCAGATAGAGCGCCGCAGGCGTTTCAACGTTTCAGATGGGGCTTCACCAAATTGATAGCGACAAGCCTGGCTGAAGTTTAAAGTCATGGTGTCGGGTTGAGGCATGTACCGGAGTTCCTTTTCTTGCTTCAGGTGGTCAGCATCCCGGATATGTTTGGGGTATAATCGCCACCCTGATTTCAGGATGATTTTATGACCTGTCGCGTACAGCTATTTTTTGCGGGTATCAGTGGTCTGCTGGCAGTCGCACTGGGTGCGTTTGGCGCGCATGCACTTAAAGCGCGTCTTGCGCCGGAGTTGTATGCTGCGTATCAGACGGGTGTTGAATACCAGTTTTATCACACCCTGGCTTTGCTGCTGGTGGTCGTGATGCGGCAGCAGCATGATCTGTTGCCTTTGCGCTGGTCAGCCTGGACGTTTATTGCCGGCATCCTGTTATTCTGTGGCAGTCTTTATGTTCTGGCGCTTTCGGGCGTGGGTGCTTTGGGCATGATTACCCCCCTGGGTGGACTGTTGTTGCTATGTGGCTGGGGCTGCCTGGTCGTGGCTGCATATTTTTATACAAGAGGAGACGATTGATGCAGATAGAGCTAAATGGCGACCAGATGCAAGTCACCGATGGACTGATGTTGTCTGGCCTGGTGAAACAGCTTGGTTTGGCAGAAAAGCGTATTGCCGTAGAACTCAATCTGGAAATTATTCCTCGCAGTCAACACGTGACCACGGCATTGCATGACGGCGATAAGGTCGAAATTGTGCATGCGATTGGTGGCGGTTGAATCGGTTCTATTCCGGCTCCCCTTCCTTACAAAAAATAATTCAATCTGGATAACTGACATGTCTGAACAGTCAAACGACCCGATGATCATTGCTGGTAAAAGCTATAATTCACGCCTGCTGGTGGGCACTGGCAAATATAAGGATCTTGAAGAGACCCGTCTGGCGATTGAGGCCAGCGGTGCAGAGATTGTTACGGTTGCCGTGCGCCGCACGAATATTGGCCAGAATCCGGATGAACCGAATCTGTTAGATGTGATTACGCCGGATCGCTATACCATTCTGCCAAATACTGCCGGTTGTTTTACTGCTGAAGATGCAGTGCGTACCTGTAAACTGGCGCGTGAGCTGATGGGTGGACATGACCTAGTCAAGCTCGAGGTACTGGGTGATCAGAAAACGCTGTACCCAAATGTTGTCGATACACTCAAAGCGGCAGAAGTACTGGTTAAAGATGGTTTTAAGGTGATGGTGTATACCAGTGATGATCCGATTGTGGCCAAGCAACTAGAAGAGATTGGTTGTATCGCTATCATGCCACTGGGTTCCATGATTGGCTCTGGTCTGGGTATTCTGAACCCGCACAACATTAACATCATCATGGAAGAAGCGAAGGTTCCGGTGCTGGTTGACGCGGGTGTTGGTACCGCATCAGATGCTGCACTTGCTATGGAAATGGGCTGTGAAGCTGTGTTGATGAATACTGCGATTGCGGGAGCCCGCGATCCAATTTTGATGGCTTCAGCGATGCGCAAAGCGATTCAAGCCGGTCGAGAAGCCTACCTTGCTGGACGGATGCCGCGGAAAAAATATGCCAGCGCTTCCTCTCCGTTAGACGGCATTATCTCTACTCCATAATGCCACCGCAGGGCCAGCCATATTGGCTGGCCTGATAACCTGATACCTAAACCTCATGAGCGAAAAAGATCCTAAGACCGTGACTGAACTTGAAACCAAACATATGCGCACCATCCGCAGTTTTGTGCTGCGTGCTGGCCGGATGACCGAAGGTCAGCAGCGGGCCATGGATGCGCGTTGGCCTGAAGTGGGCTTAGAGCTATCGAAAGGCATGCTGGATCTCGGTCAAGTGTTTGGCCGTGAGGCACCGGTGGTGCTGGAGATCGGTTTTGGCATGGGCGATTCGCTGGTGGAGATGGCCAAAGATCAGCCCGAGAAAAACTACATTGGCATCGAAGTGCATAAACCCGGTGTTGGTCGTTTGCTGAAAAACGCCTCTGAGCAGGGGCTGAGTAACATTCGTGTCTTCTGTGATGATGCAATCGAAGTGTTGGCGCAGTGTATTCCGGACCATAGCCTGGATTGTATTCAGTTGTTTTTTCCTGATCCTTGGCATAAGAAAAAGCACCATAAACGGCGCATTGTGCAGCTTGAGTTTGCTGCCACTCTGCATCGCAAGTTGAAACCGGGCGGTGTCTTTCATATGGCGACCGACTGGGAAAATTATGCTGAGCATATGATGGAAATCATGAGTGCTGCGCCGGGCTATCGCAACATCGCAGGTGAAGGCCAGTATTCACCACAACCCCATTGGCGCCCGGTAACCAAATTTCAGAAGCGCGGTGAGCGTCTGGGGCATGGTGTCTGGGATCTGATGTTTGCCAAAACTGACTGATTGTATCTAAAAAAAACTGCTATGCTGCTGAAAGGCATATGGCCCGTGGGTCATGGCTGGAGGCAGCAATCCTTCTCTGTAAAGTGTGGTCTGAAAACTGATCCAGATCTCACTCACCTCCTGCTTTATGCTTAGAGCCGGCCTGTAACGGGCGGCAGGCCAGGCTCAGGCCGTATCGGCAAATTTTGCGGTCGGTACCTCCCTTAAAAAAAAGACATAATTGGAGCAAATAGATGCGTGCATACCAGGTAGTAGAGCCCGATGGCATTGAAGCTATCCAGCAAGTAGAACTGGAGATACCAACTCCCGGCGACCGTGAAATTTTAGTGAAGATGAAAGCTTGTTCACTGAATTTCCGCGACCTTCTGGTGGCCAATGGCGGCTATGTCCGTAATGACATACGGCCGATGATTCCAGTGTCTGATGGTGCGGGTGAAGTCGTCAGTGTTGGTAAGGGTGTCACGGGTTTTAAGGCCGGTGACCGGGTTATAGGTAACTTTTTTCAACACTGGATAGAAGGCTCCATGGGTGATGCGGGCCTGACCTCGGCACTGGGTGGTGCGATCAATGGTGTGTTGGCGGATTACTTTATCCTGCACGAGGATGGTACGGTTAAGATCCCTGACTACCTCTCATATGCAGAAGCTGCAACCCTGCCCTGTGCTGCGACCACCGCCTGGCATGCACTGGTGCATGCTGGCGGCATTAAAGCCGGCGATACTATTTTGCTGCTGGGCACAGGCGGTGTGTCTATTTTTGGTCTACAACTGGCCAAAGCCATGGGTGCCGAGGTGATCATTACCTCGTCCAGTGATGAAAAGCTGGAACGGGCTCGGGGACTGGGGGCTGATCACACTATCAACTACAAAGATTGCCCTGACTGGGAGCAAGAGGTACTGGCGATTACCCAGGGTAAAGGCGTCAACAATGTGCTGGAAGTAGGTGGTGCCGGGACGTTTGAGAAGTCGGTCGCCTCGGTCGGAGTGAATGGCACTGTGTCGGTTATTGGTATTTTGACGGGTATGGATAGCCCGACCATGAGTTTGATGACTATTTTTAACCTGTTACATATCCAAGGTGTATATGTTGGCAGTGTGGAGATGTTGAAGGAGATGGTTGCGCTGATGGAGCAGCATCAGTTACACCCTGTAATCGATAGAACCTATGCCTTCAGTGACGCGATGCAGGCATATCAACAGCTGGCTGCTGCCGGCCATTTTGGCAAGCTGGTGATTGAAAACGACCAGTAAGTTCTAAGCGGTCTATTAAATTCTGCCCGATCGGTTCAGTTGTGCCCGGGCAGAACTATTTCAAAACAACTGCCGCCTAAATCGGATTCCGTGACACTGAGTTCGCCATTGTAGCTACTGATAATGTCTGTCGCGACTGCCAGCCCGATACCCTGACCCTGCACTGAGGTATCCAGCCGGGCACCACGCTGCAGAATGGTTTTGCGCATCGTTTCCCCGACACCGGGGCCATCATCACAGATTTGTAGCCTAAGGTTACTGTCACTGTGCCAGCCTCTGATTTCTACTCGCTGTTGTCCGTATTTACAGGCATTTTCCAGAATATTTCCCAGCAGCTCCATCAGGTCGCGGGGATCACCGGTAAATGTCAGTGGTGACTCTAGTTGTAGTTTTATCTGTAGCTGTTTCTCACGATAAACCTTTTGCAAGGCACCACTTAATCGCTCGATTACTGGTCTGACATCGGTGGACATGCCCAGTGGGCGGCTGCCAGATTGGACTGCACGGCTGAGTTGATACTGCACAATCTGGTCCATGCGCTGGGTTTGTTCGGTAATCAGCGTCTGATATTCAGACCGATTCAGCTGTTCATCTCCTGCACCCCGCATCACAGCCAAGGGTGTTTTCAGACTATGGGCAAGGTCGTCCAGGGTGTTGCGATATCGTTCGCGTTGGCCGCGTTCGCTCGAGATCAATTGATTCAGGTTGCGGGTGACCTGTTCAACCTCCGTGGGGTAGTTGCCACGGAGGTATTCGGTATGCCCGCGTTCAATTTGCAGCAGATCGTCTGCCAGCTTATTTAATGGACGCAGGCCCCAGTAGAGGATTAACGTCTGGGCCAGTAACGCCACCAGGAAAATCACTCCCATCCACAGCATTAGCTGCAGGTTGTAGGTGCGAATGGCTGCTTCAGGTGCGGTGTCTGTTTCCATCACCGAAAATACCAGTGCCCGTTCGCCTAAGGGGTGATCCCAGATCAGCTTGAGTTGTAACCGGTACAGTCCCAATTCGTTCATATGGGTGAAATAGGGTTGCCCTGGCAACAACGTGCCACTCTCGGCATCATTGAGAATACGACTGTCTAATAGGCTGGAGGAATACGAACGCCACAGCAGGTTATTTTGTTCATGGATAGATGCATATAAACCGGACCCCACCCGATCATAGCGAGGTTCCTGCAGGCGTTGTGGGAACTGAATATGTTGTTCGTTCAGCTCGATGGAACCGAGTAGCAGATAGATCTGCAGCTGCAGCTGCTCACGCACAGCATTTTCAGTATTAAAGCGGTAGGCACTGCTGAGCGCCAATGCTGCCAGAAACAGTACCAGTGGCAGCACGATGGTTGAAGCGATCAGCAGTCGGCCCTGCAGCGAGTACAGGGGAGCTATAATTTTCACGTCTTAGGTGGTTTGTCAGCCATGGTGAAACGGTAACCCAGTCCTCGCACTGTCGCGATAGGCTGCAGATTTTGCTCGGGGTCCAGCTTCTGTCGCAGGCGTCGGATAAACACCTCCAGCACATTGCTGTCGCGTTCAAAATCCTGATGGTACAGATGCTCGGTCAGTTCGGTTTTGGAAATGGTCTTACCGGCATTAAGCACTAGATATTCAAAGGTGCGGTACTCATAACTGGTCAGATTGACCAGGTTGTCATCCAGATAAACCGCCTGTCCCGTTGTGTCGAGTTGGATCGGACCAAACTCCAATACCGGTTTGGCATGACCCGCCGCACGGCGCAGCAGAGCGTTTAGTCGTGCAGTGAGTTCTTCCATATGAAAGGGTTTAACCAGATAGTCGTCGGCACCGGCTTCCAGTCCTTCCACCTTATCTTGCCAGTCGCTTCGGGCAGTAAGAATCAGAATCGGAAAATCACTGCCCTGTTTGCGCCAGCCTTGAATCACTTCAATGCCGGTTTGGCCGGGTAGGCCCAGGTCGACAATGGCCATATCGTAGGGGTACTCGGTGCCGAGAAACGCCGCTTCGTTACCATCGGCGCACTCCTCTACGGTGTAATTGCGTTCCTGCAATGCCCCGACCAATTGGCGGCGCAGATCGGCGTCATCTTCGACCACTAGAATTTTCATTATTCTTATCTCCCTTCAGTGGATTGATCAGTGTGCCAGTTTGCGCGTCCATCAGGAGGTCTCTGATCCGTCCCTGCTGTACGATCCTGAATCGATAAACCAGAGTGCCCTGTGAATAGCCTGTCTGGGACTTCACAACCTGTCCGCCGGTCTGTGCTTCTACCATCTGGCGTGCCTGCTGCAGGCTCATTGGCTCAGCCGCCAGCACAGATTGGGCGCCAGCAGAGAATAGAGCGACCAGCGCGCCAGAAAAGAGTGCAGTAAATCGTCTTCGCAGCATGGGTTTAGTTAAAGGCATGGCCGGATATCGTGGATTATTTAAGTTACACCTTGTGCGTTATACCCAGTACAGCATAACGAGAGCCTGGTGGAAATAACCATAGCCTAACCCTATGCCGATGAATCCTGAATGAATTGGTGCTAGTCATCCTGTTTGGTTTTGATCTGTCGCACCGAGAGGATGACAAAGCGGATGTTGTAGAGCATCCCGATAACCAGCGCAGTCGAGGCGGTAATCATAAACACACTGCCCAGCGCGGGAATTTTTAATAACCAGCCAGCCCACAGGCTCAGCACACTGACAACCGCTACCGGGATGCCGGTTTTCATAAACCGTTGCATCCACTTGTCGGCACGAATGGCTTTTCTATCAAGTGATGACATGACAACCTCTCCGAGTTTGGCCTCAGAGTAGTGGCTCGTCGGGCTTGGATCAAGCAAATCTGTAGGCTATAGCTGTGCCAACGGTCGATTAAAGGCTGCGGCTACACCCGGGCAATAAATCTTGCCCTGATGCAGGTTCAAACCTTGGGCGAAACCGGGATCTAAATGGCTGGCACCTTCCCAGCCATGTTCTGCCAATTGCAGAGCGTAAGGCAGGGTCACATTGCTGAGTGCCTGACTGGATGTCCTGGCGACAGCCCCCGGCATATTGGCGACACAGTAATGCACAACGTTATGCAGCATATAGGTAGGATCGCTATGGGTGGTTGGCCGACTGGTGGCAATACAGCCTCCCTGGTCAATTGCCACATCAACAATGACTGCGCCATTAGTCATCTGTTTGACCTGGGTTTCACTAATCAGTTTTGGCGCAGCCGCTCCCGGAATCAGTACCGCGCCAATCACCAGATCCGCGCTGGGTAGTAGGCGTTCAATGGCTTCCGGGGTGGAAAATAGGGTTCTTAGTCGGCCGGTATAGGTATGTTCCAGCCAGGCCAGTCGACTGGGTGAAGTATCCAGAACCGTGACATCGGCACCCATGCCCAGAGCCACCCCTGCGGCATTACTGCCGACCACACCACCACCCAGAATCACCACCTGGGCGGGCTCGACCCCGGGTACTCCGCTGAGCAATACGCCGCGTCCCTGTTGGGAAATTTCCAGACAGTGCGCACCCGCCTGCACCGACATGCGGCCAGCCACTTCACTCATGGGGGTCAGTAGAGGCAGATCGCCCTGTCGGCCGGTGACGGTTTCATAGGCAATGGCCGTGCAGCCAATCGCCAGCAGTCTGTCGGTCAAGGCCTGGTCCGCAGCGAGGTGCAGATAGGTAAACAGAATATGATCTGGCCTGAGGTAGGCGCATTCACTTGTCTGTGGTTCCTTGACCTTAAGTATGAGCTTGGATTGTAGCCAGACCTGCTCGGCAGTGTCGCAGACAATCGCGCCAGCGGTCTGATAATCCTGGTTGCTGAAACCGATATGGTCGGCGGCATTGTGTTCTACAAATACCTGATGTCCAGCGATGACCAACTGTTTCACCCCGGAAGGGGGCAGGGCGACCCGGTATTCATGATTCTTGATCTCTTTTGGTACACCAATATCCATGTCGATACCTCGTAAAGATCTTTGTGTGCAGTATAGATAGACAGGCGCAGGTCAGCAGAGATTCCGTTATACTTGCTGCGTTGAATAAGATCGTAAAGGACAGTTCCATGCCTCAGTATCGCTCCAAGACCTCCACCGCCGGCCGTAATATGGCGGGTGCCCGTGCCCTGTGGCGCGCCACGGGGATGACGGATGAAGACTTTCATAAGCCGATTGTTGCCATCGCTAACTCATTTACCCAGTTTGTTCCCGGACATGTTCACCTCAAGGACATGGGGCAGCTGGTAGCACGTGAGATTGAAAAAGCCGGCGGCGTGGCGAAAGAGTTCAATACCATTGCCGTGGATGACGGCATTGCGATGGGCCATGACGGCATGCTCTATTCACTGCCCTCTCGGGATATCATTGCCGATTCTGTTGAGTATATGGTGAATGCGCACTGTGCTGATGCGCTGGTGTGTATCTCCAACTGTGACAAAATTACCCCCGGCATGCTGATGGCCGCGATGCGCCTCAATGTCCCGGTGATATTTGTCTCCGGTGGTCCGATGGAAGCTGGCAAAACCAAATTGGCCGATCATAAGCTGGATCTGGTGGATGCCATGGTGCTGGCGGCAGACCCGTCGGCCACTGATGAGGAGGTGGATGCGGTAGAACGTTCTGCCTGTCCGACCTGTGGTTCATGTTCCGGCATGTTTACCGCCAATTCCATGAACTGCCTGACAGAAGCCCTGGGGCTGTCTCTGCCGGGCAACGGTACCGTGCTGGCAACCCACGCAGACCGTGAACAGCTGTTCAAGCGTGCCGGCCACCTGATTGTGGACTTGGCGAAGCGCTATTACGAACAGGATGATGACACCCTGTTGCCACGTTCAGTCGGCTTCAAGGCCTTCGAGAACGCGATCACCCTGGATATCGCCATGGGCGGTTCTACCAATACCATTCTGCATCTGTTGGCGATTGCTCAGGAAGCTGAGATCGACTTCACGCTGAAGGATATTGATCGTATGTCGTTGGAAGTGCCGCAGCTTTGTAAGGTGGCCCCTAATACCCAGAAATATCATATTGAAGATGTGCATCGTGCCGGTGGCATTATGGCAATTCTGGGAGAGCTGGACCGGGCCGGTAAGCTGCATACCGATGTCCCTACTGTGCACTCAGCGACTCTGAAAGATGCGCTGGATGAGTGGGATATCATGCGTAACCCGACGCCTGAGGTGGTTGAATTCTTCAAGGCTGGCCCTGCCGGTATTCCTACCCAGGTGGCGTTTAGTCAGGCAACGCGTTGGCCATCGCTGGATGGTGACCGTGCTAATGGTTGCATCCGCTCCCTTGAGCATGCGTTCTCGCTGGAAGGTGGTTTGGCGGTACTTCACGGTAACATCGCACTGAATGGTTGTGTGGTAAAAACAGCAGGTGTTGATGACTCCATCTTGGTATTTGAAGGCCCTGCGCATATCACTGAATCTCAGGATGAAGCGGTTGCAAATGTGCTGGATGATAAAGTTAAAGCCGGTGATGTGGTGATTGTACGTTATGAAGGCCCTCGTGGTGGGCCGGGTATGCAGGAAATGCTATATCCCACGTCTTACATCAAGTCCAAGGGATTGGGTAAGGCTTGTGCCCTGCTGACCGATGGCCGTTTCTCCGGAGGTACCTCCGGCCTGTCTATTGGTCACGTATCGCCTGAAGCAGCAGCGGGTGGCGCGATTGGTCTGGTGCGTAACGGTGATCTGATTCGTATCGATATTCCAAACCGCAGTATCGATGTTTTGTTGTCCGATGAAGAGCTGGCTGCACGGCGTGTCGAGCAGGATAAGCTGGGTTGGAAGCCGGTGGAAGCGCGCCCACGTAAGGTGTCTGCTGCACTGAAAGCCTATGCGAAACTGGCGACCTCGGCGGATATGGGTGCGGTGCGAGACCTGTCGCAGTTGGACTGATTATTTACCGCAACAGAAAAAGGCAGCCATATAGCTGCCTTTTTTATGTCTGGATTAAACCTACTGGCTTAAGCCCTGCCAGAGTAAGCGCAACGCTAGCAAGGTGATACTGATGCGGAATAGTCTGCGAAAGTGATGGGTCGATATACGATGCAAAACTTTCATACCAAGCCAGGTGCCGACCATGCCGCTGAGTATCATGAACAAGATCAGCGGCAACCATTGCCAGAAGGCAAAACCTACCACCGAAAATACCAGGAGTTTTAGTACATGCTGCACACTCATACAGGTGGCAAAGTTGGCGGTCGTGGCCAGTTTGTCGTATTGCTGGCGGTGTATCAGGCCTGCAACCAGTGGTCCGGTGGCTCCGACAAACATGGATAGTAGCGTGGTGAGCCCACCACTAAGCATATGCCCGGTACGTCCCATCTGTGTTTGCCGGGGTTTGGGGCCCCAAACCAGATAAAGAATAAACACCGCCACCGAAAGCTGGATTATCTGTAGTGGCAGTTGCACCACAATCAGTGAAGCAGCCGCAGCACCCAGCGTTGCTCCGATGGTAAACCCCGCTACCAGCTGCCAGTCAGTATGTTGTCGGGTGAGTATGGCGCGATTGGCATTGGAGCCCATCTGTACCAGTCCATGCACTGGTATCAGGGCGCTGACGGGCATTACCGAAGCCATCACCACCAGTAATAATACGCCACCGCCAATACCCATGGCTGCGGTCATGAAAGAGGTGAAGCCTGCTGTCAGGATCAGACCTGCAATGACCCACTCATTGAGCAGGTCGGGGAATAGCAGGCCAATATCCATGCCAGGCTACGCTCAGTCGTTGCTGTATAGGGTCTGCATCACCTGTTGTGACCAGGACAGGCTGTGCCGGTAGGCGGTTTCGTAGAAACGGGTTTCCAGTAGCTTGCCGAGGTTGTCGAAATCTCCAGCCTCGTACAGCTCAACCTCATTCAGGATCTTGCCAAGCTGCCCGCTTTTATCCAGCAGGGCCGCTTTGATTTCATCCTGCAGTGGCACCTGAGATAGCAGGTCGGTCATCTGCATATCCAACAGCACATCCAGTTGCGAAAACAGCCCGGTGATGAAGGCGCTGATTGGCTGATCTAAACCGGTCATTTCGCCGATAATCTCCGACATTCGGCCACGTACCAACATGATTCGGGTAAGTTCTTCCGGTTTGTCGGCGGTATCTGAGACCAGGAACAGGCTGACCCATTTGCGGATCTGGTCAAAGCCCAGCAAAGTAATTGCATGGGACAACGACTGAATTTCCCGCTGCATGTTAAAGGCAGCAGAATTCACCACCCGTAGGATGCGATAGGTCAGCAGCGGATCGTTGATGACAATTTGCTCCACCGATGCGGCGGAGGCATGTGGGCTTTGCAGCTCCAGCATCAGTTGCAACAGTAACACCTTGCTGCTGCTGAGCTTCTTGCCCTTGATCGGTTCAGGCTTGCTGAGGAAATAACCCTGAAACAGGCTGAAGCCAAGTTCATAACACTTGCGGAATTCTTCTTTGGTCTCAACTTTGTCCGCCAGCAACTCCAGGTTATAGGGCTTGAGGTCGGTGACGATCTTTTCCAGGCCGTCAATACCAAAGCGCTGCACATCCAGTTTCAGTACATGGATGTGTTTCAGCAGCGGCATAAATCGTTCGCTTGGCTCAAAATCACTTAATGCCAGGCGGTAGCCAAGCTGGGACAGTTCAGCTACACGCTCGACAAATTCCGGAGTGATTTTTGAGTGGCCGAGAATTTCCAGGACAAAGTGCTCTTTTGGCAGTTCCGGGAATTGCTCAGACATCAGTGTTGAGTCGGTAACCTTGATATAGCAGGGCAGGTGGCGTACTTCACCCTGCTGGCAGATGCTGGCATAGGTATTCAGAATGACCGATGAGGTGGCGAGGTGGTCATTCAGCTCGGCCGGTAGCTCACCACCGGCACCGCGATATAGCAGTAGGTAAGCAACAACGTCCTGGCTTTTATTAAATACCGGCTGCCGTGCCAGTAATAGATCCAATGATTCTTCGTTTTCTAATTGACTCGCCACTGGCGACTCCTGTTGTACTGCAGCTGAATGGACGTTGTTTATTTTTCCAGGAAGCCCCGGTTTTGGAGGAAACTCAGCATATGGGGCCGAGCTTCTTTGACCAGCATGCCCGATATCTGTTCACTCCAGGTCATCTCCTTTTGACCGCCGGTACGGGTGCGGTAATAGTCACGCACTGCATTATCGTACTCGGCTATCTCCTTACAATCTTTAGTAAAATTGTATTCATCCTGTTTCAGAATAACCGGCAATGGCAAGCGGGGTTTCACCTCAGGATCCTGATCCGGATAGCCCAGACACATACCAAATACCGGGTAAACCAGCTCCGGCAGGTTCAGTGCATTGGCAACTTTATCGATCTGATTCCGAATGCCGCCAATATAGACGATGCCTAAGCCAAGTGACTCGGCTGCGAGGGCGACATTTTGTGCAAATAAACCACAATCCACCGTTGCTGTAATAAATTGCTCGGTAAAACCGGTTTGCATCGGTGCATCGTGCATCTCGCAGGCCAGTTTATGCCGGTGCATATCCGCACAGAAGACCAGAAATACGGGCGCCTGTGCCACATAGGTTTGATTACCGGCCCATTCAGCAATTGACGCCCGGGTCTCAGGGGTATTTACCTGAATCACCGTACAGGCCTGAATGAAGCTGGATGTCGGGGCTGCCTGCCCGGCGGCAATACAATCTTCTACCGTTGTCTGATCAACGACTTGATCGGTAAATTTACGGATAGAACGGTGGGACTTAATAAGCTTAATCACGTCAGTCATGGTGTCTGTGGCTGTCTTATAGGTGTCAGGGGTTGATCATAGCAATGGCGGTACGGCAGAGGCCAGAGCTGGCATAGAATTGGTTATTTTTGCATCATCTTATACATTCGTATTAAGATGGTGTGCTCTGTTGTGCGGCGCAACAAAGATGTAAGGCCGCGCAGATTGACCAAAATGGAGCTGATGCTCGATGGTACCCGAAATGCCCAAGCTGACAGTGATTATTCCGCTGGGCCGGCAGACTTCGCTGGATCCGGACTGGCTCAAAGCCATGCAGGCACTGCCTGATGGGTCAGAGGTTATTTTTGTCAGTAGTGGCCATTATTTCCGGCAACTGGAACGAGAACCGGTGCACGCATGTCTGAGTCAGTGTCAGATTAAGTGGTTGTGTGCAGCGGAAAGTACTACCGCCCAGTTAAATACCGCCACCGCTACCGCTCAGGGGCGTTGGTTGTGGTTTCTACGCCCCGATCATCTCCTGAATATCAAACTCATCTCCGAAATGCAGACCATGCAACTGGATCAGTTCCGGGGTGTGGTGTGTGCCCGGGTACGCTATTTGAAATCTGCGCCGTTGCAGTTTCGATTATTAAATCCGTTAATTAACCTGCTCAGCAGAGCCATCAAGTTGCCCCTTCCGGAACAGGGTTACTGTGTCAGCAAGAGTATGCTGGCTTCTTTGGGAGGTTTTCCGCCCGGCAGTGATGATAGCGATTTATGTCTGCTGCTATCGATTTGCCAGCTTCAGCTTCCGGTGCAAATGACCACGGCCACCCTCAGCAGTAGTGGCCGAACAGGACGTTTATTGCCTTGGCTTGGTCTCTGCCTGCATGCTTTGAAACTGCATATCCAGCATCAGTTATGCAATTGCAACCGTCGTCAGCAAAACTCGTAATTCATTGCTGCGATAGGGCTTTTCAATTGAATCACGTATTATTAAGTTTTTCCCCTGTCGGTAATTAACCGTTACCTTTGCTTGCGGAGTGTGTGTGGCACAGATCTGGATTATCAGCGATGGCAAACCTGGTCATCTGAACCAAAGCCTGGGTTTGGCGGAAGCCTTGCAGCGGCGTTGTCCGCAACTGGAAATAACGCAACATGCCCCGCTTAGTTTGCATCAGCAACTGGCCAGTTTATTTAGCACATCAGCCGCGCAGGTCGATCTGTTAGTGGGTGCCGGACATGCGACCCACCGCAGTTTGCTGCTGCTGGGTAGACAGTTGAAAGTTCCTGCGGTGGTGCTGATGAAGCCAAGCCTGCCACTGTCCTGGTTCGATCTTTGTCTGATACCGGAGCATGACCAGCCTTCGGCACGGGCGAATGTAGTGCCCACCCGTGGGGCGCTCAATAGAATGCTGCCCGGGGTCAAAACAGCTAACAGCGGCATGCTGTTGATTGGTGGCCCCAGCAAACATGTGACGTGGCATGAAGACCGTCTGCTGGCGCAGCTGCAGTCACTGATAGCACAGCAGCCCCGTCGTACCTGGCAGTTAACCACCTCCCGCAGAACCCCCGAGAGTACCCTGACGAAACTGCTGCAGTTGCCAGGTGTTGAGGTCTTTCCTGCGGCAGAGACACCGTCCGGCTGGTTACCAGATAAATTGGCAACCACAGAGGTCTGCTGGGTGACCGAAGACAGTGTGTCGATGATTTATGAAGCCCTGAGCGCCGGGTGCCAGGTGGGTACTCTGGCGGTTGAAGGCGGCCGTCTGGGTCGCCTCGGTAGTGGTTTGCAACGGCTTGAGCAGCAGGCACTGATTAGCTCTCTAGAACAGGTTCTTACGGGGCAGCCAATGCAATCAGCAACGGTGCTTGATGAGGCTGGACGCTGTGCTGAGTTGATATTGCAGCGTGGTTGGTGCCAATGATTGCGCACTGGGTCTCGATGCTGCATGCACTGATTCAGCCTGGCTTAAATGCTACTATCAGCGACTTTGATGCCGTTGGGTTTGTTGTTCAGTGATCTGATCAGGGTTATCGATGTCACGTTTCTTGTATAGCTTATTGTGGTATCTGTTACTGCCGTTGGTGTTATTGCGCCTGTGGCGGCGGAGCCGCAGCGCGCCAGAATACGGGCGTAATATTGGTCAGCGCTTTGGCAAGCTGGCACCGCAACAAGGTCGTCCGCTTTGGATTCATGCCGTTTCGGTGGGTGAAACCGTGGCGATTGCCCCGTTGGTTGAGCTATTACTGTCGCGCCACCCTGAGATTCCCCTGCTTTTGACCCATATGACCGCTACCGGCGCTGCCCGGGCTGAGGCCCTGTTTGGTGATCGGGTTATGCACAGTTTTTGCCCTTATGACCTGCCCCATGCCATGCAGCGTTTTATCCGCCGGGTGAAACCTCGTGGGCTGGTGGTGGTTGAAACAGAGCTTTGGCCGAATATGCTTGCCGCCTGTGCGGCAGCCCAAGTGCCTGTGTTGTTGGCTAATGCGCGTTTGTCAGCACGTTCTGCCCGGGGTTATGCCCGCTTTGGTGGCTTGACCCGCAATATGCTGCAGCAGTTAGCTCAGGTGGCGGCTCAGCATGAAACCGATGGCCAGCGGCTGGTGGCTTTAGGTCTGCCTGATGCAGCACTGAGTGTGATTGGTAGTATTAAGTTTGATCTGGCTATCCCGCAAGGGCTGATGGAACAGGCAGATGCGCTTAAGCACCAGTGGGGGGGCCAGCGTCCAGTGCTGGTGGCGGGCAGTACTCATGAGGGCGAAGAGCAGATATTGCTGTCGCTGTATCAACAATTGCAGCAGCATTACCCGGCACTGTTGTTGATTCTGGTGCCGCGGCATCCGGAGCGGTTTGATCCTGTTGCGCAACAGATCAATACGGCTGGCCTGACCTGCAGTCGGCGAAGCCTGCAGCAGCCAGCAATGGCGGATACACAGGTTTACCTGGCTGATACCATGGGTGAGCTGATGTTATTTTATCAGGCGGCGGATATGGTGTTTGTTGGTGGCAGCCTGGTAGCGCGTGGTGGTCATAATCCGCTGGAGCCCGCCGCTTTGGGTAAGCCGGTTCTGATGGGGCCGCACTGCTTTAATTTTCAGTCAATCGTGGATACGCTGGCAGGTGCGGGTGGTCTGGTTCAGGTTGAGGATCAAACCGCTTTGCATACTCAGGTAGCTGACTGGTTGTCGGCACCGGAGCAGGCACAACAGGTTGGTCAGGCGGCTGAACATTACGTGGCTGCCAACCGTGGGGCGTTGGAGCGTCTATATGCGCTGGTTGAAAAACACTGCCTCAGAGATCAAAGCTAAAGGTTTCGCCTGCCTGCTCGGTAAAAATCTCTTCCAGCATGATATTAAGTGGCTGTTGATTGGTGTCTCTCAGCCAACAGGCTTTTTCTGCATCATAGTCGTAGTGAAAACCGCCACTGCGGGCTGCTACCCACAGCTGCTTCACCGGGGTTTGTCGGGTGAAAATGACCTGGCTGCCGTTTTCGCAGATCACGGTGAGAATACCGCCGCCGTTACGACAATCCAGATCTGATTCAGCGTCGTCAAGAATATCTTCTATCTGTTGCAATGTATCATCTACGTGATCATTAAATTCGCTTTCGGTCATGGCGGGCTTCCTGGCTGAGGGGAATCATCCCCGGATCGAATCACGGCCGGAGTATAGCTAATTTGCTGCAGCGGCTCATCTCCAAAATAGTGTTGTCATTATGCCGTAAGCGTTAACTTTTTGTCGGTGCGGCTTAGCGGGAGCAGTGGCTTTAGGTATAATCGATCGCTTATCCATTAACCATCGGGTGTCTGGCCGTGCGTAATCAACTCTACAACATCATGCTTTCCATTATTCTGGGTTCACTGGTTTTGCTGGGTGGTTGTGGTCAGAAAGGCCCCCTGTATCTGCCGGATGAAGCACCTCAAAGTGCGGCGCAGAAATAAAGAGATTTGAATGGACAGTTTTGAGTATCGCAACGACCAGCTTTATTGCGAAGAGCTGGCACTGGAACGGATTGTCGATGAGTATGGCACGCCGACCTATGTGTATTCCCGTGAAGCACTGGAACAGGCGTACCTGGCTTATGCGCAGGCATTGCAAGGTCAGCGCTCACTGGTGTGTTATGCCGTCAAGGCCAACTCTAATATTGCTGTGCTGAACGTGCTGGCTCGACTGGGTGCCGGTTTTGATATTGTGTCTATCGGCGAGTTAGAGCGGGTACTGCGTGCCGGTGGTGATCCGGCACGGGTGGTGTTTTCCGGTGTCGGCAAGCAGCCCCATGAAATTAAGCGCGCGCTGGATGTCGGTATCCACTGTTTTAATATCGAGTCTGAAGCCGAACTGGAACGGGTGAATGCTGTTGCTGCAGCCGAGGGCAAGGTTGCGACAATTTCCTTCCGGGTGAACCCGGATGTCGATGCCGGTACGCACCCGTATATTTCCACCGGCCTGAAAGAAAACAAGTTTGGTATCGATATCGATGATGCGCCGCGGATCTACCAGCGTGCGGCAGAGATGGCCAATGTCCAGGTGTCCGGCATTGATTGTCATATTGGTAGTCAGCTGACTGATCTGGCCCCCTTTCTTGATGCGCTGGATCGGGTGTTGATGTTGTTGGATCGCCTGGCCGAGATGGGAATTCAGATCAAACACCTTGATTTGGGTGGTGGCCTGGGTGTTTGTTACACCGATGAGGTGCCACCAACACCGGAACAGTATATCAGTGCGATTTTGCAAAAATTGCAGGGCCGAGACCTGGAACTGATCTTCGAACCGGGTCGATCTATCGCCGCCAATGCGGGTGTGATGCTGACCCGGGTGGAGTTCCTTAAGTGTACCGGCGACAAAAATTTCGCCATCATTGATGGGGCAATGAATGACCTGATCCGCCCTGCGCTGTATAGCGCCTATCAGGAAATCATACCGCTGCAGATCCGGGAAACCGATGCTACCCAAAGTTGGGATCTGGTGGGGCCGGTCTGTGAAACAGGTGATTTTCTGGGCAAGGGACGTCAGCTTAACCTGCAACCGGGCGATCTGTTGGCAGTCTGTTCTGCCGGGGCTTATGGTTATGTGATGGCCTCTAACTACAATACCCGTGGACGTCCAGCTGAAGTCATGGTGGATGACGACAAACAGTACCTTATTCGTCAGCGTGAATCGGTAGATGACATGCTGCGCGGTGAACAATTGTTGCCCAAGGATCGTTGAGGTAATCGGACAATGCTGGTGCGTTTTACCAAAATGCATGGTTTGGGTAATGACTTTATGGTGCTGGACCTGGTGAGCCAGCGTATTAAAGTCACGCCAAAGCTGGTTAAAAAACTAGGCGACCGTCACACCGGTATCGGCTTTGATCAGTTATTGATTGTTGAACCGCCAACCGAGCCTGATGTGGATTTTTCCTACCGGATTTTTAATGCCGATGGCTCAGAAGTTGAAAACTGCGGCAACGGTGCTCGTTGTTTTGCCCGTTTTGTGCGGGATAAACGTCTGACGGCGAAGCAGGATATCCGGGTGCAAACGGCCAATGGTCGGGCGCAGCTGAAACTGCGCCAAGATAAACAGGTGGAAGTGAATATGGGGGCTCCGGTGTTGGCTCCGGCACAGGTCCCCTTCCAGGCGGAACAGCAGGCGGTTACTTACCGGCTGGAGGTACTGGATACCACCGTCGAGTTAAGTGCGGTTTCCATGGGCAACCCGCATGGGGTGCTGCTGGTGGACAGTGTCGATACCGCACCGGTGGCAACGTTGGGGCCTGCCTTGGAAAAGCATTCGAGCTTTCCGGCCAAAGCTAACATCGGTTTTATGCAGGTGGTCTCGCGGAATGAGATCAAACTGCGGGTGTTTGAACGCGGTGTAGGCGAAACCCAGGCCTGCGGCACCGGTGCCTGCGCGGCAGTTGTTGCCGGGCGTTTGCGCGGGTTGCTGGATATGCCTGTGACCGTGCATTTGCCCGGTGGTGCACTGGAGATAAGCTGGACGGGTGATGGTGAACCGGTCATTATGACTGGGCCTGCGACCACGGTTTTTGAAGGACAGATTTTTTTATGATGAACAGCGAAGCTGAGGCTAATACCTCTATTTCACCAGCACAGGTGGCTGAGTACCTGTTAGCACATCCGGATTTTTTTGTGGGTAACAGTCGGTTGCTCGAGGTACTGCAGGTACCCCATGAGACAGGTCGTGCTGTGTCATTGGTGGAGCGGCAGACCTCTATGCTGCGGGAACGTAATCAAGACCTGAGTGCTCACCTTTCAGATATGATTGAGGTAGCACGTTATAACGATGTGCAGTTTGAAAAAACTAAACGCATGGTGCTGGGTCTGCTGGAAGCGGAAAATCTGGACGACATTGCTATCGCCATCGATGAAAGTCTGTGTCAGGACTTTCACAGCGATATTACCAGTCTGGTGCTGTTCACCGAAGCTCCATTGGCGGCGAATAACCTGCAGTTGGTACCGCGCAATCAGGCCGCAGTGATAGATGCTTTGGTTTCTTCCAACCTACCTTGCTGCGGTCAACTGACCGAAGTGGAAAACCAGTTTATCTTTCAAGATCATGCCAATAAAGTGAAGTCAGCCGCAGTAGTACCCTTGGTTCAGGGCGAAACACTGGGTCTGCTGGCCATCGGCAGTTTTGATCCGAGCTATTTCCAGAGCAGTCAGGGCACGGTACTGCTCAGCTATGTCGGTGAAGTGCTGAGCCGGATTGTCAGCCGGGTGCTACACCAGGTGCAGTAAAGGTGATGAATATGTTCACGGGGCTGGAGCAGTATCTGCAGCATCTGGCCAGTGAACGTCAGTTGTCCCCGCATACTCAGAGTAACTACCGTCGGGACCTGAAGCGCCTGTTTGATTATGCTGAACAGCAACAGATAGACAGCTGGCAGGCGCTACAGACTAAACAATTACGCCATTATATTGCCGGCTTGCATCGCAAGGGCTTGTCCGGCAAAAGCATTCAGCGCCATCTCTCTGCTATTCGCAGCTTCTACCGCTTTCTAATCCGTGAACGCTTGGCGGATCAGAATCCCGCCGATGCAGTACAAGCACCTAAATCAGCACGTAAATTACCCGCGACCCTGGATGTGGATCAGATCGGTCAGCTGTTGGAAATTCCGATTACAGATGCAATCTCTGCCCGGGATGCCGCTATGATGGAGCTGATTTACTCGTCCGGGTTGCGTATTTCGGAGCTGATCAGCCTGAACCTGAATGATCTGGACCTGCATGACCATAGCCTGGTGGTAACCGGTAAAGGCCGCAAGAGCCGCATGCTACCCATCGGTGGCAAGGCCCTGGCAGCACTGGATCAATGGCTGGAGGTCCGTCATGAACTGGCAGATGCTTACGACAATGCGCTGTTCGTCAGCAGTCGTGGCAGTCGTCTGTCAGTACGGGCGGCACAGCAACGTATGGATTACTGGGGGCGTCGCATGGGTGTGCAGGGACAGGTGCATCCTCACCGGCTGCGGCATAGTTTTGCCAGCCATGTGTTGGAGTCCAGTGGTGACCTCAGAGCCGTCCAGGAGCTGCTGGGGCATGAAGATATATCCACCACCCAGATCTATACTCATCTCGACTTCCAGCACTTGATGCAGGTATACGAAAAAGCCCATCCACGGGCGAAAAAGGCCAAGAAATGATTCGCTGCATTACGTTTGATCTGGACGATACCCTGTGGGCCGTTGACCCGGTAATCCGGCAGGCTAATCAAACCCTGTTTGACTGGCTGGCGCAGAATGCGCCGGCATTTACCCAGAGTTATCAGCTACAGGATCTGGTAGATCTGCGCGCCACCGTGTTGGCAGAAAAACCCGAGATCGCCCACAGTGTCAGCTTGATACGCCTGGAGCAGTTACGTTTCGGGTTACAACAAACCGGATATTCAGATTCGCAAGTTGAACAGCTGGCGCAACAGGCGTTTGCTGTTTTTTTGCACGCCCGCCAGCAGGTGGAATTTTTCTCTCATGCCTGGGATATGTTACGTGACCTTAAACAACAGGGCTATGTGCTTGGCGCGTTAAGCAATGGTAATGCCGATATTCAACGCGTGGGTCTGGATGAACTGATGGACTTTCAGTTCAAGGCGGATGAGGTGGGAGCGATGAAACCGCACCCGCTGATGTTTGAAACCATGCTGAGCCATACCCGGTTGCGACCAGAGCAGGTGATCCATATTGGCGATAACCCTCAGCATGATATTGAGGGTGCCCGGCAGCTGGGGTTATGGACCATTTGGGTTAATTTACAGGGTCAGTGTGCGCAGCCAGTGCTGGCTGATGCACACGTCACCTGTCTCAGTGAAATCCCGCAACGGGTGGCTGAGATTAATGAGCTGGCTCAAAACCGGGTCAGATTGTAAGTCGGCCGTGGGTTCTTATTTGGGGCTGCTGTCTGCTGTGCTGCGTGCGGATTAATCCAGAAATATTCCCAGTAAATCATTAAGAAACAGACGCCCCTGTTGGGTGGGTGCCAGTTGATGCGGATTGTCGATCAACAGACCCCGGCGCCGCGCTTCGTTTAATTGTGGTGAGAGCTGTTCCAGTGTCAGGCCGGTGTAGGCCTGCAGTAACTCGCTGTCGACGCCCTGGGTTAGGCGCAGGGCGTTCAACATAAACTCAAATGCCAGTTCATTCTGGCTGATGATGGTTTCGCCGCCCAGCCGACTTTCTGCCTGCATATAGGCCTTGGGCTGTTTTTGTTTCCAGCGACGTAAAATGGTCGCCTGTTCCGGCAGCGTCAGCTTGCCGTGCGCACCAGCACCAATGCCGATGTAATCACCAAATTGCCAGTAGTTCAGATTGTGCCGTGCTTCCTGCTCAGACTGGCAATAGGCGGATATCTCGTATTGTTGCAGTCCGGCTGCTGCCAGGCGCTGTTGTCCCTCTTCCTGAATTTGCCACAGAGTTTCATCTACAGGTAACTGCGGTGGTCTGGCATGAAATTCGGTATTGGGTTCTATCGTTAGCTGATACCACGAAAGGTGGTCCGGCTTGACGCTCAGTGCTTGCTCAAGATCAGCAAGGGCTGCAGTGCAAGTCTGATCCGGCAAACCGTGCATCAGGTCGAGGTTGAGCCGGGGGAAGATCTCTCGCGCCAGCGTCGCGGCGTGCAGCGCTTCATCGGCATCATGAATGCGTCCCAGCGCTTGCAGCTGCGGGTTGCTGAAACTCTGGATCCCAAGGGATAAACGGTTGATGCCCGCCGCCCTGAAACCACGAAATTTATCCTGTTCAAAGGTGCCGGGGTTGGCTTCCAGGGTGATCTCAATACCGTCGGCTAGCGGTGTAATGCTATCGATGTCCTGCAGTAAGCGCTGATAGCTGTCAGCACTGAACAGACTGGGTGTGCCGCCACCAAAAAAGATGCTCTGAATCTGACGTCCCTGCACAAAACGCGTTTCATCGCGAAGGTCTGCCAGCAGGCATTCGATATATTCCTGCTCGGGCAGCGCATCCCGCACGGCATGGGAGTTGAAATCGCAGTAGGGGCACTTGCGCACACACCAAGGGATATGAATATAGAGCGATAACGGGGGCAGTTGCAGTGGCATATAGCTTACTTTAGATAGGCCGCAATGGCCTGCTTGAAGGCGGCGACGGCCTGCCCCCGATGGCTGAGGCGGTTTTTCTCTGCGGAAGCCAGTTGGGCAGAGGTTTTGCCCAGGCTGTCAATCCAGAACAGCGGATCATAACCAAAGCCGTTGTCCCCCTGTGGTGCAGTCAGAATACGGCCTTGCCAAGTGCCCTGGCAGATCAGGGGCGTGGGATCGGTGGCATGTCGCATAAAGACCAGCACGCAGCGAAAGCGGGCAGTACGTTGCTCCGCAGGCAGGCCTTCCAGTTCGGCCAGCAGCTTGGTGTTATTACGGGCATCGGTTGCGTCAGGGCCGGAAAAGCGGGCGGAGTAGATGCCTGGCGCGCCCTTAAGGGCATCTACTTCCAGGCCTGAATCGTCTGCCAACGCAGGCAAGCCGGTGACAGATGCTGCATGACGGGCTTTGAGAATGGCATTTTCAACAAAGCTCAGGCCGGTTTCTTTAGCATCGGCTACATCAAACTCTGATTGTGGAATAACACTGACCTGCAGTGATTCGAGGATTTGGTTAAATTCACGCAGTTTGCCGCGGTTACCGCTGGCGAGGACAATTTTTTCGATCATGGGCTATCTGTATAGATCCCCCGGGTGGTTGGTAGACCCGGGTGAATGGGTTATTGAGCAAAGAATCGCTGTTCAAATTCCAGGTGATAAGGCGCTACATTGGCATCGGGCTGCACATCCAACGCGATCCGCATCACCATGTCATCAGAAAAACCGAATTGTCCCAGGTAATAGATGGCGTCACCCTCATCCAGTTTGCTGAAGTTGATGTTCTGAGTTTGTGAGATCAGATTGGTTGCCATACCACTGATCTGAGCAGCTACCGGCACTTTGGTGTCACCCTGTTTTTTGAGCACGGATACATTCACTAATGCGCGTACCTTACTGCGTTGGATACCGGCATTTTTGGCGATAGTGGGATCGATAAAGGTGCTATTGAATGCATTGTAATGAATTTCGTAATCGCCATAGGCAACGAACTGCTCTGCGAGTAGCGGCTGACTGAGCAGGGTTGCCACAACCAGCAGCATTCCCTGTATTCCATGACGTGCCATTGTTGTTAGTTTGCTCATGACCTGCCTCTCCGTTATTTGGTAATCCGGTAGATGGCAATTTCCCCCAGCATATTCGGCCAAAGGTGAATCCACCACCGGTGCTGATGTTCATGATCCACCACTGTTCGATCCATGATATAGATGTTTCGTTCCACACACAGGCGCTCAAAGTCCTTGAACGTACAGAAGTGGGTGTTTGGCGTGTTATACCAAGTATAGGGCAGGAACTTGGACACCGGCATTTTACCGCGAAACGCCAGATAACCCCGGGCGCGCCAGTGGCCGAAATTGGGGAAAGTGACAATGCACTCTTTGCCGATACGCAGCATTTCATCAAGGATTTCGTCTGGCCGCATCATGATCTGGATTGCTTGGGTCATGACCACGCTGTCGAAGGTGTTGTCCTGAATCGATGCCAGCCCCTCTTCGATATTCTTTTCGATCACGTTTACGCTCTTGCGGATGCAATCGGTGATGTTGTCGTGGCCTATTTCCAGGCCAAAGCCGGTGACCTGCTTTTGGTTTTGCAGGTAGTGCAATAATTCACCATTGCCGCAGCACAGGTCGAGTACACGGCTTTCGGGTTTGATCCAGTCTTTGATCAGGTCAAGATCTGCTCGCATGCTCAACCCTCCTCTGCCAGTGTGTTGTGGATTGGTGTGTCGGCCTTTACCCGTTCCATATATGCGGCAAACACATCCAGATAGCGGGGGATCGGCAGCAGGAATGCATCATGTCCCTGATGGGCATCGATTTCTGCATAGCTGACGGGTTTATCAGCGGCCACCAGAGCATCGACAATTTCCCGTGAGCGTTCAGGTGCAAAGCGCCAGTCAGAGGTGAAGGAGATCACCATAAATTTGGCCTGGGCTTTTTTCAGCGCCGCGACAAGGTCATGGTTGTAGCGTGAAGCGGGGTCAAAATAGTCCAGAGCCTTGGTCATCAGCAGGTAGGTGTTGGCATCAAACGCGGTTGAGAAACGCTCACCCTGATAACGCAGGTAAGACTCCACTTCAAATTGCGGCGTGAAATCAAAATTCAATTTACCGGAGCGCATCTCACGGCCAAATTTATTCCGCATACCGTCATCGGACAGGTATGTAATATGTCCCAGCATACGGGCTAGCATCAGCCCCACGCGAGGCACAGTGTCCTGTGCGTAATAGTGGCCGTTGTGAAATTGGGTGTCCTGGGTAATGGCCTGGCGGGCGACTTCGTTAAAGGCAATGTTCTGTGCCGATAATCGAGGGGCGGCGGCAATCACCATGCAGTGTCGCAGCCGTTCCGGGTAATTGATTGACCATTGCAGTGCTTGCATACCGCCAAGGCTGCCACCGATGATGGCGGCGAACTGCTGGATGCCGAAATGGTCAGCCAGCCGCGCCTGACTCTCTACCCAGTCGTCTACGGTCACGATGGGAAAATCCGGACCGTACGGCTGACCGGTTTCAGGGCTGATCTGATTGGGGCCGGTAGAGCCGTGACAGCCGCCTAGGTTATTCAGGCCGATAACAAAAAAATGGTTGGTATCTATCACCTTGCCGGGCCCTACGGCACTGTCCCACCAGCCGGGCTTGGCATCTTCCATGTTGTGATAGCCGGCAATATGGTGGTTACCGGACAGTGCATGGCAGATCAGAATGGCATTGGATGCATCGGCATTGAGGCTGCCATAGGTTTCCACCACCAAATCATATTGATTCAGGGTGCGGCCACAGCTGAGCTGCAACGGTTCATCAAAGTGAATGGTCTGGGGTTGAACCAGACCTACAGAATCTTCAGGAATTACATCTGGCATGTTGATACTCGGCTTCTCTGGAGGCACACAGGGAACATTGGCTGCACTGGTTGCAGCGATGATCGAGCATCACATCTCGTACAGGATTAACAAACAGCTGGAAACATTGTGGGTGTACGTGATCACGTCAGGGTATCTCTATCTCTAAAACGTCTGGAATCTTTTGTGGTGTTTTGATTTTAACGCGTTTTTCTCGCGTCAGCTCACCTTTGACGATGGTAACTGCATTTTTAGCCACACCAAACTGTTTGGCAAGGTATTTCACCAGGTGAGTGTTTGCCTTGCCGTCTACTGGCGGTGCCTTGATGCGAATTTTCAGGCTGTCGCCATGCAGGCCGCAAAACTCATCCCGACTGGCATTGGGCTGCAGGTGACATTGGAGCAGTAGGTCTGCTCCTTGCCACGTACACCAGGGCATGCCGTTACAGTAACCGTCCCAGCTGGGACTGAATCAACTGGATCACAATGATGATCAGAATTGGTGACAGATCCAGACCTCCGATCGGCGGGATGACTTTGCGCGCCACGGAGAACAGCGGTTCAGTGATCTGCTGGATTAGTTGTGGCCCTGGGTGGTAGCTGTCGGGTGCTACCCAACTAATAATCACGGCACCCAGAATTGCCCAGAAATAGATGGTGAGGATGGTGTCCAACACGCCAACCAATGCGTAAATCAGAATGCCCAGTGGGTGTGGCAAGCCGCTGCCGTTGTATAACACCAGCAACAAAATGACTGCCAGTTTTACTAGCAGGGCCAGCACCAGTGCTGAGATATCCAGCCGACCAACTTTAGGCAGTACCCGGCTCAGTGGCCACACCGGTTTGTTGGTGAGTTTGGCGATTGCCTGCGAGATGGGGTTGTAATAGTCAGCGTTAGAAACCTGCAATAAAAAGCGCATGACCACAATAAACACATACATCTGGCCAAGGACAGTGATGAGAAAGTTGACTGGATCCTGTTGCATGACGATTCCCGTACTAAAACAGCGAGTTAGGCTTAAGAGTATAGAGTTTATATGGTATGGATGACAGTCTGTAGGACTGCTTAGTCATCGCCCAGTTCCCGCGCCAGTTCTTCAGAGCGGTCATGACAGGCTTGCATGCCCCGGGCAAAAATGGCGGGCAACTGATCTTCGCTGAAGCAGCGGATCGCCTGTTCAGTGGTGCCCTTCGGTGATGTTACCCGGCGGCGCAGTTCGGCGGGATCAAATTCGCTGGCATTGGCCATCTTGGCTGCCCCCAGTGCGGTTTGCAGCGTGAGCTGACGGGCGACATCCGGACTCAGGCCCAGTTGCTCACCGGCGGCAATCATCGCTTCCATCACCATGAAATAATAAGCGGGGCCAGACCCTGAAACGGCGGTGACAGCATCCAGCTGGGACTCGGTATCGACCCACAGACTGATGCCGGTGGCCGCCATAATCTGTTCTGCCAGAATGCGTTGATCCGGGCTGACGTTATCGGTGGCATAGAGACCGCTGGCTCCCGTTTGAACCAGTGCCGGGGTATTTGGCATGCAGCGTACCACGGCACAGTTGCCGCCCAGCCACTGCTGTAGGCTGGTGCTGCTAATACCTGCCGCTACACTCATGATCAATGGCTGGCGGGTTTGTACCGCCGGTGCAAGGTCACAAGCCACTGTTTTCAAGACCTGAGGTTTCACCGCCAGAATTACCACGTCGGCTGCGGTAACCGCTGTAAGGTTGTCAGTGCTTGTGTGCAGTCCTTGGTCGGCCAGGTCGATGAGTTTTTCGGCATCCGGTTCGGTTGCCCAGATACGCTCAGCCGGGTATTGGTTGGCTAGCAGGCCGCCAATAATGGCCCGGGCCATATTGCCAGCGCCGATAAATGCTAAAACAGGTTGTGTGCTCAAAGGTAACTCCCGAACTTTGTTAGCGTGCTTGGCGCGCGCCGAAAATTGCAGTGCCAATACGGACGATGGTGGCGCCTTCAGTGATGGCTGCTGTCATGTCGCTGGACATACCCATCGACAAGGTGTCCATATCAGGGTATTCATGTTGCAGGGATTGTAACAACTCCCGCAGGGCTTGAAACGCTTGCCGCTGCTGATCAGGATCAGCAACAGCCTGAGGGATTGCCATCAGGCCGCGTAACTTTATCTGTGGCAGTGGATGAATCGCGCGTACCAGTTCAGGTACTTCCTCTGGGGAGCAGCCAGCTTTGCTGGCTTCCTGACTGATGTTGACCTGTAAACACAGCTGTAGTGGTGGCAAGTGGGCCGGACGCTGTTCGGACAAGCGTTGTGCTAACTTTAAACGGTCGATGCTATGTACCCAGGAGAAATTTTCTGCCACTTTTCGGGTCTTGTTTGATTGCAACGGGCCGATAAAGTGCCAGAGGATCTCCAAATCGGAGAGTTGCTGGATCTTATCCAGTGCCTCTTGCAGGTAATTTTCGCCAAATTGCCGCTGCCCTGCAGCAAAGGCTTCGCGGATAGTTTCTGCAGGCTGGGTTTTGCTGACTGCCAGTAGACATACCGTGCCTTCTGGACGGTTTGCGGCAGCTTCTGCTGCATGAATTTGGCGCTGAATTGTGGCGAGATTGTCTGCAATGTTTTGCATGTTTGCTCTCTGGCAATTGGATTGCTTAGCCCAATCTGCTAGAAATGAATTGTTTAGCAGTAGTACCGGCTTACAGGATCGTTATGGATATTACCGAATTATTGACCTTTAGCGTACAGCAGAATGCCTCCGACCTGCATATTTCGGCCGGCATGCCACCTGTGATTCGAGTGGACGGGGAAGTGCGTCGTATTAAACTCCCTGCCCTGGATCATAAACAAGTTCATGGTCTGATTTACGACATCATGAACGATAAGCAGCGTAAGGAATATGAAGAAGTCTATGAAACCGACTTCTCGTTTGAGATTCCAGGCACGGCCCGCTTTCGTGTTAACGCCTACAACCAGGACCGTGGTGCTGCCGCGGTATTTCGTACCATTCCCAGTAATGTGTTGACCATGGATGACCTGGGTATGGGTCAGGTCTTCAGGGATCTGTCAGAGAAGGCCCGTGGCCTGGTATTGGTGACGGGGCCTACCGGTTCCGGTAAAAGTACCACCCTGGCGGCGATGGTCGATTACATTAATGACACGCGTCCGGACCATATTCTGACCATTGAAGACCCTATCGAATTTGTCCATCAGAGCAAAAAATGTCTGATTAACCAGCGTGAAGTACACCGTGATACGCACAGTTTTGCTAATGCGCTGCGTTCTGCGCTGCGTGAAGATCCCGATGTGATTCTGGTGGGTGAAATGCGAGATCTGGAAACGATTCGTCTGGCGCTCACAGCGGCTGAAACGGGTCACCTGGTATTTGGTACGTTGCATACCACCTCGGCAGCGAAGACCATTGACCGTGTTATAGACGTGTTCCCGGCTGCAGAGAAGACCATGGTGCGTTCTATGCTGTCCGAGTCATTGCAGGGGGTCATCTCCCAAACGTTGTTGAAAAAGCCTCAGGGGGGGCGCTGTGCCGCCCATGAGATTATGATTGGTACCCCGGCAATTCGTAACCTGATCCGTGAAGATAAAGTGGCACAGATGTACTCGGCCATTCAGACCGGGTCGGCATTTGGTATGAAAACTCTGGATCAGTGTCTGGCCGAGCTGGTCAGTAAAGGGCAGATTTCGCGTGAAACCGCACGTGAGAAAGCTCAGAACCCGAAAGCCTTCTGACGGGATAAAAGGAGAGTAGCGTGGATTTTACGCAGTTATTGAAAGTGATGGTGGAGAAGGACGCATCCGACCTCTTCATTACCGCCGGTGCCCGGCCAACCCTGAAGCTGGATGGCACACTGAAACCCATGACCAAGGAGCCGCTGAAACCTTCTCAGGCGCGGGCTTTGGTTTACAGCACCATGAATGACAAACAGTTGGCAGAGTTCGAAGGCACCAAGGAGTGTAACTTTGCCATCAGCGCGCCGGGCTTGGGTCGATTCCGTGTCTCGGCATTTTTTCAGCGTAATGCTGCCGGCATGGTGTTACGTAAGATTAGTGATTATATCCCGAGCCTTGAAGAGCTGAATTTGCCACCTGTTTTGCAGGATCTGGCGATGACCAAGCGCGGTCTGATTCTGTTTGTAGGTGGTACCTCCACGGGTAAATCTACCTCGTTGGCATCGATGATTGATTACCGTAATACCAACCATCGCGGCCATATCATCACCATCGAAGACCCTATCGAGTACGTGCATGATCACAAGCAGAGTATTATCACTCAGCGTGAGGTGGGGCTGGATACAGATTCATTCGGTGTGGCACTGAAAAATACCCTGCGTCAGGCACCTGACGTTATCCTGATGGGTGAGATTCGAACCAAGGAGACCATGCAGTATGGTCTGACCTTTGCTGAAACCGGGCACCTGACCCTGGCGACCCTGCACGCGAATAATGCCAACCAGGCGCTCGACCGTATTATCAGTTTCTTCCCGCCAGACAACCATGATCAGCTGTGGATGGATCTGTCGCTTAACCTTAAAGCTATTGTGGCGCAGCAGTTGCTGCCGACTAAGGATGGCAAAGGCCGACGTGCCGCCATTGAGGTACTGATCAATACGCCGTTGATGCAGGACCTGATCCGTAAGGGTGAAGTGCATGAACTGAAAGAGGTAATCAAAAAATCCACTAACCTGGGTATGCAGACCTTCGACCAGTCGCTGTTTGAGCTGTACCGGGATGGTGTGGTTACCTATGAAGCTGCATTGGCGCATGCTGATTCTGCCAATGATTTGCGTCTGTTGATTAAACTGAGTGCCGATACCAACCCAGAGCTGGGTGTTCAGGAAGAGTCGATGTTCTCGCTGCAGGGTGAGGATGATTATCTGGACGAGGATGAAGAAGAGGAATTTAATAAATTCTGATTCTGCAGTTAGCTGCAATATAACAATAGCCGGCCTGTGTGCCGGCTTTTTTTGTTAGTTATTGGCGGGGTATGGACTAGTATTCAACGCTGCCTCGTGCTCGGCTTCCAGCCATTTCGCTATGACAGATTCAGGCCGCGGTTTACTGAAGTGATAGCCCTGCAGATAGTCGCAATTAAGTGATGTAAGCAAGTCGACTTGTGCTTGATTCTCAACTCCTTCAGCGACCACTTTTAAATTCAGGCTGTGTGCCATCGCAATGGTGCCCCGCACCAGATTAAGGTCGGAGACATCATCGGTAATATCCTGCACAAATTCACGGTCAATTTTCAGGCTATCGAAGGGGTAGTTACGCAGGTAACTTAACGAAGAGTAGCCGGCGCCGAAGTCATCCATCGAAATGAGTACGCCCAGGTCTTTTACTGCCTGCAGGGTTTCACCAACAAATGCCATCCCACTCAGCAGCACGCCCTCGGTGATTTCGAGTTCAAGTGATTGGCTGGATACGCCAGTACTTTTCAGCGTATCAACGATGCAGCTAATCAGGCGGGTATCACGGAACTGGCGTGGAGAAAGGTTGACCGCCAGTGTGTACTGGCGGTTGTAGCGTACCTGCCAGCGGCGCAGCACCGACAGGCCTTGCTGTAGCACGAATTTACCGATCGGCACGATCATGCCGTTGTGCTCTGCAATCGGGATAAACTCATCCGGGAACACGTCACCCAGCGCCGGATTACGCCAGCGCAACAGGGCTTCAAATCCCGCTACCTGACCATCGGCTGAGCGAATCTGAGGTTGGAAGCAGAGATAGAATTCACCGCGCTCTAGCGCACCATGCATTTGCTCTTCCAGTTCGAGGTTGCGGTGAACCTTTTGATTCATGGTTGTGGTGTAGTAAGAATAAGTATTGCGGCCCTGCTTTTTCGAGTGATACATCGCGGTATCGGCGTTACGTAGCAGCTCAGATGAATCCTGGCCGTCGGCAGGGTAAATAGCGATACCAATGCTGCAGGTGAGGATCAGCTCCCGGTCTGAGATGCGGAATGGCTGGATGAATAACTGTTGCAGTTTTTCCGCTACCTTGCCTGCATCATCGGCCTGCACCAGATCAAACAGCAAGATGACAAATTCATCACCACCAAGGCGGCCTACGCTGTCGCAATCACGGATGGTTTCTCTCAGTCTATGGCCAGCCTGAACCAGGACCTGATCACCGGTTTCGTGACCCAGGGTGTCATTGATCTTTTTAAAGTCATCCAGGTCAATGAACAGCACCGCCAGCGGCGTTTTGCTGCCTATGGTGGGTTGTAAGTGCCGCTGAAGCTGCTCTAACACCTGGGTTCGGTTTGGCAGGAGGGTGAGGCTGTCGTAGCGTGCCTGATAGTTTAGTTGTGCCGTGCGGTGCCGCACTTTTCGGTTGAGAGAGAAATTCCACAGCAGGCTCACTATCGCGATTACGATGGCAGTAACAGCGATATACCACAGGTAGGTCAGATCCAGTTCTGGCTCAAGATTGATATCCATCCACTTACGTAAAATGGCATGTTTCTCCTCGGCGGTAATACTGTCCAGAGTCTTTTGCAGGATAGAGGTCAGCTCAGGCCAGTCATTACGAACCCCCATGGCTAGCTCAAACTGGTAGGGCGTTTGTCCGGATACTTTCAGGTTGGTGATGCCTGACTGCTGCATTAACTGGCCCAGCGTGGCGATATTGCCTACATAGGCATAGGCTTCCCCACTGGACACAGCCAACATGGCTGTCAGGCTGTCCGGGTGGGGTTGCAGGTTGAGCTGCAGAGGGCTCTTGTTTAATAAATCATACGAGGCATAGCCGGCTTCTATTGCTATGGGTTTATCACCCAGCGCTGCGAGGTCTTCTATATATCCGACTTCTTTGCGGGTCACGATGACCATCGGTGAGTAAATATAGGGTCGGGTAAAGTCGGCATAGGTCAGCCGCTGAGGTGTTTTCATTGCGGCGGGAAACAGGTCCAGCTGGCGATCTTGTACCATCTCGGTAATCTGTTTCCACGGCAGTGCGGGAGATGTCTCGAACTTGATGCCAAGCCGGGTTTCTAACAGGCTGATGTAGTCAGCTGCGACCCCCTGATAGTTGCCTGATTTATCAATGCTTTCATAGGGTGGCCAGCTCATATCCGAGGCCAGTTTAATGACCGGGTGTGCTGCCAGCCAGGCCTGTTCTTTAGCGGTTAGGTTGGCTTCGACAAAACTTTTGCCAATGCCGATCCAACGTAGGTTAATACGCTCTCTTACTTGAGGTGTGATAGATGCCAGTGCCTGATTAATAAGATCCGCCAGCATGGGTAAGTCTTTACGCACACCGAAGGCCAGTACGGAACCTTCTTTTTGCAGGTCGTTATGAATCCGTAAATTCGAGATCAGTTCGCGTGAGATAATATGCATAGCAACCGCGCGGTTGCCAGCATAGGCATCGGCATCCCCTCTGGACACAGCATTCAGCGCATCGCGGGTAGTAGGGAAGAGTTTTAGCGCGACACTAGGGAGCTGGGTTTTAAAGTATTTGACGTTGCCAAAGCCCTCTTCTAACGCCAGTGTTTTACCTTTCAGGTCGGCTTCACTATGCAATAACGGGCTATCTTTACGTGCTACCAGGGCATGGGGAATATCAAGATAGGGGCGGCTGAACAGGAATTGACGCGTACGCTCGGCGGTTGGTGTCAGGTCCATTAAAACGTCTACCTTGCCCTGCTCAAAATCCTCATAAAGTTGCTGCCAGTCACCGTACACAGGGGTGAGTTTGCCGCCCAGCATACGGTTGACTTCCCTTAGGTAATCGGCTCCGATCCCGTCTGCTTCACCCCGGCTATTCAGGTAGTTAATCGGCGGCCATGACTGCATTACGCCAACTTTGATCGCGGGTTGCTTTTCTAACCAGAGTTTCTGGAATTCACTGAATCGGGGTGCGAGACCGAACAGGTTATTACTGATTTGTGGGATGTCTGGCAGGGTCCAGCGGGCATAAATATTCAGTAACTCCTGATCTTGCAGTGTGGCAAGTGCTTTATTCAGGATGCTGACTAGCTCTGGCCAGTCATTGCGTACGCCAAAGGCCTGACGTGACTGGTCCGCTGAATACAAAATCGCATAAGCCAGATTGTCGAGGTTGTTTTGGCGCACAAGTTGGTGCGCCATACCGATGTCGGCAATCGTGGCATCGGCACTGCCTTGGTCGACGGCTTTCAGAGCGGCTTCCAGAGTATCGACAAATACGGGTTCAATGTCAGGGTACTCTTGCAGTACCACTTCGGCCATGGAATAACCGCTCACCATCGCGACCCGACGATCGGCCAGATCACGCCTGCTATTAAATTCATGTAACGATTGTTTGCGGGTGATGATGTATT
This sequence comes from Pontibacter sp. JAM-7, assembly GCF_048548695.2. NCBI lineage: Bacteria > Pseudomonadati > Bacteroidota > Cytophagia > Cytophagales > Hymenobacteraceae > Pontibacter > Pontibacter sp. JAM-7. Next base: position 235,531 of record NZ_JBLYIF020000004.1, read on the forward strand.
GGCTAAGGGAAAGGTAGGGGCGGCTGAAGTTGAACCACGCTTCCCTGCCTGGGCGTTTGACCAGCGTGGCAATCACATCCACATCACGCTTTAGCGCTGCGTTATATAGGTTGTTCCACTGACCGTCAGGGTAGACTTTGAGTGTTATACCGGCCCGCTTGAACAACTCCCGGGTGATATCTGTGGTTACACCGGCAAATTGACCGTCATCGTCCAGAAAACTGTAGGGTGCGTAGTTGCCGTCAAAGGCAACTCTGACTACCGGATGCTCTGCGATCCACTGCTGTTCCGCAGGCGACAGATCCAGCGTAATGCCAGTTGTCGGTTTAGCCGTAACGGCGGCTGCGGTTGAGGTGGTGAAAATCCAGAATAGTATTAGCGCCAACGAAAATAGCTGCCGCAGGCGGCCTGATATTCCAGTCATTAAACGTATATGTCCAGTCCATAGATGTAAACGTTTACAAAGTGTAGGGGTTAATCAGTCGTATGTCATCTAGGCAGATCATGGCTTAAGGCATTTAAGCCATGATCTGCCGTTGCCGCTATTGCAGGTTGAAAACGGGCTGTCCACCCAGCAGGGTATGGGTGACCTTGCCACGCAGAGGGTGATGCATGAATGGCGTATTCTTGCCACGGGAGCGTGATGTCTCCGGGGTAAGGGTCCAGCTCATGTCTGGGTTGAAAATACAGATATCAGCGGTGCTGCCAATACTCAGTGTACCGGCATTAAGACCAAGAATGGTGGCCGGTGCCAGGGTGAGTTTTTCAATTAACTGCGGTAGCTCCAGAATCTGTTGCTCTACCAGTAACAGGGACAGCGATAGCAAGGTTTCTAACCCAGTCATGCCCGGTTCGGTATTGGCAAACGGGGCTTCTTTGGCGGCCCGTTCCAGGGGGTGGTGGTTGGAGCAGATTGCCTGGATGGCACCACTGATAAGCCCCTGAATCAGGCCGGCGCGATCCAGTTGGCTGCGCAGTGGTGGCTGCAGGTGAAAGGCACTGTTGAAACCATTGACGTTTTCATCCACCAGTAGCAGGTTTTGAATGGCGACATCGGCACTTACGGGCAGGCCGCGATCGCGGGCATCGGCAATCATCTGTACTGAACGTTCACAAGAGATCTGGCCGAAGTGGGCACGTACGCCAGTTTGTTCCACCAGTAACAGACAGCGGGCAACTTCGATGGTCTCTGCGGCACTTGGGATACCGTTCAGGCCCAGCCGAGTGCTGGTAGTGTCATCGTGCATGCAACCACCCTCTGCCAGGGCAGCATCTTCTGGATTAAATACCACCAGCATGTCATGGGTGGCGGCGTATTCCAGCGTCCGGTTCAGCACCTGCGAATTGGCAAACGCATGGCGGGCATTGCTGAACGCAATACAGCCGGAAGCGGCCAGAGCATACAGGGGAGCCAGTTGTTCACCTTCCAGACCTTTGGTGAGTGCGCCCATGGGTCTGATGCGGGTGATGCCGGTTTCTGCACAACGGTCCTTAATTAACTCCGCGACAGCTGGACTGTCGACCACCGGGTTAGTGGTTGGCGGGCAGATCATGGTGGTAATACCACCGGCGGCTGCGGCGTTGGATTCGGTTTTGATTGAGCCGCGTTGAGAGGGGCCAGGTTCGCGGCTGTGAGCGCAAAGGTCCACCAGGCCGGGGCAGACAATCTGGCCGCTGGCATCAATCACCTGCTCAACTTGTTCCTGCAGGTCAGTGCCGATGGCGGCAATCCGACCATCCTGAATTAACAGGTCGGCGATGGTATCGGTCTGGCTGGCGGGATCAATGATACGGCCGCCCTGAATCAGAATGCTCATAGATTCGTCTCGGTATTCTCTGCTGTTTCCATTCGGCATTTGGTCTGGCCGCTCATCGCCATGGACATCACGGCCATGCGCACGGCGATACCGTTAGTGACCTGATCCAGAATCAGTGATTGTTCACCATCGGCAACGGAAGAGGCAATCTCTACGCCGCGGTTGATCGGGCCCGGATGCATAACCACGGCATCGGGCTTGGCCAGTGCCAGTTTGTCAGCGGTCAAGCCATAGAGCTTGTAGAACTCACTTTCGCTGGGCAGCAGGGCACTGGTCATGCGTTCTTTCTGTAGCCGCAGCATCATGATGACGTCTACATCTTTCAGCCCTTGCTGCATATCGGTATATACCTTAACGCCCAGGGCTTCGATATGCCGAGGCAGCAGGGTCTTGGGCGCAATGACCCGGATTTCGGCGGCACCTAAAGTGCGCAGGGCATGGATCTGGGAGCGCGCCACCCGGGAGTGCAGGATGTCACCAACGATGGCGACGGTCAGCGGGGTGAAGTCGCCCTTGTGTCGGCGGATAGTCAGCATATCCAGCATCGCTTGCGTGGGGTGAGCATGACGCCCGTCGCCGGCATTAATCACGGCCACATCCGGCGTGACATGCTGGGCGATAAAGTGTGCCGCGCCACTGCTGGAATGGCGCACGACAAACATGTCTGATTGCATTGCATGCAGCGTCATCAACGTGTCTTTTAACGTCTCGCCCTTGGAGGTGGATGAGGTACTGATATTCAGATTCAGCACGTCTGCCGACAGGCGCTTCGCTGCCAGCTCAAAGGTGGACAGGGTGCGGGTTGAGGCTTCGAAAAACAGGTTTACCACGGTTTTGCCACGTAGCAGCGGCACCTTTTTCACCTGTTTCGCGCCCATGTCCACAAACGAATCGGCTGTATCCATGATTTCGGTCAGCAGTTCGCGGGACAGGCCTTCCACAGTGATAAAGTGTTTCAACTCACCGTCGGGGGTAAGCTGAATCTGGTTAGGGTCGTTGTGTTCAAACATGGCAGCTGTCCAGGCAAATTATTTCTGACGAATTTCCAGTTCCAGCGGATGTGGACCGGTGAGTTTCACTTGCTGATCCGAACCCAGTGCCAGAGTGCCACCTGTGACATCAGCCTGAATCGGGAGTTCACGACGTTGCAGATCGAGCAGTGTAATCAGGGTGACCGAGGCGGGTCGGCCGTAATCAAACAGTTCATTTAGTGCCGCCCGAATGGTGCGGCCGCTCATGATGACATCATCCACCAGCAGGACATGACGCCCCTCTGTTACGGGGAGCTGGCTGGACTGGCCCTGGCCACCCATACTCAGACCGCTGTGATTAAAGTCGTCACGGTGGAATGAGATGTCCAGTACGCCCATTGGACTGTTGAGGTTAAGTGCCTTGTGCAATCGCTCAGCCAGCCAGACGCCGCCGGTGTGGATGCCGATCATCAGTGGATCTTCGCGCTCTTTAGATGCCAGTAATGCTTTCAGGTCTTGTTCGACCTGTTTGAGCAGGGCTTCTGCGTTAAGGCTGCTTGAGCTCATACACGTCCTCTAAACGGGTGTGGCTAGGAATGTGAGTGGTGCTTTGAAACCAGCTTTCCAGAATTAGGCAGGCCGCAATGCCGTCGACGGACTGACGCTTGAAGTCAGTGCCGCCACCCCGTGCAAAATGGATCGATTTTGCTTCCCGGGTGGAGAGGCGCTCATCCTGCAAAAAACTTGGCAGTTTATACCGCTCATGCAGCCGGTTGGCAAACTTGCGTGCCCGGTAAGCCATTTCACTGATACTGCCATCCATATTCAGCGGCACGCCGATAACCAACCCCTGGGGTTGCCACTCCTGTAGCAAACGGTCCAGTTGAACCCAGTCGGGCTTGCCTTCTTTAGCCGCAACAGGGGGCAGCTCGCTGGCGGTGCCGGTCAGTGTCTGACCAATAGCCACGCCAATGCGGGAGGTGCCGAAATCGAACCCCATCAACTGACTTAATTCATTGCTCATCTGTATCAGGCGTGTCCTGCCTGGGCGGAGAGAAGATCCAGATTTACGCCCAGTATCGAAGCGGCTGCCCGAAGGCGATCTTCAGCCGGAATGCGGAAGAGTATATCTGAATTTGCCGGACAGCTTAACCAGCTGTTATCTGCCATTTCCTGCTCTAACTGCCCCGGCCCCCAGCCTGCGCAACCCAAGGCTACCAGGTAACCGGACTGTAAGCAGCCGTTGCCTGCCAGCTCAATCACTTCCACTGAGGTGGTCAGGCAGATTTCGTCAGTAATGAAATAGCTGTCAGGCCATTCGCGTGGGTCATCTGCCTGATGCAGCACATAGCCGCGTTCTGGTTTTACCGGGCCACCAAAGTACACGGATTGTTGCTGATCGCTAATGGAAGGGCATGGCGTCTCCAGGTGGTCACACAGGTCGGCCAAACTGATACCGACCGGACGATTAACAACAATGCCCATGGCGCCGTATTCGCTGTGGTCGCAGATATAGGTAACGGTCTGGGAAAAATGCAGATCGTCCAGATGGGGCATAGAGATCAACAGATGATCTCGTAGTGAGTGGAACGTGGTTGCCATAATAGACTGCCTTGATGACTGGCTCGGAACAGGCAACCGGTAACAGACCGGTTACTTAAGGCTTAGTCTAAGTATGCCTTTTTCTCAAACTTCCAGGTGCGGATGATCTCCAGCATGTCGTACTTTTTGCGCATCTCAACGGGGAAGGGTTGGAAGGGGGATGCCAGGCGCACAATCTTGATCGCTGCATCATCCAATACTGGAAAGCCAGACGATTTCAGCATTTCGATATCTTTTACCGTGCCATCGGCGCGAATCGCTACCAGCAGGCGTAAACTGCCGTACATTTTTTGACGCCGGGCTTCGGCCGGGTAATTAATATTACCGATGCGCTCGATCTCTTTACGCCAGCCATCCATGTAAGCCGCGTAATCGGCCCCCCGAGTGGCAGCAGTCGTGACGCGCAAGACCCGAGGTGCCCGGGCGAGTTGTTCATTTAAACGGTTAATATCGGCCTGCAGGCTGGCGATTTCGAGACTGCGTGCCAGCAGTGATGTGGCGGTGCCCGGTGCCGCTTGTGGGGCAGTTTTGTCCGGGCTGCTGCGGTCGGTACTGGCGTGTTGCTTGGCTTTGGTGGTCGTGACCACTTTTTGTTGGCCGCTGCGCGCCGGGGTGGTGTTCTTCTGCTTACCCGGACTGGCTTCGGCCATGGTGTCTGGATTGGACTGGTTGTTCAGGGTTGGCTGGGGTGTCTGTTGCGCGGCCAGTGGCTGTGATTGGCTGTCCTGAAACTCAGCGGTTTGTCGGGTAGAGGGCAGGTGTTTCTTTTGCTCTGTGCCGCTGCCTAGTTGGTCTGCCTGGGCGATAAAGTCAGCTTTCTCAGGGCTTATTTCACTGGGCTGCTGAGCCAGAGTGACTTCGATGGTGGTGCGCGGTTTAGGCTTGTCGACGGTGAAGCCCACTCCCAATACGATCAGCGCATGAAAGGCGACAGCAAAGAACAGGGTGAAGCCGAAACGATCAGCGACAGATACGGCTGGTTGTGCTGCATGTCTCACCCTACCCTGCTCCATTATACTGTTAACGTTTCAGCTGATTGGCGATGCAGTTCATTAACTGCATGCCGATATCCAGACCAAACTGCTGATCCAGTTCGCGGATACAGGTTGGGCTGGTGACATTAATCTCGGTCAGGTAGTCACCGATCACATCCAGCCCGACAAACAGCAGTCCCTTTGCTTTTAGCGTTGGGGCTATCTGGGCACAGATCCAGCGGTCGCGCTCCGTTAGCTCGCGGCCTTCACCGCGACCGCCTGCCGCCAGGTTACCGCGGGTTTCAGTACCGGTGGGAATTCGTGCCAGGGCGTAGGGCACTGGCTCGCCATCGATCATCAGAATACGTTTGTCGCCGGAGACGATGTCCGGAATGTATCGCTGAGCCATAATAGTACGGCTGCCATGCTCGGTCAGCGTCTCAATAATGACCCCCAGATTCAGGGCGTCCGCTTTGACTCGGTAAATTTGTGATCCGCCCATGCCGTCCAGGGGTTTGAAGATCACATCCTGCTGTTCGGCATGAAAGGCTTTTAACCGGCTAGGGTCACGGCTGGCCAAGACTGGCGGGCAGCACTGTGGGAAGTGGGTGGCAAACAACTTTTCGTTGAAATCACGCAGGCTCTGCGGTCGGTTGACCACTAGCACACCTTCGCGCTCGGCCTGCTCCAACAGATGGGTAGTGTAGATAAATTCGTTATCAAACGGCGGGTCCTTGCGCATCAGGATTACATCCAGATCGGCAAGGGCTTTGGTTTGATAGTCGCCTCGCTGAAACCAATCTGCGGGGTTCATGGCAACGCTGAGTGGTGCCATGCTGGCCTGGACCTTGCCATCGCGGGAGAACAGATGATGCTGTTCCATATACCAGAGTTCCCAACCCTTTTCCTGTGCAGCACGCAGCATGGTCAGTGAGCTGTCTTTTTTGTAATGGATCGCTTCTATCGGATCCATGATGATGCCAAGTTTGATGGTCATAGGAAGTTAAACATACCTGTAGCGCGTTTGTTTTTGAGTGTACCCCAGTGCATGGGTGGCGGATAGCATCAGCCCATATCACCCCAGAGATAGTTGAGGATCGACAGGGCCGCCACCGGCGCCGTTTCTGTACGCATTACCCTGGGGCCTAATGCCAGTGGCTGAAAGCCGTGTTGCATAGCCAGCTCCACCTCGGCTTCGGTCAGCCCGCCTTCGGGGCCGATCAGCAGCGCCACTGAGCCGGGGCGGCTGATGTCCTCCAATGGCTGCTGACTATGATGGTGTAGTACCAGCTTGAGTTCCGCATCCTGTTTACTCAGCCATTGCGCCAACCCTGTTGGGGCGTCGATTTCCGGTGGTATGACCCGGCCACTTTGCTCACAGGCACTGATGGCGACCTGTTGCCAGTGGCGGGTACGTTTTTCCTGCCGTTGTTCGACGAGTTTGACCTCACAACGTTCGGAAAACAGTGGTGAGATGCGGCTTGCACCTAGCTCGGTGCTTTTTTGTACTGCGTAATCCATACGTTCACCACGGGACAGCACCTGGCCTATGGTAACGGCCAAAGGCGATTCTACCTTAGGTTCGGTATGCGCGATGATACGTGCTGTGGCGGCGCGTTTTTCGACCTGCACCAGCTCGGCTCGGCATTCGACACCTTCGGCATTGAATAAGCACAGTGCATCGCCGGGGCGCATGCGCAAGGCGCGGCAGACATGTTGAATTACATCGTCACTCAGCTGAATGGTTCCCCCTGTGCTGAATGGCTGGGGTTCATAAAAGCGTGGAATTCTCATGGCAGATTCAACCCGTTAATGATGCATGGATTATCCGGGATCAAACGCTAAATTGCACCCTCGTTTGAGTGCGCGCTGCAGTGATAATCAGGCACAAAAAAAGCACCCGAAGGTGCTTTTCTGTTTGCGTGGGTATTTGCTTACAAGCTAGCAGCGTCGCGCAGGGCGTCGGCTTTATCAGTGCGTTCCCAGGTAAAGGCGGTAAAAACATCGCCTTTAAATTCCATCTCAAACGGGTTGCGACCGAAGTGACCATAAGCCGCGGTTGCTTGATACATCGGGTGCAGCAGGTCCAGCATCTTGGTGATGGCGTAGGGGCGCAGATCAAAGTGCTCCTTAACCAGCTGGATGATACGCTCATCCGGGATCTTGTTGGTGCCAAAGGTATTGATTGCCACTGAGGTTGGTTCGGCAACACCGATGGCGTAAGAGATCTGAATCTCACAGCGATCCGCCAGACCGGCAGCCACGATGTTTTTGGCAACGTAGCGGCCAGCATAGGCCGCAGAACGGTCCACCTTGGATGGGTCCTTACCGGAGAACGCGCCGCCACCATGGCGGGCCATGCCGCCGTAGGTATCAACGATGATCTTGCGCCCGGTCAGGCCACAGTCACCCACCGGGCCACCTATGACAAAGTTGCCGGTCGGGTTGATGTGGAAACGGGTGTCCGCCGTGATCCATTCGGCAGGAATAACGTGTTTAACAATCAGCTCCATGACCGCTTCACGCAGATCGGACTGTGTGACATCGGGGTTATGCTGGGTCGATAGTACCAGTGCATCTACCGCCACGGGCTTACCGTTTTCATAACGGAAAGTCAGCTGAGATTTCGCATCCGGTCGCAGCCAGGGCAGCAGGCCGGATTTGCGTGCTTCCGCCTGACGCTCTACTAAACGGTGAGCATAGGTGATTGGTGCTGGCATCAGCACATCCGTTTCATTAGAGGCGTAACCGAACATTAGGCCCTGGTCACCGGCGCCCTGGTCTTCAGGTTTGCTGCGGTCAACCCCTTGGGCGATATCGATTGATTGTTTGCCGATGATGTTGAGGACACCACAGGTCGCGCCGTCGTAACCGACATCAGATGAGGTGTAGCCGATATCGCAGATAACTTTTCGCACCAGGTCTTCCAGGTCGACCCAGGCGTTGGTGGAGATTTCACCAGAGACAATAGCGACACCGGTTTTCACCATGGTTTCACAGGCGACGCGGGCATATTTGTCTTCAGCAATGATGGCATCCAGTACTGCGTCGGAGATCTGGTCGGCAATTTTGTCTGGATGACCTTCAGAAACGGATTCTGAGGTAAACAAGCCGTATTCGCTCATTTTCGGGAGACCCTCGGAAAGTTTGTCTTCGGAAAGAAATATTAGTTGGGCTGGCAGGACAATGCACAGAGGCCCAGTCTGGAAAGGGCGGTATTGTACCCCCGCAAAAGTTGAATGCCTAACGTACAATCCGTTTGGCGATGAAAAAAATGCGTTTTTGCATGAAAAAGACTCATTTTTTCACGAAAACACTAAATCTGATTTGAAGCTGGCTGCTATCTGGGGGAAAATTGCGCGCAAATTTTCCCCGAATTCTATCGATGGGCCCGGTGCCCAGGAGCTGAGTGAATGTCCTCTCGTCGAGAACTTGCCAATGCGATTCGCGCATTGAGCATGGATGCCGTACAGAAAGCTAAATCAGGTCACCCGGGTGCCCCTATGGGTATGGCGGATATTGCCGAGGTGCTATGGAATGATTTCCTTAAGCACAACCCATCCAACCCGCAATGGTTTGATCGTGACCGGTTTATTCTGTCCAACGGCCATGGCTCCATGTTGATCTATAGCCTGTTGCACCTCACTGGTTACGATGTGTCCATCGATGATCTGAAAAATTTCCGTCAGTTGCATGCCAAAACTGCAGGCCATCCGGAATACGGTTACTGCCCGGGTGTTGAAACCACCACAGGTCCACTGGGTCAGGGCATCACCAATGCGGTGGGTTTTGCCATTGCAGAGAAAGTGCTGGCGGCACAATTCAACCGTGCAGGCCACGATATTGTCGATCACCACACTTATGCCTTTATGGGTGATGGTTGCATGATGGAAGGTATCTCCCACGAAGCCTGTTCTCTGGCGGGTACGCTGGGGCTGGGCAAGCTGATTGCGTTCTGGGATGACAACGGTATCTCCATCGATGGTGAAGTGGAAGGCTGGTTTACCGACGATACTGCCAAGCGTTTTGAAGCCTATGGTTGGCAGGTAATTCCGGCAGTGGATGGCCATGATGCCGACCAGATTCGTGATGCGATTGTTAAAGCACAGGAAAACACTGAGCAACCGACCCTGATCTGCTGTAAAACCGTGATCGGTTTTGGTTCGCCGAACAAAGAAGGTAAGGAAGATTGCCACGGTGCGCCGTTGGGTGATGATGAAATTGCCCTGACTCGTGAACGTCTGGGCTGGACACAGCCTGCCTTTACCATTCCCGAAGATATTGCTGCGGACTGGGATGCCCGGGAAGCTGGCAGCCATGCGGAAAATGAGTGGAATGACCGTTTTGCGGCTTACCGTGCTGAATACCCAGAGGAAGCGGCGGAACTGCTGCGTCGGATCTCTGGTGATCTGCCAGCTGATTTTGCTGAAAAAGCGGATAGCTGGATTCGTGAGCTGCAGGCTAAGGGTGAAACCATTGCCTCGCGTAAAGCATCGCAGAATGCGCTGAATACCTATGGTCCGATGTTGCCAGAACTGCTGGGTGGCTCCGCCGACCTGGCCGGTTCTAACCTGACACTGTGGTCTGGTTGCAAGGGTGTCAGTAGAGATGATGCCGATGGTAACTATATGTTCTACGGCGTGCGCGAATTTGGCATGTCAGCCATGATGAACGGCATTGCTCTGCATGGTGGTTTTATTCCTTACGGCGCTACCTTCCTGGTCTTTATGGAGTATGCGCGTAATGCAGTGCGTATGGCGGCGCTGATGAAGCAACGGGCGATCCACGTATATACCCATGACTCCATTGGTCTGGGTGAAGATGGTCCGACTCATCAGCCAATCGAACAGATTGCCAACCTGCGTCACACGCCGAATATGAGCTGCTGGCGTCCATGTGATGCCGTTGAATCAGCGGTGGCATGGAAAACAGCACTGGAACGTACCGACGGTCCAACCGCGATGATCTTCTCCCGTCAGGCGCTACCGCACCAGCAACGTAGCGATGAACAGCTGGCGAATATCGCCCGTGGCGGTTATATCCTGCGTGATAGTGACGGTCAGCCGGATGCCATCCTGATTGCCACTGGCTCCGAAGTGGGGTTGGCGATGGATGCCGCCGAGGCGCTGGCCGCTGAAGGTAAGCAGGTACGCGTGGTGTCTATGCCGGAAACCCGGTTGTTTGACCAGCAGGATGCGGCGTATCGTGAAAGTGTGCTGCCGGCAGCTGTCACTGCACGTGTGGCGGTAGAAGCGGCTCAGGCTGACTTCTGGTACAAGTATGTGGGCCTGAATGGTGCCATTGTGGGTATGACTACCTTTGGTGAGTCAGCACCGGCAGGTGACCTGTTCAAATACTTTGGCTTCACTGTCGACAACGTTGTGGTCACAGTTAAATCTGTACTTTAAAGCGTGGGGCTTGGCCCCGCCTAGGTGAGTGACTGCGTTGAGTTATCGAATCGCAATTAATGGCTATGGCCGCATCGGTCAGTGTCTGCTGCGGGCGATCTACGAAAATGGCTATCAGGATCAGCTCAGGGTCGTGGCGATCAATGAATTGTCTGACCCGGAGACGGTCACTTATCTGACCCGCTATGACACGACGCATGGCCGTTTTCCGTTACCGGTGCAGCAGGATCAGAATCATCTGAATATTAATGGTGATCAGATTTTGTTACTGAATCACGCTGAAGCCGAACAGCTACCCTGGGCTGACCTGAATATTGATCTGCTATTTGAATGTTCCGGGTCTTTTAAAACCCGGCAGGACGCCGAGCGGCATATTACCCAGGGTGCACAGCGGCTGCTATTTTCGCAGCCAGCCACTGCCGAGGTGGACTGCACTGTGGTTTGTGGTGTCAATGAAACGTCACTGCAGGCGGAGCATAGAATCGTCTCCGCTGCGTCCTGTACCACTAACTGCATTGTGCCGTTGCTGGATCTGCTGGATCGTGAACTGGGAATCGTTAATGGTGTGACGACAACGATTCACTCTGCCATGAATGACCAGCCGGTCATTGATAGCTATCACCAGACCGACCTGCGGCTGACCCGCAGTGCCATGCAGTCGATCGTGCCGGTGGATACCGGGTTAAGTAAGGGTATCGACCGTTTATTGCCGCAACTGGCGGGTAAGTTTGAATGCCTGCATGTACGGGTACCCACCATCAACGTATCGATGATGGACCTGTCACTAAACCTGAAACGGGATACCGATGTTGCTGAAGTGAACCGGCTGCTTGAGCAGGCTGCGGCTGGGCGCTTGCAAGGGTTGTTGGGGTATACCGCAGAACCCCATGCCTCGGTGGATTTTAACCATGACACCCGCTCTGGCATTGTGGATGGCACCCAAACCCGGGTGTGTGAAGGTCGTCTGCTGAAGCTGGTGTGCTGGTTTGATAATGAATGGGGCTTTGCCAATCGGATGCTGGATGTGGCGAAGCGCTGGCTGGATCTGTCGACCAGCCGTAACTGATTTAATTTTTACAACCTGTAGGACACGTCAATGAGCGTATTGAAAATGACCGATCTGGATCTGGCCGGCAAACGCGTGCTGATCCGGGAAGATCTTAACGTGCCGGTTAAGAACGGTGTTGTTACCTCCGATGCCCGGATTCGGGCGTCTTTGCCCACTATAGAGCTGGCCCTTAATGCGGGTGCGAAAGTGATTGTGATGTCTCACCTGGGTCGTCCGACTGAAGGTGAATATGATGAAGCTTTCTCTATGCTGCCCGTGGCAAACCACCTGGCTGGATTGCTGGGGCGTGATGTTCAAGTGATCAAGGACTTTGCCGCAGGGGTTGATGTTGCCGCCGGTGAGCTGGTGTTGCTGGAGAACGTGCGCTTCAACAAGGGTGAGAAAAAAGATGTTGATGAATTGGCTCAGGCCTATGCAGCGTTGTGCGACGTATTTGTGATGGATGCTTTCGGTACCGCGCATCGCGCCCAGGCTTCCACTCATGGCGTAGCCCGCTTTGCGCCGGTGGCTTGTGCGGGTCCACTGCTGGCTGGTGAGCTGGATGCACTGGGTAAGGCGCTGGATAAGCCTGCCCGGCCACTGACCGCGATTGTGGGTGGTTCTAAAGTTTCCACTAAACTGGAAGTTCTGAATTCATTGTCAGATAAAGTCGATCAGTTGATTGTTGGAGGCGGTATTGCTAACACCTTCCTGGCCGCTGCGGGCAAGCCAGTCGGCAAATCGCTGTGTGAACATGACTTGGTGCCGGTGGCCAAAGCGCTGATGGCTAGGGTGAACATCCCGCTGCCAACCGACGTGGTTGTCGCCACTGAGTTTGCGGAAACCGCAACTGCAACCGTGAAAGCGGTGGAAGACGTGGCGGAAGATGACATGATTTTGGACATCGGCCCTGACTCTGCAGCGGCCCTGGCGAGTTTACTGAAAGATGCCGGCACTATTATCTGGAACGGTCCGGTGGGTGTGTTTGAGTTTGATCAGTTTGGTGAAGGTACGAAAGCACTGTCCCTGGCGATCGCTGATAATAAGGGCTTCTCCATTGCTGGTGGTGGCGACACGCTGGCAGCGGTGGACAAATACGCTATCGCTGATAAGGTGTCTTATATTTCCACCGGCGGTGGTGCGTTCCTGGAATTCGTTGAAGGCAAGGTGTTGCCTGCAGTCGCAGCTCTGGAAGCAAAAAACAGTTAATGGTTCAGGGTGCCTGTGAGCACCCTGATACATGCCCTCAGGCATGCATAATCAACATAAATAGGTGACACAATGGCTTTAATCTCCATGCGTCAGCTGCTGGATCACGCGGCAGAATACGGCTATGGCATCCCGGCGTTTAACGTAAATAACGTGGAACAGATGCGTGCCATCATGGAAGCGGCGGACAAAACCAACTCTCCGGTTATCGTGCAGGCCTCTGCCGGTGCCCGTAAGTACGCTGGTTCCAATTTCCTGCGCCATATGATTTTGGCGGCGATTGAAGAGTTCCCACATATCCCGGTGTGCATGCATCAGGATCATGGTACTTCACCGGCAGTCTGTCAGCGTTCCATTGCGATGGGGTTCTCATCAGTGATGATGGATGGCTCGTTGAAAGGTGATGGCAAAACGCCATCCAGTTATGAGTACAACGTTGATGTAACCCGTCGTACGGTAGAAATGGCCCACGCCTGTGGCGTGTCGGTAGAAGGCGAGTTGGGCTGCCTGGGTTCTCTGGAAACCGGACAGGCCGGTGAAGAGGACGGTATCGGTGCGGATTGTACGCTGTCCCATGATCAGATGCTGACTGACCCGGATGAAGCGGCTGACTTCGTCAAGAAAACCGGTGTCGATGCATTGGCCATTGCTTGTGGTACTAGTCACGGCGCATACAAATTTACCCGGCCACCTACTGGTGACATTCTGGCGATTGACCGCATTAAGGCGATTCATGCCCGTATTCCAGAAACCCATCTGGTGATGCATGGTTCTTCGTCTGTGCCGCAGGAGTGGCTGGCGATCATCAATGAATTTGGCGGCGCGATTCCGGAAACCTATGGTGTGCCGGTTGAGCAGATTGTCGAAGGCATCAAGTACGGTGTGCGTAAGGTGAATATTGATACCGATCTGCGTCTGGCTTCCACCGGTGCGATTCGTCGTTTCCTGGCGGAAAATCCGGCCGAGTTTGATCCGCGTAAGTATCTGAAGAAAACCATGGAAGCGATGAGCGATATCTGTGTCGCGCGCTATGAAGCCTTTGGTACTGCAGGTCATGCCGATAAGATCAGAGCTGTAGCACTGGAAGATATGGCGGTGCGCTATGAGAAGGGTGAGCTGGACGTGAAAGTAATGTAAGCCCAGTTGCATTTAACAAGCCGCCTTAAGGGCGGCTTTTTTGTGTCTAATATGGCTGTCTGGGCTGTGATTTTATCGGCATGGGTTTTGACGGGATGGGGTAAAAGGCTTGTCGTACCATGTCTTTGCCTCGGTACTTGGCCTGATACAGAGCATTGTCGGCGCGTCTGACCAGATCGTCCTGGCTCTCACCAGTTTGCCATTCGGCGACCCCAAAGCTGCAGGTGGGTAATTTAAAATCTTCTGTTGAGGCGCTTTTTAGGTGCTGGCGCAGTTTTTCTGCTACCTGGCTACCGCCCTCAATATCAGTATCTGGCAGCACCACCAGGAACTCCTCACCACCCCAGCGACCCAGTTGATCGGTGATGCGCAATCCATTCTGTAGGGCTTCGCAGACGGCAATCAGTACCTTGTCGCCTTGACTGTGACCGAAATGGTCATTGATCTGTTTGAAGTTATCAATATCCAGAAAAATCACGCTCAGCGGTCTGTCACTGCGCGCGGCGAGGTTAATATGCAGTTGCAGTTGCTGCTGCATGGCATAACGGTTTTTTGCCCCGGTGAGCGGGTCGGCGTGGACAATTTTCTCCAGAATGCGGTTGTTTTTTTGAATGGCGTAGTAGCGGTAGCCGAACACCGCTGCGATTGCGACCAAGATCAGTATCAGCCTTTCCAGGTCATCAGGATCAATCGGGGGCTTGTAGGTTAGCGGTAACCAGCGGGTGGCAACCTCATTGCGGAACTGAGCCTCCAGACTGTCCATAGACCTCTCCAGCAGAGGGAGCAGGTAACTATTCTCTTCCGCAACGGTAAAACCCAGATCCCATGAGTCTTGAATGCTGGCATCAATCACCAGGTTGCTGATATTGGCTTCGCGCAGGGAGAACGCAATACTGGCTTCGGCATCGATAAATGTATCCAGGTCACCGTTTTGTACCTGTCGCAGGCCTTCAGCCACCGAAGCAATTTCTCTCAGTTTGAGACCAGGGTGGCGCCCTTCTAACAGCCGGCCAAGTCCATGATAGGAGAGAAATCCGACCCGGCCACGGCGCAGGGCTATGCTCTCTATACCTTCCCCATTTCGACTGGCGGCAACCATCGGCATACTGAAAAACGGTTTGGAGAATGCTGCCAGTTCATTGCCTTGCATAAGATTGAGCACGCCGCTGAGAATATCGCATTGCCCACTGTGCAGCATCGCAGAAGCCTGGTGCCAATGATCGGTGACACGCCATTGATATTTCAGCCCCAGGGACTGAAACAGCTGCTGGGTGTAGTCAACGATAATGCCTTGCATATCATTGCTGCGAACACCGGAAAACGGCATCCAGTCCTGCTCGACACACACCGTTAATTTCGGTAGCTGAGCCAGATTTTGTCGCTCTTTTAGCGAAATCTGCAGGCTGTTTTCAGGGTTTATACTGCAGCAGAAAACAAATCCGGACAGATCAATATCGCCATCGAGCTGACCCGTAAGTCGGTAGACATTGGCCATGGCTTGAAAGCGTGATTCTTCGAGGCTGCCAAACAGCCCCATATCGTCAAATGCCAGTGCTTTTAGACTTTCAGCCTCATAGGTCAGCGCGTCTTGGCTACGTTCCTGGGAGTTATACTCGCGCATGATGAGCGCCACGGTTTCGTCGATATGGTCAAACGCGTATAGCCAGCCTTGCACCGTGGCACGTTTGAATCGTTGCACTAGATCGGGTTGTGTGCGGGCAGTATTTTCACTGGTAAAGAGAATATCAGAGTACATGGGAAAGCCATGATCTTGGGGGTGAATTTGATTCACTTCGATCCCTTTGAGGGACATGGCATAGGGCTCATTTGAGATGTAGGAACCTACCGCATCCGTCTCTCCGGCTGTCAGTTGATCCAGAGCGAAGGAGTGCTGCACTAATACTATGTCGTCCAGGGTGACGCCATATTTCAGTAGCATGGCGATAATTTCTGAGCCTTGCTGCGCTTCCAGAGTGATCTCTACACGCTTGCCTTTGAGGTCAGCGGGAGACTGAATGCCGCTGTCGGCACGAGACATTAGCATCAGAGGGGATTGCTGAAATGCGGCCAGTAAAGCCACCACAGGACTGCCAGTGAGCCGTTGCACTACCAGGGATGAGCGGCCAATACCAAACTCGGCATCACCTCGTGTAACAACATCGGCCGGATCTTCACCAGATGACAGTTCGAGGAACTCAGGTTCAATGCCCTGTTGCTTATAAAAGCCTTTCTCCTTCGCCATGTAATAGCCGGCGAACTGAAACTGATGCTTCCATAGTAATTGGACGCGGACAATATCGCCTGCTGCCAGCAATGGTTGTAGCGGTATTAAAAGAAGCAATAACAGCGTCAGGACAGATGGCAAGCCCATTCTGTCCCGGAATATATGGTTCATATAACCCACCTTAATTAACCTATATAAATAATAGGTGTACTTTGTATAAGTGGTGGCTGTTTTTTTAAGTCATCTGTTTGAAAGTTGTTATGACAAGGGCGCATTTTCTGGCATTAGGCCAAGAATGGGAGTCTTGGGTTGTGGATTGACACCGAGAAGAGGTTTTATTCGGCTTTTTAATTGTTTTTTAACTATTTTTCTCAATATTCATCGCTAGATGGTTGGGATGAGACAGGTTATTACAATCCATATCTAGGTTTAGGCGGCGATGATAGGGAGCTGCTGTCACGACTCTCTTTGTTTTAAAACAGCGTTTAAGTCAGGTTGAACTCAGTGTTAATCAACTATCGCTGTGACCTGTGTTTGCGTGGTTGGCTGACGTAACTGGTTCCAGGCATCAAACTGGCTGAGAAATACCTGGCCACTTAACGCGACCAAAAACTGGCTGCGTTGCAATTGATCCATTACGGGTCCTTTAACCTCTGACAGGTGTAGGCACACCCCACTGTCCTGTAACCGCTGGTTGATCGCTTCCAGGCTTTCCAGGGCGGAAGCATCAATGAGATTGACTGCAGGGCACATCAAAATAAGATGTTTGACCCTTGGGTTACGCGCCACCAAGTCATACACCAAATCTTCCAGGTAACGGGCATTGGCAAAATAGAGGCTTTCATCTACCCGCAGTGTTAGCAGGCTGGCATCAGTTTCTACCTCATGCCGGTCGATATTGCGGAAATGCTCCGTTCCCGGAACCCGGCCGACAATGGCACTGTGAGGTTTGCTGGTACGGTATAGGTAGAGCAGGATCGATAGCCCGACACCCGCGACAATGCCAATTTCAACACCCTCTGCCAGGGTAAGCAGCAAGGTTGCCAGCATGGCAGAAAAGTCACTGCGCGAATATTGCCAGGTACGTTTAAGGGCAGCGAGATCTACCAGTGATAGCACGGCAACGATAATGGTGGCGGCTAATGTGGCCTGGGGCAGAAAAAACAGCAGCGGCGTCAGCAACAGTGTGGCAATGGCGATACCGAGGGCAGTAAATGCCCCTGCAGCTGGCGTTGCTGCGCCGGCATCAAAATTGACCACAGAGCGAGAAAAGCCGCCGGTGACAGGAAAACCGCCGGAGATCGAACTGGCGATATTGGCACTGCCAAGACCAATTAGCTCCTGATCAGGTGAGATTCGTTGGCGGCGTTTTGCGGCCAGGGTTTGGGCAACGGAGACACTCTCGACAAAGCCGACCACGCTGATGAGCAACGCTGAAACCAGGAGTTGTTCCCATACCTCCGGATTGAAACTCGGCAGGCTGAGCCCCGGTAACCCCTGAGGTATGCTGCCAACGACCTTGACGCCACTGTTTTGCAGGTCGCCGCCCCAGGTTACCAGTGTGGTGGCCACCACCATGAAGACGGGACCGGCCTTGGTCAGAATATCTGCGGTGCGGCGAGACAGCCCGGATCTTATGAGTAAAGGTTTTAACTGTTTTCTGGTCCAGAACAGAAACCCTGTCGCGCTGATACCGATGATCAGCGTCGGCCAGTTCAGGTTGTCTAACTGACTGCTGAGGCTGAACAGAATTTGGTACAGGTTATGGCCGCTGGCATTGACGCCTAGCAGGTGTTTCAACTGAGATGCGGCAATGATAATCCCGGATGCAGTGATAAAACCGGATATCACTGGATGGCTGAGGAAGTTGGCCAGCATGCCAAGCCGGAATATTCCCATCAATATCAGGATGACGCCGGAGAGAAAGGCCAGTGCGATGGCTGCCGCCAGATATTCAGCCGTGCCTTGTAGCGCCAGGTTACCGACGGCGGCGGCCGTCATCAGTGAAACCACAGCCACAGGACCGACTGCCAGAGTGCGACTGCTGCCAAACAGGGTGTAGGCAACCAGGGGCAAAATGCTGGCATACAGGCCTACCTCGGCTGGCAGTCCTGCCAGCAAGGCATAGGCCAGCGACTGCGGGATCAGCATAATGGTGACAATAGCGGCCGCAACCAAATCACTGGTAAACGTGGGCTTGTCGTAGACTCTGGCCCACTCAAGCATCGGTAGGATACGTTGCAGCTTCATCTGGTGATCCGAATTACGGGTTATGTTTTGTCACGGAAGTCGCAGGCTTGCTGCGCTTCATGGGCGGTTGGCTTGTGGGCCAGAATTTCTGGTTTGGCTAGCCATTCATGGCCTTTTAGCATGGCATTCCAGTAGATCCAGGGCAGCATCTTCTCCTTTAGGAACCAGGATAGGCGACTCGGTTGTTTACCGTCGATCAGCCAGGTTGGGAAGGTGGGCAGCAGTTTGCCGCCATAACCAAACTCGGCCAGGACAATTTTGCCACGCTCAACCGTTAGTGGGCATGAGCCGTAGCCATCGTATATTGCCCGGGGAGATTCGCCCTGCAGTGCGAGCAAGACGTTTTCTGCAACCGTGGGTGCTTGCTTGCGTACTGCTGCTGCCGTTTTTGCATTTGGACTATTGCCCGCGTCGCCGAGTCCGAAGATATCGCCGAACTGCTTGTGTTGCAGGGTTTCTGAATTCAGGTCGAGCCAGCCTGCGGCATCTGACAGTGGGCTGTCAGCAATGAAAGCAGGTGCTTTCTGGGGTGGGCAGACATGCATCATATCAAATGGTTTTTCAATTTCGCTGACACTGCCTTCTGCGTCGACGGTTTTGAATAACGCTGTCTTGGCGTTGCCGTCTACCGCTACCAGGTTATGTTGGAAATTGAGTTGGATAGCGTACTTCTTCACGTATTCCATTAATGCAGGAACATAGTCGGCGACGCCGAACAGAGCGCCGCCGGCGTTACAAAATTCCACCTGAATATCCTGCATGCGATTCTGCCGAGTCCAGTGGTCACAGGCCAGATACATGGCTTTCTGTGGCGCACCGGCACATTTGATAGGCATGGGAGGTTGGGTAAACAGGGCTTTGCCATTGCGCAGACTTTGAATCAGCTCCCAAGTATAGGGTGCCAGATCAAACTGGTAGTTAGAGGTAACACCATTGCTGCCCAGGGTGTCCTTTAAACCGGGTATTGCATCCCAGTCCAGGCTTAGGCCAGGGGCGATAATCAGAATGCGATAGCCGATACGCTCGCCGTCTTCGAGTATCACCTGCTGTTGTTGCGGGGCGAAACCCGCAGTGGCGGCCTGGTACCATTTAGCACGTTCGGGCATGACGTCACGCATGGCTCGGACGGTGTCGCGGCGGTCAAATACGCCACCACCTACCAGGGTCCAGCCTGGTTGGTAGTAGTGTTCAGTGCGCGGTTCGATGATCGCTATATCCAGATCGGGCGCGCGTTTCAACAGGCTGTGGGCAACTGCTTGGCCTCCCGCGCCGCCACCGACAATGACAACGTCATGACGACTGCCCGCCACCGTTAATGGTGTGGTAGTCGGGTTTTCACTCAGTGCCTGAAGACGCTCGTGTTGGGCGCTGAGATCGTAGCCAGCGGAGGCGGTGGTAGCAAGGATCGCATCGACTGACAATCTGGGTGCTTCGGACAGCGCCCATAGCGTGCTGCTGCGCGTTCCCGTGCGGCAGAACGCCAGTACCGGGCCGCGTAGATTTTGTAGCAACTGGGCAAAGCTCTGAATGTCAGTATCGGTGATGTTTCCGGCGATCACTGGCAGGTCGTGCCATGCTAACCCCTGCAGTTCTGCTGCGGCCTGCAGTTCAGCCATATCCGGCTGATCTTCACTTTCGTTGGCAGGCCGGTTGCAGATAATGGCTTTAAAGCCTTGTGAGGCGACAAGGCCAATATCACTGCTGGTAAGCTGAGGGGACACGCTGATAAATGGCGTTAGTTGGCGAACATCCATAGTCATCTCCGGAATGTCATTCTTGTTATAGGTGGTTGCCGGTTTAAAACAGGTTAATGGGCACCTTGAGATATACCTGACCGTTTTCTTCTGCTGGTGGCATTTGTCCTGCCCGCATGTTGACCTGAACTGATGGCAGAATCAGGCGGGGCATAGCCAGCGTGGCATCACGGGCCTGACGCATTTTGACGAAGTCAGACTCACTGATGCCTTCGCCAACATGAATATTGTGCTGACGCTCTTCCGCGACACTGGTCTCATTGGCATAGCTATCTCGCCCCGGTGCCTTGTAGTCGTGACACATAAACAGTCGAGTATCGTCTGGCAGGGCAAAGACTTTCTGAATAGAGCGGTAAAGGGTGGCTGCATCGCCACCAGGAAAGTCGCAGCGGGCGGTGCCATAGTCGGGCATAAACAGGGTGTCGCCAACAAAGGCCGCGTCAGCAAAAACATAGGTCATACAGGCGGGTGTATGCCCCGGGGTGTGAATAGCCTTACCGGTTAGCGAACCAATATAAATACTGTCGCCATCGTTAAATAGCGCGTCAAACTGGCTACCGTCCCGGCAAAATTCGCTGCCGGCGTTAAAGGCCTTACCAAAGGTGTCCTGGACGATGGTGATATTCATGCCAATACCTAATTTGGCACCGCACCGTTCTGCCAGATAAGGTGCCGCGGACAGGTGATCTGCGTGGACATGGGTTTCCAGTACCCAGTCGACGCTGAGCTGTTGTTGTTCGATAAAACGCAGAATTGCGTCAGCTGATGCGGTGGATGTGGTACCACTGGCATAATCAAAGTCCAACACAGAATCGATGATAGCGCAGTGTTTACTGGAAGGGTCCTGCACGATATAGCTGTAGGTGAACGTGGGTTCATCGAAAAAGGTTGTGACAATTGGTTTCATAATGAGACCTTTAAATAACTAAATAGAATATGCATATAACATTTTTAAATATGATAGAAAATCCAGTGGGTTTTGCCAAGCATTAATGGTTGATTTTTGTTCAAGTTAAATGCCTGCTGTGCTTGGTATTAAATAATCGGAGTTATTATGTCGGTATTGTTTGTCAATTTGCCGGTTGCATCATTGGATCGAGCAACAGCGTTTTATCTGCAGCTTGGTTTTGCTGTAAATCTGCAGCTGTCTGGTGCCGAGATGACTGCGCTGGCCAAGGGCCGGGTCCAGCTGTTGCTGCATACGCATGCTGGCTATCAACAGGCAAAGCAGGATTCCGGTAGTGATAGCGAAACAGCGGCCAAGGCCTTTCTCAGCTTGCAGGTGGATACACGGGATGAGGTGGCGCGGCTGTATGACTGCGCCATGAATGCCGGGGCTAAAGCAGTGGGTGGTGCCATCGACCATGGTCTGGTTTATGGTCGTAGCTTTAGTGACCCTGATGCACACTGCTGGCAGGTCTTCTGGATGGGAATACAGCAGTAGCCAGTGCTTATGGATTCGGCGCCTGCTGCCTGTCGTCAGGCCCGTAATCGCGCATAATATGAGCAACTCTCAGCCGGTAGTCCTTGAACAGCTGGTGGCGCCCCAGGCTCTGCGCGCGGCCATGGTCTATCTGTTGGCGCCATTGTTGAATGGCGGCTTCGGACTGCCAGAATGACAGCGACACCAGCTTGCCCTCTTCCGTCAGGCTCTGAAAACGCTCTACCGAAATAAAACCCTCGATCTGCGCGACTTTTTCGCGCATTTCAGCGGCAATTTCCAGGTATTGATCGCGTCCCTCAGGCCTAAGCCAGACTTCAAAAATGACTGCAAACATGCCTTCTCTCCCTGGGTTATTGCTTAATGCTGGTTGATGCGGATTGGCCGGGCGCAGCGACGAAAGTTTTTAGAGTATCGGGTAACCGATACCAGTCGGCGTGGTTGTCCCAGAAAATATTTTGTTCCGGTAGCGCCTGGGGCGAGCTGTCGAGGCTGCCCGCAGGCACAACCATTGCTGAGCCGCATTGGGTTAGCCAGGGCATGTTACTGCCACAGCGTTGGCAGAAGCCGGTGGCATAGTGCTCAGCCTCAGGTATCTCATAGCGGCCAACCTGCGCTTCACCCGTCAGCCATTTGAACTGTCCAGGGGGCATAATAATCCCACTGCAATGGGCGCTACCGCTGCTTTTACGGCAACGTGAGCAGAAACAGTTTTGGAACACTAAGTAAGGGGGCTGGATTGTGAAGCTGACCTGACCGCATAGGCAACTGCCGGTGATTTGAGACATGGTGCTCTCCTGTCGATGATAAGCCTTGCATTGAGCTGTATAGAGTTAAAACCATAAACAGCCGTTTTGCTAACCGCTTTGATCGGAAGCGTAATGCGGCTGTGGTATAACAGCCTTTTGCGACGAGGGAGAGATATGTCATTCAGTCTGGAAATGAAAGTGCGGGACTATGAGTGTGACCTGCAAGGAATTGTGAATAACGGGGTCTACTTTAATTATCTGGAACATGCCCGTCATGAATTTCTGCTGGAAAAAGGGATCGACTTTGCCGCATTGACTGCAGAGGGCGTGCATCTGGTTGTGGTGCGTTCTGAACTTGATTACAAACAGTCACTGACCAGTGGCGATCGATTTAGTATTGCTGTCAGTGTGGAACGGATTAGCCGGGTTAAGTTTGGTTTCCGCCAGCGGGTGGTTCGCTTATCGGATCAGCAGTTGGTGCTGACCGGGTTGGTTACAGGTGTTGCTCTCAATCCTCAAGGTCGACCTTGCGTCTTGCCCGCACTGGAACGTTTGCTGGTAGAGTGATCACAGCACCTGTAACTGGGACCAGAATGCACTGATCAGGGGGTTTTTTAGCTTTTTGTTCAGCGCCACGATGCCAACTTCGTAAGGTTCCAGCTCTGGTGTTACGGACAGAATTGTCACGCTGTCCGCCAGCGGACTGTTCTCCAGCACAATCTGCGGCACCACACCAACACCAAACCCCAGACTCACCATGCTGACGATCGCTTCATTGCCGGCTACTTGGGCGTAGATCAGCGGCTTTATCTGATGTTGACGAAACCATTGGTCGACGCGTTTGCGGGCGATGCCTTCCTCAGACAGTATCATCGGCGTATCCGCAGTGATCAGCGAGGTGGGTTTTGCGGTTGACTCAGTGGTGTCATCGCCGGGGCCAATAAATAATAGGGGGGAAATGGCGATCTGCTTGAATGCCAGTGCGCTGGGTAGGTTGCTGGGTTTGGCGGCAATGGCAAAGTCATCTTCACCGTTGATTACCCGGTTGATGGCGTGCTCCGGGTCTCCGGTATGCAGTTTTATCTCGATCTTGGGGTAATCAATTCGGAACCGGCTGAGGATTTCAAACAGGAAGCTATAACTGGCGGTGACTGAGCAGTAGATACTTAGCTGGCCGTGCAGTTCTCCTGCTTGCTGCATCAGTGTGGTACTGATCAGGTCCCACTGTGCGATGGCGTCCCGAGCATAGCCCTGAAACAGCCGGCCTGCCGGGGTCATGGCAACTGAACGGTTGTCCCTTTCGAACAGTACTGAACCAAGCTCTTCCTCTAACTGTTTAATGCTACGGCTCAGCGCTGAAGGGCTGACATGGCAGGCTTCGCTGGCTTTGCCAAAGTGCAGGTATTCGCTGAGGAGCAGGAATTGTCGCAGCTGCTTTATATCCATGGCGGCATCTTATTGTGATTTGTTGGCAGGTGCTAGAGAAACCTCGCGGGGTGGCGCGTGGTAAAGGCGGGGTTGTTTTATCGCTATGCACAAAAATGGTGCTTTTAATGTCGCTTTTGTGAAGTCGTCGACAGATAAAAAAAACACATTTTTTTATACCGAGAAAGAATATAATTTATATTAAGCTTATGTTCTAAATGGATTTAATTTGTTTTTTGATACCCTAGGCCACCATTTATGGAAACTATTAGAGTCTCGTGCCGTGCATTGGTTATACTTTGTGCAATGCACAATATATGGAGAGGCTTAGGATGGCTCGACGACTTAACCTGGCATTACAAGGCGGGGGAGCCCACGGTGCGTTTGCTTGGGGGGTATTGGACCGGTTACTTGAAGAGGCTGATTTTTATCCTGAAGGTATCAGTGGTACCAGTGCCGGCGCTACGAATGCGGTTGTTCTGACTCAGGGCTGGATGCAAGGCGGTGCAGAAGGTGCCCGAGAGGCTCTGAGCCAGTTTTGGCATAAGGTTTCGTTGTGTTCACCTCAGGATTTGCTGGGTACACAGATGCCCGATGCCCAGCTGACCAGCATGACCAACTGGATGTTGGACCTGCTGCGTTACGTTTCCCCCTATGATCTAAATCCTTTGGATATTAATCCGTTACGTGGTTTATTGGTGGAACAGGTGGATTTCGAACGCATGCGTGCCGAGTCACCGTTTAATCTGTTTATTGCCGCCACCGACGTTAGTCGGGGCAAGATTCGGCTGTTTCGGGAACAGGAATTAACAGTAGAGCATGTCCTCGCTTCAGCCTGTCTGCCTACGCTGCATCAGGCAATTGAAATTGACGGTGTTCCCTATTGGGATGGCGGCTTTTCAGGTAATCCTGCGGTGTACCCGTTGATATTTGACTGTCGCAGCTCCGATATCCTGATGGTGCTGCTACAGCCCATGTGCCGTCCGGAAACCCCCACCAGTTCACAGGCGATCAACCAGCGCATTACCGAACTTGGCTTTCAAAGTACTTTCATGCGGGAGATGCGGGCGATCAGCTACACTATTGAACAATCTCGCAGTAAATATTTTACTGCCAGTTCCCTGGAACAGCGGTTCCGTCAGTTGCGCTTTCATCTGATAGAATCAGGAGAGGTGTTATCGACCTTGGAAGGTGCCAGCAAATACGTTACCCGACAGGCATTTCTGGAAGGGTTGAAGGGTCGTGGTAGGGAAACCGCAGAGCAATGGTTGCAAGCTCACCGGCAGGATATCGGTATTCGGGGCAGCTGCAATCTGAACGAACTTTTTCTCTAGCGGAGGGTGAATGCAACGAGAGCGAGGGTCGCTGCGGGTACTATTGCTGCAAATTCGAGATGGCCAGCAAGTTCGGCGTGAGGAGCTTGAAAGCTTCGCACATTATAGCGGTTTGAGTTTGCGCCAGATTGATGTACTGAATGTGTTCGATCAGCCCGATGTGCCACTGAATGCGGCGGACGGTTATGATGCCCTCTGGGTAGGCGGCGCCAGCGAAGCCAATGTGCTGGAGCCACAAGCATACCCTTTTGTGACTAGCTGCATTAGCTTGCTGAATGTTTGTCTGGAACGAAATCTCCCGGTGTTTGCTTCCTGCTTTGGTTTTCAGCTGGCGGTACTGGCGCTGGGAGGGGTGATTCGGCACAAAGAAGTCGATTTTGAAATGGGTACGCTGCCAATCAGTCTGAGCCTCGCTGCTGCAGAAGATCCCCTGTTTTCGCATCTCAATGACCCTTTTTATGCGGTTTCTGTACATAAACAGTTTGCCGATCAGGTGCCTGATTGCTGTCAGGTACTGGCGTATACCCGGCAATGCGTGCATGCCTTCAGGGTCTGGCAAAAGCCTTTTTGGGCGTTTCAGTTCCATCCTGAGGTTGATCGTCGGGTATTGGTTGAACGATTAACCTATTATCAGCAGAAATATACGGCGGGAGAGGGTCACCTGCAGTCGGTTTTGGATGCAGCAGTGGAGACCCCGCAGTCGAATGGACTGCTGTCGCGTTTTGTGGATCAGGTGCTACTCATCTGATCTTACGTGGCATCGTGCTACGCAGCACAGTAGAATGACGCTTCACCCTTTCTGGCGGATGAGCTAACCCATGACAGAGCAAGAAGAAACACCACAGCAGACACCGGAAAAACCGCGCAGTCGAGGGGTCTACCTGTTACCGAACCTGTTCACCACCGGGGCGCTATTCTCAGGTTTTTATGCCGTTGTTGCCAGTATGAACAGCCAGTTTGAGAATGCTGCGGTAGCGATTTTTGTCGCCATGGTGCTGGACGGTCTGGATGGCCGGGTCGCGCGCATGACGAATACCACGAGCCCGTTCGGGGCAGAATACGACTCCCTAGCAGATATGGTTTCCTTTGGGGTAGCGCCTTCGCTGGTGGCGTTCAACTGGGTGCTGGCGGATATTGGCAAACTGGGTTGGTTTGTGGCTTTTGTGTACGTGGCGTGTGCTGCATTGCGTCTGGCGAGATTTAATACCCAGATCGGTTCGGTGGATAAACGTTACTTTATTGGCCTGCCGAGCCCGGCGGCGGCAGGCGCTGTGGCAGGATTGGTTTGGGCGGCAGTGGAGTTTGATGTTACCAGTGCAAACTATGTCTATCTGGTTGCGCTCTATGTGGCGTTGGCCGGGGTGCTGATGGTCAGTAATGTGCTCTACTACAGTTTCAAAGACATTAGCTTTAAAGCCAAAGTGCCGTTTTTGATCCTGACCGGTATTGTTTTGGGGCTGGCGGTGATCTCTATTAATCCACCGACTTTTTTGTGGTTGCTGTTTCTGGTGTATGCCGCTTCCGGACCGGCGTTGTGGCTTTGGCGTAAGCGTAAACATAAGCAGCGTGAAGCCGACTAGAATTATTTGCCTGCCACGGTGGGCCTTGTTATTGCGTCGGGGGAATTATTTTTCAGTTTATAGTCTAACCACTAATCGGAAAACTTTGTGGGGCTATTATGCTGATTAAAAAACCGGACCTGATTCCATCGTCAGAAATTACACCTGAATCGGTCTATTTGCAGCGCCGTCACTTTATGCGTGGCATCGGTGGTTTGATTGCCGGTGGCATGACTGGGCTTGCCCATGCGGTACCGGCCTACCCTCTGGATGCGGATCTGCCGCAATATCCTGGTCCGAAATGGCTGCAACCCAAGTTACGCAGTAGTGAGCGCCATACCGGGTACTCTACCTCCGAGGAGCCAGCGCCCTATTTCAATGCGATTACCCACAATAACTTCTACGAATTTGGTACGGCGAAAAAGAACCCGGCAAAATATGCGGAGAACTTCAAAACTGATCCCTGGAAAGTAGAAATTGCCGGTGCGGTGAATAAGCCGGGTGTCTATAACCTGGAAGATGTCATCAAACCCCATATGTTGGAAGAGCGTATCTATCGGCTGCGGTGTGTTGAGGCGTGGTCGATGGTGATTCCGTGGATTGGCGTGCCGCTGGCCAGTGTGCTGCAAGCATTCGAGCCTACTTCAAAGGCAAAATACGTTGCCTTTACGACCTTGCTGGATCCAGAGCAGATGCCGGGCCAGCGCTCCTATTTCAGTACGATCCGCTGGCCTTATGTGGAAGGGTTGCGATTGGATGAAGCGATGCATCCACTCACGTTGCTGGCAGTGGGGCTGTACGGTAATGCGCTGCCGCCGCAAAACGGGGCTCCAATCCGTTTGGTTGTGCCCTGGAAATATGGTTTCAAAAGCATCAAATCCATTGTCCGCATCAGCCTGGAAGAGGAAATGCCTCCCACTAGCTGGAACCTGACTGCACCAAATGAATATGGCTTCTATGCCAATGTGAATCCAGAAGTGGATCACCCGCGCTGGAGTCAGGCGAGCGAGCGGCGCTTGCCGTCCTCTCTGTTCGACCCTAACCGGATCGAGACCACAATGTTCAACGGTTATGCTGAAGAAGTTGCATCACTCTACAAGGGAATGGATCTGACTAAATGGTTCTGACTTTCAGTCACAAGTGGGGGCACCGGTTATTCTGGTGGAGCCTGTTTCTGGGATCATTGTTGCCGCTGATCTGGATCTTTTACCAGGCATGGACCCTCAATCTGGGGGCTGACCCAGCGGAGGAGGTTACCGACTATACGGGGACCTGGACTCTGCGTTTTTTGTTGGCTTCGTTGGCGATCACTCCTTTGCGCAAGCTACTGGGCTGGAGCTGGTTGATACGCTATCGACGTATGCTGGGACTGTATACAGCATTTTATGCCCTGATCCACTTACTCTCGTTTGTTACTTTTATTCTTGGCTGGCGTATGGATCTTTTATGGGGTGAAGTGACAGAGCGCCCCTATATTATTGTCGGTTCGTTAGCTTTCATGCTGCTGTTGCCGCTCGTGGTGACGTCAACTAAAGCGATGCAGCGTCGGCTTGGTAAGCGCTGGATGCAACTGCACCGACTGGTCTATGTGATTGCTTTGCTCGCTATGGTGCACTTCATCTGGCAAATCCGCAGTAATTACCTCGAAGTCTTGATTTATGGCCTGATCCTGTCCGTTTTGCTGGGTTATCGGCTATACCTAAAGGTAAAGCAGACTTATGGAGCCGGGCTGCGCCGCCCCGGAGCCTCATAACGGGTTTGCAGGAGGTAACTGATGACTCAGAAAATAAAATTTAGTGATTACTGGTATGTTTTTGCCAGCGCTCTTGCTGCGTTGTTTGGTGTTCAGTCAGAAAGTAATCGTAACCGGGATTTTACGTCGGGTAAGTACCTGCCTTACCTGGTGAGCGGTATTTTGGTGGCTGTATTATTTGTGCTCTGCGTTATTTTGTTGGTGCGCTTCGCATTACACTTAGCGGGGGCCTGATAGCGGTTTGTTGCGTGCATCGTGCGGCTTTCTAAATCTTTAGTTTAATGCGTTTTTTCCGCATCTGCGGCATATTGTCGCAGCATAATTTCAGTACTTTTTGTGCAGTACATTGACGCTTAAGTATTGTTATTGCTAAAGAATCTTCTCTTTAATTAATTTGCACTCCTGCCCTTGCAAATATTTTTTCCCTGCTATACTTCAGCAAAACCAAGCGGATTGGTCGGATAAAGATAGGAAGGAACCAGGTATACAAAGAGCCTGCCCAAAGCCTGTCGCTACCGACGTTGCGTATAGTTGTCACAACGCCCCTAGTGACTTGCCTTGAGCAGGCTCTTTTGTATGTTTACAAAGGAGGGCAGTCAATGAGTAGAGCTACCCTAGGGTTGCTAATTGCACTGTGTGTGCCAAGCGCTGCATGGGCAGATTGGACCGTCAATCTGACTCAGGGCGTGACTGAAATCAGCCGCGAGGTCTATGGCCTGCATATGCTGATTTTCTGGATTTGTGTTGCTATTGGTGTCGTAGTCTTCGGCGTGATGCTGTGGGCTCTCATTCATCACCGCAAGTCCCGTGGGGCAGAAGCCCACAACTTCC
Organism: Pontibacter sp. JAM-7; assembly: GCF_048548695.2. Classification (NCBI taxonomy): domain Bacteria; kingdom Pseudomonadati; phylum Bacteroidota; class Cytophagia; order Cytophagales; family Hymenobacteraceae; genus Pontibacter; species Pontibacter sp. JAM-7. The sequence continues at coordinate 265,017 of NZ_JBLYIF020000004.1, forward strand.
ATGAAAACGTCGTGGTGGAGATCACCTGGACGGTTATCCCCTTCGTAATACTGATTGCCATGGCTGTTCCAGCTACCGCGACGCTGGTCAAAATGTACGACCAGTCTGAGGCAGACTTGGATATTCAGGTGACCGGCTATCAGTGGAAGTGGCGCTATCAGTACCTAGGGGAGGATGTCGATTTCTTCTCATCACTGAGCACTCCAACCGAACAGATTAACAATCAAGCCACCAAGGGCGAGCACTACCTACTGGAAGTGGATAACCCATTGGTTATTCCCACCGGTAAAAAAGTGCGTTTCTTGGTAACAGCAAATGATGTCATTCATTCTTGGTGGGTGCCGGACCTGGCGGTTAAAAAAGATGCCATTCCTGGTTTCATCAATGAGATCTGGGCACGGGTTGAAGAACCGGGCATTTATCGTGGTCAGTGCGCTGAACTGTGCGGTAAAGACCACGGTTTTATGCCCATTGTTGTTGAAGCTAAGTCAGAAGCTGATTATCAGCAGTGGCTGGCTGAGATGAAACAGGCGAAAACCGCCCAGGCGGCGGCCGCAGAAAAAACCTGGACTCTGGCTGAGCTGATGGAGACAGGGCAGCAGATTTACAACAAAGCCTGCGCGGCATGCCATGCCCCGGATGGCAGTGGTATACCGGGTGTTTTCCCTGCACTGAAAAACAGTCCCATTGCTCTGGGTGATCCGGCGGCGCACATCGATATTGTGCTGAATGGTAAAACGGGCACAGCGATGCAGGCGTTTCGTGATCAGTTGGGTGCCGTTGAGCTGGCCGCAGTCATTACATATGAGCGTAATGCCTGGGGTAACAGCACAGGCGATTTGATCAATCCCGCTGACATTGCAGCACTGAAACAGTAGGAGGGGAAAATGTCGACTCTGGAACAGACTGCTGCAGCCGGCGAGCTGACAGAACACCACCATGGACCTGCGTCTGGTATTGGACGCTGGCTCTTTACCACTAACCACAAGGATATCGGAACACTGTATCTCTGGTTCAGTTTCATTATGTTTCTCACCGGTGGCTGTATGGCGCTGCTGGTCAGAGCTGAGCTGTTTCAACCGGGGTTGCAGTTAATTCAACCTGATTTCTTCAATCAGATGACCACCATGCATGGGCTGATCATGGTGTTCGGTGCTGTGATGCCGGCATTTGTTGGGTTGGCCAACTGGATGGTACCGATGATGGTCGGTGCGCCTGATATGGCGTTGCCGCGAATGAACAACTGGAGCTTCTGGATCCTGCCGTTTGCATTTGCCATGATGCTGTCCACGCTGTTTATGGATGGCGGCGCGCCAAACTTTGGCTGGACCTTTTATGCACCTTTATCCACCACCTATGCGCCACCCAGCGTGACCTTCTTTATCTTCGCCGTGCATATGATGGGTATCAGTTCAATTATGGGGGCGATCAACATCATTGCCACCATCCTGAACCTCAGGGCTCCGGGCATGACCATGATGAAGCTGCCACTGTTTGTCTGGACCTGGCTGATCACTGCTTTCCTGCTGATTGCGGTGATGCCTGTTCTGGCCGGTGTAGTTACCATGATGCTGATGGATATCCACTTTGGCACCAGCTTCTTTAATGCAGCAGGTGGCGGTGATCCGGTGTTGTTCCAGCATGTGTTCTGGTTTTTTGGGCACCCTGAAGTCTACATCATGATTTTGCCGGCCTTTGGCATTGTCAGTGAAATCATCCCCACCTTTGCTCGCAAAAAGCTCTTTGGGTATGCCTCGATGGTGTATGCCACGGCCTCGATTGCGTTCCTATCGTTTATCGTTTGGGCGCATCATATGTTTACCGTGGGGATGCCGTTGGTCGGCGAGGTGTTCTTTATGTTCTCGACCATGTTGATCGCGGTCCCTACCGGGGTGAAAGTGTTTAACTGGATTGCCACTATGTTCCGGGGCTCGATGACATTTGAAACTCCGATGTTGTTCTCGTTGGCGTTTGTGGTGTTGTTCACTATTGGCGGCTTTTCCGGCTTGATGCTGGCGATAGCGCCGGTAGATTTCCAATACCACGATACCTACTTTGTGGTGGCTCATTTCCATTATGTGCTGGTACCAGGCGCCATTTTTGCCATTATGGCCGGCGCCTATTACTGGTTACCGAAATGGACCGGTAACTACTACAACGAACGGATGGGCAAGATACATTTCTGGTGCAGCTTTGTGGGTGTAAATATCACCTTCTTCCCTATGCACTTTATCGGTCTGGCGGGCATGCCGAGGCGTATCCCCGATTATGCTTTGCAGTTTGCTGACTTCAATGCCATTGCCTCAGTGGGTGCCTTTATATTCGGGCTGTCGCAGTTGATCTTCCTGTACAACGTGATTAGCTGTATTCGCTCCAGTAATAAGGCCTCTGACCGGGTATGGGAAGGCTCTCATGGCCTGGAATGGACACTGCCATCCCCGGCGCCATACCACAGTTTCACTGAGCCACCGGTGGTGAAATAAAGGCAGGAGTTCAGGACGATGGACAGTAAGCAGCAAGCCAGAACCAAGCGCACCCTCTTCTACAGTCTGTTTGGCTGTCTGGCGATGTTCGGCTTTGGTTTTGCGCTGGTGCCGCTGTATGACGTGTTCTGTGATATCACTGGGCTTAATGGCAAGGTGGAATTACAAGCGGTAGCGGCTCCATTGCCAGGTCAAATAGACCGTAGTCGTGAGGTGAAGCTGCAATTGACCGCAGTCAATAATGAAGCAATGCCCTGGGGCTTCCGTCCGGCACAAGCACAAACCCGGTTGCACCCAGGACAGTTGCTGCAGACCGCTTATATTGCTCACAACCCGACAGGCCGCTATATGATTGCCCAAGCAATCCCTTCTGTTTCGCCTTCAGAGGCGGCTCCTTATGTACAAAAGGTGAACTGCTTTTGCTTTGACCGCCAGCCCCTGTCTGCTGCTGAACAGAAGGAGATGCCGCTGTTGTTGAGTATCTCACCTGAACTGCCCGCCCATATTCATACCATCACACTCTCTTATACGCTTTTTGATATTACGCCAGCCGCGGACAACCGTGTCGCGGCTGGCGGGAGGAATGGACTATGACTACCCAGACCTACTATGTGCCGACGCAGAGCCGTTGGCCAATCCTGGCGTCCATCGCGCTGTTTCTTATGGCGTTTGGTGCCGGTAACACCATTAATGGCTTGAATGCCGATCAGGGAGGTGGATTTGGCGTGCTCCTGTTGTTAGCAGGGGCGCTGGCTATGGGATTAATCCTGATTGGCTGGTTTGGCAATGTAATTCGTGAAAGTCATGAAGGCCTGTACAGCCCGCAAATGGATCGGTCATTTCGCTGGGGTATGAGCTGGTTTATCTTTTCTGAGGTGATGTTCTTTGCTGCTTTTTTTGGCACGCTATTTTATGTGCGCACGCTGGCGGTGCCTTGGCTGGGAGGTGAGGGTGAAAAAGGGGTGGCGAATATGCTGTGGCCTGGTTTTACGGCTGAGTGGCCTTTAATGTCACCGCCTGATGCAGAAGCCTTCCCTGGTCCCAAAGCGATCATTTATCCCTGGCACCTGCCTTTGATTAATACCATTCTGCTGATCTCTTCCAGTTTCACTGTCACCATTGCGCATAAAGCCCTGAAGCAGGGCAAACGTTCCAAAATTGTGTTGTGGCTGGCGACTACGATCCTGCTTGGTGCGGCTTTCCTGGTGTTCCAGGCTTATGAATATATCGAGGCGTATCATGACTTGGGCCTGACGCTGCATGCGGGTATATATGGTGCCACCTTCTTTATTCTGACCGGTTTCCATGGCTTACATGTCACGCTGGGCACGCTAATGTTAATCATCATCTGGCTCAGGGTGATAAAGGGGCATTTTTCAGCAGATAAACACTTCGGCTTTGAGGCAGTGGCCTGGTACTGGCACTTTGTCGATGTGGTATGGGTGGGGCTGTTCCTGTTTGTTTATATTATCTGATTACTGCAACCAGGGTGCATGGGGTTTTAGTTCGCCACTGTAAATCCCATACGCCAAGACCAGAATAATCAGAGCGCAAAATGCCACCCGAAGAAACAATGAATTTACCGTGCGGTTGGATTGCCCCTGGTCTTTGATGAGAAAGAATAGACCGCAGAATAGGCTGATAACAGCGGCTGCAAACAATAATAATAACAGTGGCTTAAGTAGCATATGCAAAGCTCCGATAAGCTTATGAACCTACAGAGTAAAGATCAAAGTACGCTTCGCTTCAAGTGGATGCTGGGCAGTTTTGCGGTGATCGGACTGCCAGTACTCATCGGGCTGGGCTGTTGGCAGTTGCAGCGTGCAACGGAAAAGCAGCAATTAATTGACAGTATGCAACAGGCTGAGCCTATGGCGTTTTTGCCACCTTTGCAGACTCTTTCCAGTGGGCAGTACCAGCCGGTACGTCTGACCGGCCTACTAGATCCACAACGTTACTTTTTACTCGATAACCGCACCCGTGATGGCAAGGTTGGTTATGAAATTATTGGTGTGTTTCAGCCTCGGCAGGAAGCGCTGCTGGTGTTGGTAAATCTTGGTTGGCTGGTGGCCCCAGTTTCCCGGGATAACCTGCCTCAAGTTGTGTTACCACGTGAGGAGGTCGAAATTTCTATGCTGGTGAAAGCCACTGATAAACAGTTGTTACTGGCAGAAGATCATTGGTCTGAAGGTTGGCCAAAACGGATTCAGACACTGGATTTTAATTTGGTGCAGCGGTTTGTGTCACAACCTCTGTGGCAAGCAGAAGCGCGTGCGCAAGCACCGGTGGTGTCTGAATTGGATATTCGCTGGAATCTTAATCTTGTGCCGCCAGAGCGCCATCTTGGCTATGCGGTGCAATGGTTTGCGCTGGCGCTGGCGCTGTTGGTGCTACTGGTAGTGAGCTGGTTTCGTATGCAAAGAGAGGATATCGATGAATAAGCGGATGTTCTGGTTGATCTGGGCGATTGGCCTGGTGCCAATGCTGAGCGCGATGGCGATGTATTACGGCGGTTTTGCCCTGCCTGAAGGCCGGGTAAATAAAGGTGAGCTGGTTGTGGGACAGCAGCTTAGCAGTTGGTTTGATGCGGAACAGTTACCGGATAAATTGAATAATGAACACTGGAATCTAATTCTGACGGCACCGAGAAATTGTGACAGCAATGAGCAGTGTACGAATTGGTGGCAGGCCTTGCAGAAGATTCAGGTCGCATTGGGTAAAGACAGTGATCGGGTAGTCTTGCAGCTGCTGGATGCGCCTCAGTCCGGTTTTAATGGTCAGTCTCTGACGGGTTTAGGTGAAGCCGTCTGGATAGCTGACCCATTAGGTAACCTAGTGTTGCGGTATGAGTTTTCCCAGTCGCCAAGAGCGGTACTTGATGACTTGCGTAAACTGTTGAAGCTGTCAAAGGTAGGTTGAGCATGGTGGTCAGAACTGCATGGAAACTGGTCAACCTATCAATACTGCTGGTATTGCTGGTGGTGCTGATGGGGGGCTGGACACGGATTAATGATGCTGGCCTCAGTTGCCCGGATTGGCCTGGTTGTTATGGCCATATTGTGATGCCCGGGTCTGAGGAAGCATTGCAGCTGGCACAGCAGCGTTTTCCGGAAGTGCCGATTGAAAAGCACAAAACCTGGCTTGAAATGGGGCATCGCTACCTTGCGGGTACCCTGGGTTTGTTAATTACTGCTCTGGCCGGCTGTGCGGTAATGAAACGGCGTATGCCACGTTACCCTATTGTGCTGAGCTTTTCGCTGCTGGTATTGGTGGTAGTGCAGGCACTGTTTGGCATGTGGACGGTGACGCTGAAGCTACACCCGCTGGTGGTAACCGTACATTTGATGGGCGGGCTGCTGACGTTAACCTTGTTGTTGTTACTGAGGCAAAAGCTAAAGCGGCTGAATATAGTGGAAGCTGTTAATCCCGGACCGGTGCAACGCTGGTTTTTGCTGGGTATTTTTCTGTTGTTATTACAAATTGCCCTGGGTGGTTGGACCAGCTCTAATTATGCCGGTTATGCCTGTACTCACTGGTTGTCATGTAATCCGGGTACCGAATTGGGCTTGGATTTTGCCGCAGGTTTTGATCCGACTAAGGCAATCGGCCCAAATTATCAGGGGGGACAGTTGGGAGTTGAAGCTCGAGCGGCAATCCAGATGGTACATCGCGTGGGGGCTCTGGTCGTACTGGCGTATACGCTGGTATTACTCTGGTGTTTCGGGCGCTTGCCACACCTGGCGGCACCCGTGCGACTGCTGGCGCTATCTGTGGTGGCGCAAGTTGCTTTAGGCATTGCCAATATTGTGCATGCACTACCAATTGGTTTGGCAATGGCTCATCACTTTATGGCGGTTGCGGTTCTGTTGTCCCTGTTATGGGCTTATGACCGTGCCGGGTTGTCTACCAAGGAGGTTATACATGGCTGAACCACGTGTACTTGGGGCGCTAGATACGCCTATCAGCTGGCGGGACTATATAACACTGTGTAAGCCCAATGTGGTGCTGGTGATGTTGATCACTGCAGCGGTTGGGATGTTTGTCGCAGTGCCTGAACTGCCGGACCCGATTAAGGTGGTTGCCGGTCTGATTGGTATCGGCATGGCGGCGGCATCGGCAGCGGCTGTCAATCATGTTATGGATCGTAAAATTGATGAAAAGATGGCTCGCACCAAAGGCCGACCATTGCCGCAGGGGCGGCTTTCGCCGATCCAGGCATTAACTTTCTCGGCCGTGGTTGGCACATTGGGCATTGCTTTGCTGGTGGTGCTGGTGAATGCACTTACGGCTTGGCTGACATTGGCCTCACTGGTGGGGTATGCGTTGGTGTATACCGTATGGCTAAAGCGGGCTACACCGCAAAATATTGTCATTGGTGGGATTGCAGGCGCTGCCCCACCGATGTTGGGGTGGACCGCCATTACTGGCACGCTTGACCCTAACAGCTTGCTGCTGATGCTGATTATTTTTGCTTGGACGCCACCGCATTTCTGGGCGCTGTGTATCGCCCGTAAACAAGATTATGCCAAGGCAGGCATCCCCATGCTGCCTGTGACCCATGGCGATGCTTATACTCAGTTGCAGATCGTGCTTTACACGCTATTGATGGTGGCGACCACGGCATTGCCATTTCTCAGTGGCATGAGTAGTTATCTATACCTGGGCCTAGTGGTGTTGCTGAACTTGCGCTTCATGCAGTGGGCGTGGCGTGTCTACCAAGCCCAACCGGGTGCACCTATGGCGATGTTCCGCTATAGCATTACTTACATAATGTTACTGTTTTGTGCCATTTTACTTGATCATTATCTGATCATTGGTTGAAAGGTCGAAGAGGCGATCTAAACTGAATGTGTAGCCTTACCAACCCCTGACAAACAGGAAGGGAGAAATGTAGTAGATGTAAACCAACCAAACGGCCGTCCTAGTCCCTTAGCAGGCAGTCGGCAATATAATAAAAAGAGGAAATTATCATGTTCATTCAACATATGATGGGAATGATGTATCACCCTAAAACTGAATGGAGCCAAATTCGCAACGAGCATTACAGTGTTGCGCATATTTTTTTGCAGCAGGTGAGTATGCTGGCGGCGATCCCGGCAATAGCAATGTTTATCGGGACGACGCAGATCGGATGGAGTATCACTGGTACTGATTATGTGAAACTGGATGTAATGAGCGCCTTACCGGCAGCGATAGCGTTTTATTTTGCGATGTGGGCTGGGGTCGCCTTTATTAGCTATTGTGTGCATTGGATGGAAAAAACCTATGGCGGTACCATTGCATTTGAAGATTGTGTTTCGTTAGCCACCTACACAGCCACGCCTTTATTCCTGTCGGGATTAGCCGCACTGTATCCGTTGCTGTGGTTTAATGTTGGGGTTGGGCTGTGCGCGGTTTGTTATTCAGTTTACCTGCTGTATACCGGTGTACCGGTGATTATGAAAATACCTGAAGACCGCGCGTTTATGTTTTCAACTTCGATTTTGACCGTGGGCCTGTGTACTTTGGTGGGTATGCTGGCGGCCACCGTGATTTTGTGGAGTACAGTGATTCCGCTAAATTATGTGTCAGGCTAATGTTTGCCAAGCTATAAGACTAAAAAACCCCGCCAGAGCGGGGTTTTTTAGTGTGTGTCGATAGTTAGATTTTCTGGAAAACCAGTGTGGCATTGGTGCCACCAAAACCGAAACTATTAGACATTACACGTTGCAGATCCACATTTTTCTTGGACTCAGTGGCAATCGGCATACCGGTTGCCTCGGGGTCGATTTCGTCAATGTTGGCTGATGCAGCAATGAAATTGTTCTCCTGCATCAATAAGCAATAGATGGCTTCCTGAACGCCTGCGGCACCCAGGGAATGTCCGGACAGTGACTTGGTTGAAGTAACTGTTGGCAGCTGATCGCCAAAAGCTGCTTTCATGGCTTTCAGTTCCTGCATGTCGCCTGCGGGTGTAGAAGTACCATGAGCGTTGATGTAATCGATATCGCCGTCAACAGTTGCCATGGCTTGCTGCATGCAGCGCACTGCGCCTTCACCTGACGGAGCGACCATGTCATAGCCGTCAGAGGTAGCACCATAACCCACGATTTCGGCATAGATTTTGGCACCACGGGCTTTGGCGTGCTCTAGTTCTTCGACAACCAGCACACCAGCACCGCCGGAGATAACAAAACCGTCACGGTTAGCATCGTAGGCGCGAGAGGCTTTTTCGGGCGTATCGTTATATTTGCTGGAGAGTGCGCCCATGGCGTCAAACATAGCGGTTTGTACCCAGTGCAGTTCTTCACCGCCTCCGGCAAAAACTACGTCTTGTTTGCCTAGCTGAATCTGCTCCACCGCATTACCGATACAGTGAGCACTGGTGGCACAGGCTGAAGTGATGGAGTAGTTCACACCCTTGATCTTGAATGGGGTGGCCAGACATGCAGATACGGTAGAACCCATGGTGCGGGTTACACGATATGGCCCAACGCGTTTAACGCCTTTTTCGCGAGTGATATCTGCTGTTTCGACGATATTTTCTGCAGATGCGCCGCCGGAGCCTACGACCAGGCCGGTACGTACATTGGATACCTGATCTTCGGCCAGGCCGGAATCAGTGATGGCATCCTGCATGGCGATATAGGTGTACGCAGCAGCGTCGCCCATAAAACGCAACAGTTTACGGTCGATACGCTCGGCAAAGTCGATATCGATACTGCCGGCAACCTGGCTGCGAAAGCCGCGTTCTTTGTATTCTTCCTGGAACTTGATTCCGGAGCGGCCCAGTTTCAGGGACTCCAGAACAGTAGCCTTGTCATTACCTAAACAAGACACAATGCCCATACCGGTAACTACGACGCGTCGCATGTGCTTCTCTCTCTATCTTTTCGTTAAGGCACTTATTTTCCGTGAATCGTAGCCGTTTGGCTACCGGAAACTAAACTACGGCCTGATAGTTATTGTTGATGACCCTACCCGCAGGTGTGGCTTTAGAATCCGTCGGTAGACGTAAACAGCCCGACCCGCAGATCCTTGGCAGTGTAGATTTCACGACCGTCAACATACATGCTGCCGTCGGCAATCCCCATTACCAGCTTGCGCTCAATTACGCGCTTCAGATGAATATGGTAGGTAACTTTTTGCGCGGTTGGTAGGACCTGCCCAAAGAATTTTACTTCACCTGAGCCCAATGCGCGGCCACGCCCCGGGTTGCCTTTCCAGCCTAGGTAGAAGCCAACCAGCTGCCACATAGCGTCCAGGCCCAGACAGCCAGGCATTACCGGGTCAGATTCGAAGTGGCACTGGAAAAACCACAGTTCTGGGTTGATATCCAGTTCTGCGATGATTTCACCTTTGCCAAAGTTGCCACCGTCTTCGGTGATTTTTAGGATTCGATCCATCATGAGCATATTGCCAATCGGCAGACGCGCATTTCCTGGGCCGAACATTTCGCCGTGGCCGCACTGCAGGAGTTCGTCGCGGCTAAAAGAAGAAGGTCGAGTCATTGGGTTCTGTGTTTCCGGGCTTTTTATAAGTCAAAATATCGCGTAATTATACAGACTTGAGCCGGGTGAGGCACGAACTGTCGTGGTTTTATTCGCCCAATTGTTGATGAATGTTGGAGAAAAATGCGGTGGATGAGTCTTTTTGGCATGCTCGCTGGCGGAATGGCCAGATCGGTTTCCATCAGTCTGAGGTCAATCAGCACCTCTGTAAATATTGGCCTGAGCTTGCTGTAAATCCCGGAGGGCGTGTGTTGGTGCCGCTGTGCGGCAAGTCGATGGACATGTTATGGCTGTACCGTCAGGGCTGCTCTGTTGCCGGGATTGAGTTAAATGCATCGGCGTGTGAGGCTTTTTTTGCTGAGCACGGTTTGCAGCCTGAAAAAAAATCCTGCGAACGCTACTTGCGCTTCGTTATACCGTCGTTGGAAGTGTGGTGCGGTGATTTTTTTCGCCTGCAGGCGGAGGACTTATCGGCGGTAAGTGTCGTTTATGACCGGGCAGCCTTGGTGGCAATGCCTGAGGCGATGCGGCTGCGTTACGCCGAAACTCTGGTGGCCTTGTTGCCGCCGGGGGTGAAAATGCTGCTGGTGACTCTGCAGCGTGCCACAGCGGAAGGGCCGCCCTTCACCGTGAATGATGATGAAGTCATAAAGTTATTTCAGGGGCGATTTAAGCTGCAGCGGCTAGATCAACGTCAGGCTGAGGATCGTCCTGAATGGCAGGAGACTGTCTGGTATCTGGAGGATGCCTCGTCTGCCTGAGAGGTTATCCAGCGCTTAAGTGTTGCGGTTAACCGCTAAACTCGCCAATTGCTCGAGTGTGGTTTTGAATGAGCTGTCAGGCAGTGGCGCTAAAGCACTGATAGCTTGGTCAGCAGCCTGCTGGGCTTTGCTCTGGGTGTATTCAATGGCGCCGCTGCTGAGGATAATATCCATAATCGGCTGCAGGTTTTCCAGACCGCCTTCACGAATCGCTTGTCGCAACAGGATGCGTTGTTCGTCATTGCAGACTCGCATGGCCTGAATCAGTGGCAGTGTGGCCTTTCCTTCTGCCAGATCATCGCCCACGTTCTTGCCCATGGCGTCGCTGTCAGATAAATAGTCCATAACATCGTCGATTAGCTGAAACGCGATGCCTAGCTGTAGGCCATATTCTTTTAATGCCTGCCTTTCCGTCGTAGAACAGTCAGCAAGCAGAGCACCCGCTTCGGCAGCGGCCTCAAACAGCATCGCGGTTTTGCCCAGAATGACCTGCATGTAGGCGTCTTCGGTGGTATCGGGGTTGCGGCAGTTTAAGAGTTGCAGGACTTCGCCTTCAGCAATGACATTAGTGGCATTGGAGATCACTTCCATAATCTCCATGGAGCCAATCTCGACCATGATCTGAAACGCGCGGGAGTACAGGAAGTCACCAACCAGAACGCTGGGTGCATTGCCCCAGCGGGCATTGGCGGTATCTTTGCCGCGGCGCAATTCGGAGTTGTCGACTACATCGTCATGCAGCAGGGTGGCAGTGTGAATAAACTCAATGACCGCGGCCATTGGGATATGTTTCTCGCCTTGATAACCACTGGCATTAGCTGCCAATAAAACCAGCAGAGGTCGCAGCCGTTTGCCGCCACTTTCTACTATATAGTGACCAATCTTCTCAACCAGTGGCACGTTAGAGCCCAGGTGGTTGATGATGTAGTCATTGACGGCCTCAAACTGTGGGGCGATGTGCGGGTTGAGTTCTGATGGCTGCATGATCTTGGCGATGCGTGAATGTTAAGTAAGCGCGCATGCTAGGGGTAGGCCGCAACCCTGTCAAGAATTCTGCCTGTTGGCTTTGATAGGGGTTGCTGTCTGGCCGGGAAGTGCATTATAATCGCGCGCCCTGACTCATCCAAATGTAGCTCCCTACCATATGGTGCGCCATTAAAAGTAGGTCTGTTAAACAGTAGCCGGGTGGGCAATTATCGGAGATTAACATGTACGCAGTAATCGTAAGTGGCGGTAAACAGTACCGTGTCCAGGAGGGCCAGACCCTTAAGCTGGAAAAACTGCAGGCTGAAGCCGGTGCTAACGTTGAGTTTGATCGCGTTCTGCTGGTTGGCAATGGTGATGACGTTAAAGTTGGTGCGCCGGTTGTTGAAGGTGCCAAAGTGACTGCAGAAGTTGTGCAGACTGCACGCGCTAAGAAGGTTGAGATCATCAAGTTCAAGCGTCGTAAGCACCACATGAAGCACCAGGGCCACCGTCAGTGGTTTACTGAAGTTAAAATCACTGGCATTAACGCCTAAGATTAACCGCAAAGGAGATAGATAAATGGCTCATAAGAAGGCTGCAGGTTCTACTCGAAACGGTCGCGATTCCGAATCGAAACGCTTGGGTGTTAAACGCTATGGTGGTCAGGCAGTGATCGCTGGCAACATCCTGATCCGTCAGCGTGGTACTAAATTCCACGCAGGTGATAATGTAGGTTGTGGTAAAGACCACACCCTGTTCGCTAAAGCTGATGGCGTAGTGAAATTTGAAGTGAAGGGTCCTAACAAGCGTAAATACGTTTCCGTCGTATCTGCTTGATATAGCCCCACATCAGAAAAAGCTCCGCCACGGCGGGGCTTTTTTTGTTTATGATTAGCAATACTGAACAAGAACCGGCGTCAGCCGCATGGTGACTAACAATGAAATTTGTCGATGAGGCAGTGATTACAGTCGAGGCCGGTAAAGGCGGCAATGGCTGCATGAGCTTTCGACGTGAAAAATATATACCCAAAGGTGGTCCCGATGGTGGTGACGGCGGGGACGGCGGTTCAGTGTTTTTTGAAGCAGACGAAAACCTGAATACTCTGATTGACTACCGTTTTACCCGTTTTTATAAGGCGCAAAATGGTCAACAGGGTATGGGGCGCAACTGTACCGGTTCCAAGGGTGAAGATTTAGTGCTGCGGGTGCCGGTGGGCACAACAATCATTGATACCGACACCGATGAAGTGCTGGCTGATCTGACCGAATTGGGTCAGGTAGAGAAGATAGCCCAAGGCGGTTTCCATGGCTTGGGCAATACCCGCTACAAGAGCAGTGTGAATCGGGCGCCGCGTCAAACCACTAAAGGCTCTATTGGCGAGACGCGTAACCTGAAGCTGGAATTGAAGGTGCTGGCGGATGTCGGTTTGTTGGGTCTGCCTAATGCGGGTAAGTCGACATTGATTCGTGCAGTGTCTGCTGCGCGGCCCAAGGTGGCTAACTATCCATTTACCACTCTGGTGCCGAACTTGGGCGTGGTGCGTACGGAGCGTCACCGCAGTTTTGTGATTGCGGATATTCCCGGCATTATTGAAGGTGCTGCAGAGGGCGCCGGCCTAGGTATTCGTTTCCTTAAACATCTGGCCCGCAATCGTATCTTGCTGCATTTGGTGGATATGGCGCCCTGGGATGAGCAGGCTCCGGCAGAGGCGGCGGTGGTTGCTGCGGCTGAGTTGGCAAAATTTAGTCAGACGTTGGCCAATCGGCCGCGCTGGCTGGTATTGAATAAGCTTGATATGGTGCCGGAAGAAGAGCGTGAAGAACGCTGTCAGGCGGTACTTGATGCCCTGGATTGGCAGGGGCCGGTGTACCGTATTTCTGCGCTTGGCCAGGAAGGTACAGAGGCTATGATGCTTGATATCCAGGCGTTCCTGGATCAGCGTCTGATGGCGATTGAAGAAAATCCTGAGCTGTTGGCTCAGGAAGAGGAAGAGCGGCACCAGATTGATCTGGAGGCGCGTGAGCGTATTGAGCAGCTGCGGGCCAGTAAACGTCGTGACGCTGATGATGACCTGGATGACGATGACTTCGACGATGATGATTATGACGTTGAAGTAGAGTACGTGCGTTAATTTTGTGGCCTTTTGATTGAGGGTTGGCTGTGGCCAATGGGCGTGAAAAGCTGGCAGGTAGCCGGCGCTGGGTAGTGAAGATTGGCAGTGCCTTGCTGACAAACGATGGTCGGGGGCTGGACCTAGAGGCGATTGGCCGCTGGGTAGATCAGATCGCGGCTTTGCAGAAAGCGGGCATCGAGGTTGTGCTGGTTTCATCCGGCTCAGTTGCAGAAGGTATGACCCGCTTGGGCTGGCAGCGGCGTCCGCATGAAATCTATAAATTGCAGGCCGCTGCTGCAGTAGGGCAGATGGGTTTGGTGCAGGCGTACGAGACCAATTTCAAACGTCACAATACTCTAACTGCGCAGATCCTGCTTACCCATGAAGACCATGCTAACCGTAAGCGTTACCTGAATGCTCAGGCGACTTTGCGTACTTTGCTGTCTCTGGGTGTTGTCCCGGTTGTTAATGAAAACGACACCGTGGTCACTAAGGAGATCCGTTTTGGTGACAATGACACTCTGGGTGCGTTGGTGGCGAATCTGGTGGAAGCGGATGCATTGATTCTGCTGACCGACCAGCAGGGTTTGTTTACTGCAGACCCAAGGGTTGATGCCAAGGCTGAACTGATTAGCCAGGCTCAGGCTGAGGATCCGGTGCTTGAGGCCATGGCGGGTGGCGGTGGCAAGCTGGGTCGTGGTGGTATGGCGACAAAAGTCAGAGCAGCCAAACTGGCAGCGCGTTCAGGGGCGGTGACTGTTATTGCTAGCGGTCGTGAGGCTGATGTGTTGCTGAGAATTCGTGCGGCAGAACAGATTGGTACCCTGCTGGAGCCTGAAAAAGGTCCGGTTGCTGCCCGTAAGCAGTGGATTGCCGGTCATCTTCAGGCGCGTGGCACGCTGGTGTTGGATGAGGGGGCTATTCGGGCATTGCGCGAACGTGGTAAAAGCCTGTTGCCGGCAGGTGTCAGGCGTATCGGTGGTGATTTTTCGCGTGGCGAGATGGTGATGTTGTTGGATGAGTCTGGTCGTATTATCGCGCGAGGTCTGGTGAATTATGGTTATGAAGATGCTGAGCGCATCATCGGCCAGCCAAGCGGTAAAATCGAGTCCATTTTAGGCTTTATGGGCGAAGTGGAGCTGGTGCATCGGGATAATCTGGTATTGGCTTAGTGCGCTTGGCGATGAGCGGACCACAAAAAAACCGGCCAGAAGCCGGTTTTTTGTTTGCTGTGGGTGATGAATTAACCCAGAGCAACGATCCGTGCAGTCAGGCGGCTCTTGATACGAGCCACTTTATTCTTGTGGTAGATGCCTTTGTTGACAGAGCTATCCAGAATAGGCTGAGCGGTTTTTAGAGCGGCTTCGGCGGCTGCTTTATCGCCGCTGTCGATCGCTGCAACTACTTTTTTGGTGTAGGTACGTACCATGGAACGCAGGCTAGCGTTATGCTGGCGACGCTTCTCTGCCTGGCGAGCACGTTTACGAGATCCTGCGGAATTTGCCACAGTCCGGCTCCTTTAATTAGGGTTGATCATAAAAACGGCGTATGCGCCGAAAATAAGAGGCGGAATTATTCATATTTGCGGGCAAACTGTCAATAAAACTGCGGAAATTTTATTGCCAAGCCAGTAATATGCCCGCAAGTTATATAGGTTGACCCGAGGACGATAATGCAGACGGACAAACCGGCAGAACGCGAAGGAGGGTTGTTGCGCTCCAGTGCAGTGGTGGGTTTTATGACCATGCTGTCCCGGATGCTAGGCCTGGCGCGTGATATTGTAGTAGCCGGTTACTTTGGTGCTGGCAGTAGCGCCGATGCTTTTTTTGTCGCATTTAAGATTCCTAACTTTCTGCGTCGCCTGTTTGCCGAAGGGGCCTTTGCTCAGGCGTTTGTGCCAGTGTTGTCTGAGTATCGCAGTCAGCGAGACCTGGCTGCGGTTCAAGCCTTGATTCATCGTGTTGCGGGCACCCTGGGCGGCGTGTTGATTATGCTGACGGTGCTGGCCGTCACGGCGGCACCGGTGTTAACAGCGCTGTTTGCGCCAGGCTTTTATCTCAATGACAGTGCAAAGTACGCCCTCGCAGTGGACATGCTACGCCTGACCTTTCCGTATTTACTGCTGATCTCGTTAACGGCGTTTGCTGGCTCTATTTTGAATAGCTATGGCCGCTTTGCGGTGCCCGCGTTTACCCCAGTTTTGTTGAATGTCTCTCTGATCGGGTCGGCCATATTTCTCAGTCCGCTGTTTGATCCGCCGGTGATGGCTCTGGCCTGGGGGGTGATGATTGCCGGCGTTACACAGCTGATCTTTCAGATGCCGTTTTTGGCGCGGCTGGCTTTATTGCCAAAGCCGATCTGGGGCTGGCGTGACGAAGGTGTACAGCGCATTTTAAAATTGATGCTGCCGGCTCTGTTTGGCGTGTCTGTTACCCAGATCAGTTTGTTGCTGGATACGGTGTTGGCGTCTTTCCTGCAAACCGGGAGTGTGTCTTGGCTTTATTACTCTGACCGGCTGACTGAGTTGCCGCTTGGCGTCTTTGGTATTGCGATTGCCACGGTTATTCTGCCGAGTTTATCCCGCAAACATGCGACACAGTCGCAACAGGCGTTTTCCGATACTCTGAACTGGGCGTTGCAGATGGTGCTGCTGATTGGAGTGCCGGCTGCACTGGCGCTGCTGCTATTGGCGGAGCCTCTGCTGATTACGCTGTTTCATTACGGAGCCATGCAGGAGCGTGATGTGTGGATGGCGGGTATGAGCTTGCGCGCGTACGCCTGTGGTCTGGTCGCCTTTATGCTGATCAAGGTACTGGCGACTGGCTACTTCTCCCGTCAGGACACTAAGACGCCCGTAAAGATTGCATTGCAGGCTGTCGCGGCGAATATGGTGTTGAATCTGTTACTGATTGGGCCGCTTCAGCATGTAGGTCTGGCGGCAGCGACATCCATCTCGGCGTTTATGAACGCGGGTTTGCTGCTGATGGGGTTGCGTCGCACAGGTGTGCTGCAGTGGTCTGTTGGTTGGGGGGCTCACTGGCTGCGTTTAAGCGTGGCTAATTTGAGTTTGCTGGGTTGGGTTGTCTGGCAGAGCTTGCCAGCAGCGCAGTGGTTACAGATGGATGTTGGACAACGGGTATTGAATATGTCCTGGCTGGTGGGTAGCAGCGTTCTGCTCTACTTGATGTTATTGGTATTGAGCGGTTTGCGCCTCAGGCACTTGCGTCAGCATTAAATCGGGTGGGCGGTACATGTCAGGGGCCAACTGGGCTATAATTGCGCGTTCGTTTTGACTGGCAAGCTGAGAGATGGAACTGATTCGGGGACTGCATAATCTGCGTGGTGAACACCGTGGCTGTGTAGCGACAATTGGCAATTTTGATGGCGTCCATATGGGGCATCGTCGGGTATTGCAGCAGGTCAAGGATAAAGCCGCTCAGCTGGATGTGCCATCTGTCGTGATCGTCTTTGAGCCTCAGCCGCGCGAATTCTTTGCGGGTGCTGATGCACCGCCAAGGTTGACGCGCTTTACCGAAAAATTCCGGTTGCTGGAAGCCGAAGGCATTGATCGCCTGCTGTGCTTGTCGTTTAACGAACGCTTACGCAGCTTGTCTGCAGATGCTTTTGTGCAGTCGCTGTTACTGCAGGGGCTGGATGTGCAGCACTTTGTGGTAGGGGATGATTTTCGCTTCGGCTGTGATCGCAGTGGTGATTACGCCATGCTGAAGGCGGCGGGTGAAAAATATGGATTTACTGTGGTGAATACTGCGACCTGCCTGCAGGATCACGCACGCATCAGTAGCTCACGTATTCGAGAAGCCCTTGCCGCGAATGATTTTGATATGGCTGTACAGTTGCTGGGTCGTCCTTATCGGGTGACTGGACGTGTGATGCAGGGGCAGCAGTTGGGCCGGCAGCTGGGTGTGCCCACCGCCAATGTGCGTATGCATCGTTACCCTTGCCCGCTGCGGGGGGTCTATGCCGTTTGTGCCCAGACGGAGTCGGGTGACTGGCTGCAGGGGGTGGCAAATATTGGGATACGGCCAACGGTCGGTGGCAGTCAGCCAGTATTAGAGGCGCATCTGTTTGGTTTTAATCAACAGATTTATCGCCAGTTATTGAGTGTTGAATTTAAGCACTTTATTCGTCCAGAGCAAAAATTCTCCGGGCTGGAAGCACTTAAACAACAGATTTTTGAAGATATTGAACAGGCCCGCCGATTTTTTGCGGTCGGGTGTGGAGCGGAAACCAGATAATGACCGATTACAAAGCGACACTTAACCTGCCGGAAACGGCGTTCCCGATGCGTGGCAATCTGGCGCAGCGTGAGCCGGAGATGCTAAAGCAGTGGCAGACGTCAGGTTTGTACCAAAAAATCCGTGAAGCCAGTGCTGGTCGTGAGAAGTTTGTGTTGCATGATGGCCCTCCTTACGCCAATGGTGACATTCATATCGGTCATGCGGTTAATAAAATTCTGAAAGATATTATTGTCAAATCACGCACGCTGAGCGGATTTGATGCGCCCTATGTGCCAGGTTGGGACTGCCATGGTCTGCCTATCGAGCACAAGGTGGAAACCAAGGTTGGCAAGGCCGGCGTTAAAGTCAGCCATAAACAGTTTCGTCAGAAGTGTCGCGATTACGCCCGCAAACAGGTTGAGGGGCAGAAAGCAGATTTTATCCGCCTAGGTGTGCTGGGTGACTGGGACAAGCCTTATCTGACCATGAATTTTGATACCGAAGCGAATATTGTCCGGGCTTTGGGCAAAATCGTTGAGAACGGTCATCTGGTGAAAGGCTTTAAGCCGGTGTATTGGAGCGTGGTAGGCGGCTCTGCGCTAGCTGAAGCTGAAGTTGAATATCAGGATAAAACTTCTACCGCGGTTGATGTGAAATTTGCGCCGGTTGATCAAGCCGGCTTTCTTGGCAAATTTGAGCCAGAAAACGGCGGTGGTGAAGGTGCGGTTGCCGTTGTGATCTGGACCACGACACCCTGGACTCTGCCCTCCAACCAGGCGGTATCGCTGAATGCGGAGCTTGAGTACCTGCTAGTGCAGGTGGACCTGGGGCAGGGTGCTGAGCGGTTGTTGCTGGCGGCCGGCCTGCTGGAAGATGCCATGTCGCGCTATGGTATCGAGTCTTACCAGATTGTCGGTCGTTGTGCTGGTCAGGCATTGGAGCAGCAGTTGCTGCAACATCCCTTTGCTGAGCGTCAGGTGCCGGTTTTGCTGGGTGATCATGTGACGTTGGATGCCGGTACCGGCGCGGTACATACCGCACCGGACCATGGTGTAGAAGACTTTGAGGTGGGTGCGAAATACGGCATCGGTACGATGAACCTGGTTGCTGCCAACGGTGTGTTTACGGATGAGGCCGGCGTGTTTGCTGGCGAGCACGTATACAAGGTCGACGACAAAGTCGTTGCACTGCTGCAGGAAAAACATGCTCTGGTGAAACTGCACAAGTTTCAGCACAGTTATCCTCATTGCTGGCGTACCAAAACGCCGCTGATCTACCGGGCTACGCCACAGTGGTTTATCAGTATGCAGGAAAAAGGCCTCAAAAATGACGCCCTGGCTGCCATTAAGGGCGTGCAATGGTTCCCTGCCTGGGGTCAAAACCGCATCGAGGCAATGGTAGAGCAGAGCCCTGACTGGTGTGTGTCCCGTCAGCGTACCTGGGGTGTGCCGATTACTCTGTTTATTCATAAAGAAACCCAGCAGCTGCATCCGCAAACCGCTGATTTAATCGAGCAGGTGGCAAAGCGGATCGAAGTTGACGGGATTGATGCCTGGTTTGAGCTGGAGCCTGCTGAATTGCTGGGTGCAGACGCTGATCAGTATGAAAAGGTCACTGATACTCTGGATGTGTGGTTTGACTCCGGGGTGACGCATTATTCCGTATTGGATCAGCGGGATGAGCTGCAATTTCCGGCAGACCTTTACCTGGAGGGTTCTGACCAGCACCGTGGTTGGTTCCAGTCATCGCTGAAAACCGGCATTGCTATTAAGGGGTGCGCGCCATACAAGCAGGTGCTGACCCACGGCTTCACGGTGGATGGTCAGGGCCGCAAGATGTCTAAGTCTGTTGGCAATGTCATAGCGCCGCAGGAAGTGATGAACAAATACGGTGCCGATATTCTGCGGTTGTGGGTGGTTTCTACCGACTATCGTAGTGAAATGACCATTTCCGATGACATTCTCAAGCGCGCGGCAGATGCCTACCGCCGCATTCGTAATACCGCCCGTTTCCTGCTGGCAAACCTGAGTGGCTTTGATCCGGCAGCGCACAGTGTACCGGCGACTGAAATGGTGGCGCTGGATGCCTGGGCAGTTGATCGGGCTGCGCGCCTGCAGGATGAGCTGTTACATCACTACGAGCAGTACGAATTCCTGCAGATTTTCCAGAAAATATCGCATTTCTGCTCGCTGGATCTAGGTGGTTTTTACCTGGACATCATTAAAGATCGCCAATATACCGCAGCGACTGACTCCCATGCGCGCCGTTCTGCGCAAACAGCACTGCACCATATCGTTGAGGCGTTGACCCGCTGGATTGCGCCGATCTGCAGCTTCACCGCCGATGAGATCTGGAAAAATCTGGCAGGTGACCGGCCTGAGTCCGTGCAGTTGGACGGCTGGTATGGTCAATTGGCCAGACTGCCTGCTGACAGTGCATTGAGTGCGGACTATTGGCATCAGGTGATGACAGTCAAAGATGCCGTCAACAAACTGTTGGAAGCAAAGCGTAATGCTGGCGAAGTGGGTGGCAGTCTTGAGGCTGAAGTTACCCTCTATTGTGAGCCTGAATTACTCTCGGCGTTGTCTGTGCTAGAAAATGAGCTGCGTTTTGTACTGATTACATCCAAAGCTGAAGTGAAACCGTTGCTGGATGCCGAGGGCGCTGAAGCTACCGAGTTGGCCGGTTTACAACTGAGCATCGAGAAAAGTGCCGGGCATAAGTGTCCGCGTTGCTGGCATTATCGGGATGATATGGGAAGTCATAGTGACGACCCGGAACTCTGCGGTCGTTGTGTTGAGAACGTGCATGGTGCTGGCGAAGAGCGGAAATTTGCTTGATGTCTGAGGCAGCAGGGAAATCACATAAACCGGGCACTTGTTTGCGTTGGTTGTGGTTGGCGGTCGTGGTGGTTGGGCTGGATTATATGACCAAGCAATTGGCCGTTTCGTTATTAAGTTATGGTGATCCGCATCCGGTATTGCCGGTCTTCGATCTTACGCTGTTATACAACTATGGCGCGGCCTTCAGCTTTCTGTCTGACGCTGGTGGCTGGCAGCGTTGGCTGTTCGTGTTGATTGCCTTGGCTGTTAGCGCGGTACTGGTGATCTGGCTGAAACGCACTGAACGTCAGCTATGGTGGTTAGGTCTTGGATTATCGCTGATTCTGGGTGGTGCGCTGGGCAATCTCTACGATAGGGTCATGCTGGGCTATGTAGTTGACTTCATCTCAGTGCATTACCAGAGCTGGTATTTCCCGGCGTTTAACCTGGCGGATAGTGCCATTACTCTGGGGGCGATTTTGTTAATTATTGATACATTGTTTCTGGAACGGCGTCGTACTTCGCCTGAGAAGAGAACCTCATGAGCAAACTGATAGGCCCAGGTAAAACCGTTACCCTGTTTTTTTCCATCAAACTCGAAGGTGGAGAGCTTGTTGATTCTAATTTTGGCGCGACGCCGGCTACTTTCACTATCGGTGATGGCAATATGCTGGAAGGGTTTGAAAAAGCACTGTTTGGCCTGGAAGAGGGTACTGAGCATAGCCTGAAAATCCTGCCGGAAAACGGTTTTGGCATGCCTAACCCCAGCAATATTCACCGTATCCCGCGCAGTCAGTTTGCCGATATGGAAATTGAAGAAGGACTGGTAGTGTCATTCAGTGACCCGGCCAGCGGGGAGCTGCCGGGTATTATTACGTCTATCGGCGAAGATAAAGTTGCCGTCGACTTCAACCATCCGCTGGCAGGCAAGAGCCTGCAGTTTGATGTCGAGATAATCAGCGTGGCGGATGCTAGTTCTTCCAGCAGCCCGGCGGAGTAACGGTGCTGGACTGATTTATCGTCATGGGCGAACATGTTACGCCGCCTTCTTGATCTTCAATTTGAGTGCTGCCAGCCTTTACCGTTGCGGTAACGGTGAAGGTACTGGTTGAACCGGCGGTGGTGAAATTGTAGTACTCATTGTCAGTTACCATGCCTAAACCGGCAGTCGCCAAGGCCGCAGAGGTCAGTGCATAGGTATTGTTATAGCCGCGATAGCGTTCCTGGAGCAGTTGCGCATCTAGCAACACAGCCTGAGCATCGGCCCGGCGTGCTTCCAATACATAATCCCTGTAAGCAGGGTAGGCTATAGCGGCTAAAATACCTATTACAGCTACTACAATCATCAGTTCTATCAAGCTGAAACCCGAGTTTGTCCGTTTCATTTTATTGTCGCCACTGCTATCTTTAGTTTGCCTAAGTATCAAAGAACTTCGTAATCAAGTCTAGATGACTTTAGCTTTTGTCGTTTCACCCGATACATGATGTAGGGATTAAGTTCTGTCATGGGAGCGTGCATGCGTGTAAGGAAATACCAGTCTGGGTTTACCTTTATTGAACTGATTATCACGGTTGTGGTACTGCTGATTGTGATTGCCGTTGGCATGCCCAGCCTTTTTCAGTCGATAGATAACCAGCGTGTATCAGGTGCTGCTCAGGCTTTCCTGTCCGATGTTCAGTATGCCCGGGCTGAGTCAATTAAACAGAATCAGCCGGTTTATCTGGTCATGGACCCGACCGAATGGTGTTATGGTATTGATGATACTGCAGCGGCAAGCTGTATCTGCGGTGGTGCTTCGGCGGCGGGTTGTACCATTAATACTGTACAATATGTTGTTAAGGATGAGCGTTTTCCCGGTGTATCTATGACGGCGTCGCTGGCGGCTGGCTCGACCATCACCTTTGACCCCGTTCGTGGCACGATGAACCCTATTGGTACAGTCTATTTCTCGTCTGACGCTGGCGGGATGACGCTTGATGTGGTTCTAAGCCGACTGGGTCGGGCAAAGATATGTGCTACCAAAGGCAGTTCTTGGGGGTATGACGAATGCTAAGGAAAAAGCAGTTAGGCCTTACCCTGATTGAATTGATGATTGGTCTGGTCCTGTCCTTCATTGTGATGGGGCTGGTAATTGCCATGTTTACATCTTCTTTGGGCATACATGGTCAAGCGATTAAAACCGCACGTCTGAATCAGGATATGCGGGTCATGATGGATATGATGATTCGAGATATCCGACGTGCTGGTTATTGGGCCGGCACCAATCCGGCCAGTAATCCGCATGCATCTGCAATTAGCGGCAGCACCGCTTTGAACGTTTTTAATGTGGTGTCAGGTGCAGGTGACTGTATTTTGTTGAGTTATGACTACGATGGAGATGCAAGCTCTACGGCAGAGGAGCTGATCGGGTATAAGTTGGAAGCAAATGATATTAAGTCATTCTTATTGACCTCTTCAGCCTTAACCACGCCCAATTGCTCAACCACCATACCAGGTGGCTGGTCGCGCCTGAATGATGAAAAAACTTCAACTATGCTTGGAGTGTCGTTCGCCATAGCGCCGAATACTGCAGCATCCTTCGCAGCCTCGACGCTTAAAGTCATCACCATCACGCTGCAGGCACGGTCATTATTAGATACGAATATAACCAGCACGCTGACAGATACCGTGCGTGTCAGAAATGAACTCTAGGTGAAGGGCCCGATTTTTATGGAGACAAAATCAACACCCTATCCACAGAAGCAACAAGGCGCTGTAACTTTATTGGTTACGGTTCTGTTGTTGGCGATCGTGACTATTACCACCATCTATCTGGCAAAGGTTAGCTTGTTGGAAACAAGAACCTCTGCCAATGCAAACCGGGCCAAAGAGGCTTTGCATCATGCGCAAGCCGGTCTGGATTATGGTTCCATGTTGTATTTGGACCAGGGCGATTCCTGGGCTGACGGTACCGTGACAGTGGTGGGTCTGGATAATGGTACCAGTGTGTCTGTGCGTGGAGATATTGCCAGTGATCTTCTGACCATTACCGCCAGTGGCGCATCGCTTGATATTACCGGCAATGCGACGGTGAAAGAGGGCTATGGTCGGTTCCCGATTGTCGATTTTGGCGAACTGCCACCGTTGATGAGTAACGGTAATTTTCCGCCGGGTGGCACATTCTCCATTGTTGGCAACCCGAATGGTGGTGGCACCGGAGTACCGGTGTCGGCATGGGTTGAAACTTCAACCACTGTGGGTGTGGCGTCCTGGCAGACCTGCAACATGGATGAATTTTTGTATCAGGGCGGTAATGCGGCGGATACCAAAGTAGAGCAGGCAGATGGTTTTGTCCTGTGTGATGACTGCCGCTGTCAGCAGGCGGACAATACTCTGTGTGAAGCGGGCGATGTGTCTGACCCCTCCGAATGTCTCGATATCGTCGAGACGTCTGAATCTGCTGTGCCCGATGTATTTGAAAATGTTTTTGGTATCTGTGTCACCACCGCTTGTGGTGCCAGTGACGACACGCCCTGGCAGTCTTTCCGTGATGAGTTTGCCACCCTGATCAGTTGTGCTGATTTTCAGGCGTTAGGGGCGGCTGCAGGTGACCCTTTCTACGAGGGGGGCGCTAAAGCGGGGCAGTTGCCGTTGTACTGGATCACCGGAGACTGTTCTATTCCGGCCAACACCCAAGTAGCCAGTTATGAAAAACCAATTATTTTGGTGGTGCATGGTGATTTGACCATGAACTCTAACAGTACCTTCTTTGGTATTATGTTTGCGTTTTCGGATGTTTACCCGGACCCGACTGCGGTGGGTGTAGAAACAAACGATATTACGATTAATGGTTCCCCGACAGTGTATGGCGTGATTCTGGTGAACAGTGAGGTGAATCTGCCAACCGGTAGTTTTACTCTGGTATATGCGCAGAATATTCTGGAGCGCCTGTCAAATAATGCGGGGTCTATCCGCTACGGCGTAGGTCGTAGAGCCGGTAGCTGGACAGACTTTGATTAAGGTGAAGATTATGGATATGCGGCAAGCGTCACCGGCCTTTTCACGTGGCTTTACTCTGCTGGAAGTGTTGATCGCCTTGGTGGTTGCGGTTATTGGGGTACTGGGCATCATTCAGCTTTCCGGGGTGGTATTAAACACAATTTCCGATTCTGAACGTCGTGCTATAGCCATGACATTGGCGGAAGACGCCATAGAAAACCTTCGGGGCTTTGAGCGCCTGGAAGCTACCTCCGCATCTGCTGAAACCGCGTTCACTGATATTGTCAATACAGCTCCGGCGACGGTGACGGTGTCTACGGGTACCTCTTCACTCAGTTATGATGTGAGTTGGGATGTGGTGGATTATTTTGTCTCCGGTGGAGCGGTAACCGCTTTTACCAGTGGTGCCGTTAATAAGCGTTTTAAAGAGGTTGCGGTAACCGTCAGTTGGGATACGCCTACGGCAGGTAGCGTTTCCCTATCAAGCATCATTGCCGCAATCAGCGATAGCTCTGCGGTGTTGGCGAATGTAGGGGCTGCCAACATTGGTGGTGGCACACCGGACGTGGAGTACACCCCGGGTGAAGCGCCGGATGTTATTGCGGTTGATGTGGGGGATGGCAAGTTCAAGGAAACCACCAAGCCCTTGCCTGAAGTAGAAGCGAAAAACGAAAGTACAGTGGTGAGAATTGAAACCATCACTTACGACACTTCGGAGATTCAGCTGGTTCAAGAAGACTACGTCACCGTTAACTGCTTTTGTGAGATGTCCGCAGGCAGTGCGCTGATCCGAACACCGGCTTACCGTACCTTTGAAAATGAAACTGAAGGTTTTGAAGAGCACTACGGTGATTATGTATCAGCCGCCACGGGTACAGCGCTATCACTTAGCGGTGGTCGCACCCAATCGGAGTATTGTGACCGCTGCTGTGCGGGACACCATGACTCAGTTAATAATACCACCGGAATCACATTTAAGACCGGGGCAAGTTCTGCCTCTGGTGCTTTTGGCACCTTGGGTGATCATGCTCATTACACTTATACCATCTCTGGGGATGAAGTGATTCTCGGCGATATTGCCGACAGCGCAGGTGATGATTATGTCGAAGCCTGCCGTTTTAAGCGTATCGATGGTATCTATCGCCTGGTGCCTGACTGGAAGGCGTTTGAGGTCAATGTCTTCCCAGAGAGTTATCTCACAAGTGGCGCGTCATCGAGCCTGGCCAGTTATGTCACCTATATCAAAGATAGAGTGCACTATGAACTGCGCGATACTGTTGCCAGTTTGTCCGTATGGTCAGCCGTTTCAGCCCCGACGATTTCGCCCACTCCAGAGATAACGACGGCTACTGGTGATTCAACTCAGGCGCTATCCCGTACGTTATACTTGGATGATATCAGCCACGATACTGCGCTTTTGACGTACTTGTCTGGTTTGAGTGCTGCCTCTGTATCGGGTCAGGCATGGCTGCAATATATTCCCTTCAATGAGGTGAATACCACATTGTTGAGTACCTGGCAGTCTGCTTCTGAGTCCATTGCGTCTGTCACCAGCGAAGTTATCGACCTAGTGGATGACCCTGTGACGGACTATTATGGTTCCTTCAGTCGAGGTTTGGTGGTTGGTGAGACTGCAACAGCTGCATCAACTTCAGTCACTGCTTACATGCGTACAGATAATACTGGCCTGCTAGGTAACGAATATGCTAATCCGAGTGCTTATAAGGGCAGTGATAATAAGATTGTCCCAAGCCCTGGAGTGGTCTCCGGCAGTCTGGCGGTCAATGTTAATATCTGCGGCTTAACCTGTTACATTTCCGGTGTAATCGAAAAAGACTATTCGGGTAATAACCCGATGAACTTTAGCTCGATTGACTTTGGTTTTGATGCCAGTGCCGATGTGTATCTGACGGTGAGTCCTTCGGGTTTTGGCTGTAGCTATGGGCTGAATACAGGTACCCAGATCAGCTTCAGTTGTGAAGTGCCTAATGTTGGTACTTATGATCTGACGGTCGCAGGCAGCGCGTTTGTCGTAGGCGATGGTGATGGTATTACTTCGAATGGTGTATACAACTCACAGGCCCCGGGCTCAACAGGGTTGACGTTCACGCTTGAGCGACCGTAGTGTGTAAAATTTAATCACATGTCACAGATTTTAATTATCGGCGGTGGCGTGATTGGCATGCTCACCGCCCGCGAACTTGCCGCATCCGGCGCCAACGTTACTTTGGTTGATCAAAACGCCTGCGCCCGGGAAGCGACCTGGGCCGGTGGCGGTATTGTTTCTCCCCTCTATCCTTGGCGTTATCCCTCTGCGGTGACGCAATTGGCCACCTGGTCGCAAAGCAGTTATATCCATTTGGCAGCTGAACTGGCCCAGGAAACTGGCATAGATCCTGAGCTGCGCCAGAAGGGTATGCTGATGGTGGATGTGCAGGATCAGGCGGATGCCTTGGCCTGGGCTGAGGCGTTTCATCGGCCGCTGCGACAGGTCGATGCTGATTTTCTTTATAAAACCGAACCACACCTTGCTCCCGGTATCGACAGAGCCCTCTGGATGCCGGAAGTCTGCAGTGTCAGAAACCCCCGCTTGGGTCAGTCACTGCGTCAAAGCCTGGTATTGAATGAACGGGTCACTCTGCTGGAGCATCATCAGATCGCGGGTTTTGATACCGATGGGCAACAGATTACCGGTATTCGTACGCCGGGCGGGGTGTTGCGTGCAGATCAATACGTGGTTGCAGCGGGTGCCTGGAGTGGTCAGTTATTGGAGCAACTGGGTTTAACGTTACCCGTTGAGCCGGTGCATGGTCAGATGATGCTGTTTAAAGCAGAGCCGGGGGTTGTTGACCGGGTAGTCTTGCGTGGTGAGCGTTATGTGATCCCGCGTAATGATGGCCGGGTGTTGGTGGGTAGTACCTTGGAACGTATCGGCTTTGTGAAACGTACCACTGAGGACGCGGCAAAAGCGCTGCATGCCTCGGCACTTGAGATTATTCCGGCACTGGCGAATTACCCGGTGGAGCATCACTGGTCGGGGCTGCGTCCCGGCTCGCCACTGGGTATCCCGTTTATTGGTGCCGTGCCGTCATTTGATAACCTCTTCGTCAATGCAGGGCAGTTCCGCAACGGTTTGGTCCTGGCTCCGGCATCGACTCGGTTGTTGGCAGATATCATGCTAAACCGTACGCCGATTGTAGATCCAGCACCCTATCAGCCTGACCTCTAACCCGCTATCTAGGTTGCTGACTTGCGCCGTTGGCTGGGTGCCTTACAATGGCACCAATAACGTTTGTTTCTTTCCAGGGGTTGAGCTATGCAAGCGCAGGACATCATCCGCGAGATGCGGGTATTGCCGGACATTGATCCTGATTTCGAAATTCAGCGCCGTATTGATTTCATTAAGTCGACCTTGCTCGGTGCCGGGCAGAAACACCTTGTGCTGGGCATTAGTGGCGGTGTCGACTCTTCCACCTGTGGCCGCTTGGCACAGCTTGCGGTTGAGCAGCTGCAGGCTGAAACAGGCGATACCACTTATACATTTGTCGCGGTTCGTCTGCCCTATGCCTTGCAGCAGGATGAGGACGACGCACAGGCCGCGTTGCGCTTTATTCGCCCGAGCCAGAGCATTGCAGTGAATGTGCAGTCGGGTGTCGATGGTATTCATGCTGAGGTGTTAACCGCATTGGATCAGGCGAGTTTGCTATCGGCGCATGAGGCCGCGATTGACTTTGCCAAGGGCAATGTTAAAGCGCGTAGCCGTATGGTGGCGCAGTATGAGGTAGCAGGTATCTTGGGTGGCCTTGTGCTGGGCACAGACCATTCGGCAGAAAACGTGACCGGGTTTTATACCAAATTTGGCGATGGTGCCTGTGACCTTGCGCCGTTGTTTGGTTTGAGTAAACGTCAGGTGCGTCAGTTGGCGAAAACGCTGGGTGCCCCGGATGCTGTTGTCACCAAGGTGCCAACAGCCGACCTGGAATGTCTGGCACCGCAGAAAGCTGATGAGCATGCGCTGGGGTTAAGCTACGAGCAGATTGATGATTTTCTTGAAGGTAAAAATCAGGACCCGGTGGTAACCAAGAAGCTTGTTGCGATTTATCAGCGTACCGAGCATAAGCGTCAGCCTATTCCAACCCTATATGATTGAAGCAGTACGAGTAAAAAAAAGGCACCCTGAGGTGCCTTTTTTTGTGCGGTGAAGTCGTATTTATTCCGCTTTTGCTTCTGACTCTTCGTCATCAAACAGGCCAAAGGTCAGTTTACTGAACCAGCTTCTATCTGGTTTCGGTACGCTCTGAGCGGTTACGGCTACCGGAGGCGGTGCATCTTCGCTGTCGCTGAACAGGTCGAAGGTGGCAGCATCCAGTAGGGTTTTTTCGGCCTTGTAAGCTGGGGTGTACTGGTAAGCCGGGAAGTTCTCCTGCAGTACCGCCAATGTGTCTGCGGCTAATTGCTGACGACCGAGCAGGGTGTAAGCTTCCACCTGCACGCCAAGCGCATCGGCAAGAGAAGGGGTCTCCTGCATGTTTTCTACTACATAGCGGCCACGGTTCACTGCAGCGACGTAGGCACCGCGTTTGATGTAATAGCGGGCAACATGTACTTCATAAGCAGCCAGGCGGTTCTTAAGGTATACCATGCGCTTTTGCGCATCCGGCGCAAATTGGCTGTCAGGGTAGCGGGTTACCAGCTGATTAAAACTCTCAAATGAGTCCAGTGCGGCACCGGGGTCGCGTTTTGATTCATCCACCGGCAGGTAGCTGGAGATCCACGAACGATCCTGCTCGAATGCAGTCAGCCCCTTAAGGTAATAGGCGTAATCAATATTTTCATGATTAGGGTGCAGCCGGATAAAACGATCAGCGGCAGCGCGGGCTGCTTCAGGTTCGTAGTTGCTGAAATAGGCATAGATCAGCTCAAGCTGGGCTTGCTCGGAGTAGCGACCAAATGGGTAGCGCGCTTCCAAGAGCTGCAGTTTCTCTAATGCCAGTTCCCAGTCATTCAGGTCCATGGCCAGAATGGCTTCCTCGTAGAGCTGTTGCTCTGGAATATCTGGTGCTGGCAATTTGTCGGCAAACCATGAGCAAGCCGAAATGGAAAAACTTAACAGCAGTATTGCAATGAATCTGGTGAGTAGCATGTTATCGATCCCGATGCAGTCCCTAGCCGGTTATGAGGTATACTGGCAAAGAATTTAACGGCCTATTTAAACACAACCGTTCTGTAAGCCAAAGCCTCCTGAAATATCTAACAGGTTCTAATGTCTGACCAAATTACTCTTTCTGCCCCGGTAACCGATGACCTGATAGGTCAGCGCCTCGATCAGGCAGTCTCAAAACTGTTCCCGGAATACTCCCGGTCTCGTTTGCAGGGCTGGATTAAAGACGGCTCTCTGACAGTGAATGGCGAAGTGCGCCGTCCCCGAGATAAGCTTTTCGGCGGCGAAACGCTGGCGCTTAATGCCACTTTGGAGTCAATTGAGCATCATAAGCCGCAAGACATCCCGCTGGATGTGGTTTACGAAGACGATGCGATCATCGTTATCAATAAACCCGCAGGGTTAGTGGTACACCCGGCGGCAGGGCATCATGACGGTACGCTGTTGAATGCCTTGTTGCATCATTGTCCCGATATTGCGCAGGTGCCCCGAGCCGGTATTATCCATCGGCTGGATATGGATACCACAGGCCTGATGGTGGTGGCGAAAACCATTCCTGCGCAGACTGAGTTGGTCACCCAACTGCAGTCACGCGAGATGGGCCGTGAGTATGAAGCCATTGTGCACAAGGTGATGACCGGTGGCGGCACGGTGGATGAACCTATGGGCAGGCACACCAAAAACCGGCAAAAAATGGCAGTTGTTGGGGTTGGTAAAGAAGCCATTACGCATTATCGGGTGTTAGAAAAATTCCGCGCCCACACCCATGTACGGCTCAAGCTTGAGACCGGACGTACTCACCAGATCCGCGTGCATATGTCGCACATTCACTATCCGCTAGTGGGTGATCAGCTATATGGGGGGCGCTTCCGGTTGCCTAAAGGAATTAGTGACGATCTGCTGGAGGCGTTACGCGGTTTTCGCCGTCAGGCACTGCATGCTAAAAAGCTTGAATTATGGCACCCGGAAACCGGAGAGCTGGTATCCTGGGAAATTGATCTGCCACAGGATATACAGCATTTATTGACTCTGTTAAAAGCCGATAAAGAACAGGTTGAGGTCTGAAGTTCGTATGCAATGGATACAGGCGAGCTGGCCGGCACCGAAGCAGGTTCATGCTCTGACCACTACCCGCCTAGGGGGGGTGAGTAATGCGCCCTTTGCTAGCCTGAATCTGGGCGATCATGTTGATGATTTATCAGAGAGTGTCGCGAAAAACAGAGTTCTGTTGCTGCAGTCTCTAGGGCTGGTGCGCTCGCCGCAGT
Organism: Pontibacter sp. JAM-7; assembly: GCF_048548695.2. Taxonomy (NCBI): domain Bacteria; kingdom Pseudomonadati; phylum Bacteroidota; class Cytophagia; order Cytophagales; family Hymenobacteraceae; genus Pontibacter; species Pontibacter sp. JAM-7. The sequence goes on from NZ_JBLYIF020000004.1 coordinate 296,296, forward strand.
GGTTGCAGCAAGTGCACGGTACAGATGTTGTTGAAGCCAGTGATAACGGCCTGATACCTGAAGCGGATGCTTGCTGGACCGTCGAGACAGGGCTGGCGTGTATCGTCATGACCGCGGACTGTCTGCCGGTGTTTTTTACCAATAGCAGTGGTACCCGGGTTGCGGTAGCGCATGCAGGTTGGCGTGGTTTGCTGGCCGGGATATTAGAAAAAACACTGCAACAGTTTAATAATACCGACGATGTTATTGCCTGGCTGGGGCCAGCTATCGGGCCGAAGGCATTTGAAGTCGGCGATGAAGTTCGTGCCGCGTTTTTGTCTCAGAATCTGGAGAATGCCGATGCGTTTGAGGCAACGGGAGTGCCTGAAAAATATATGGCAGATCTCTATCAACTGGCACGTATGCGGCTGAAACAAGCGGGTGTGGTTTCGGTTTCGGGTGGCGATTACTGTACGTTCAATGATGCAGATAAGTTCTTTTCTTACCGGCGGGATGGTATGACCGGCAGAATGGCAAGTCTTATATGGATTGAAGATATGCGGGTTCCTCTAAAGTGAGTAAGTACATACTTTCTGAGCTTTTTGTTGAGCTGAAGTCGCTGATTCCTACCTTGGTGGTGGACCTGAAATACAGTTCAGAAGATAATTTTATTGGTGAGCCGATTGAGGGTTATGCAGCAAATCATGCCTGGTTGACGCCTCCCGCTGCTGAGGCGTTGTTGCAAGTGCAGAAGGCACTGTTACTGTCTGGTCTGGGGCTTAAAGTATTTGATGCCTATCGCCCGCAACGCGCTGTCAGTCATTTTCTTCGCTGGGCAAAGTCGGCACCGGTTGCATGTCAGGCGGAGCAATATTACCCGGGCTTGCAGCCTGCTGAGCTGTTTAGCGAAGGTTATCTGATGGCGCGTTCTAGCCATAGTCGTGGCAGTACCGTGGACCTGACGATCGTGGATATGGCCAGTGGGGCTGAGCTGGATATGGGCAGCCCATTTGATTTCTTTGGTCGCCGTTCCTGGATCGACTGCGCCGATATAAGTGCCCAGGCGAGGGCTAACCGGCTGCTACTGAGAAGTATGATGGAACAGCATGGGTTTGTGCCGTTCCATCATGAGTGGTGGCACTTTACGCTGGCGGATGAGCCATACCCCGAGACGTATTTTGATATTCCGATAGTGTAGTGGCGTATAAAAGTACCTGATCGCAGACTTGAGCAACCCGCAGTTTGGCCGATACTCATTCAGGATAAAGGGCCTGGATTGGATCAGTAGACACAAAATAGCGATAAAGCTTTTAATGAGTGGCTTGTTGATTACACGCCACAGAGTTTAAGATGCTGTTATGTCATGTGTTTGCGCGACTCTTTGCATGTCTGATCCGTGCCGTCAGGGAGCTGTGAATGAAAGATTTTAAGGTGTTGTTTACCGGTTCAGTGGCATCCGGCAAAACCACTGCTATCCGATCATTAAGTGATATTGATACTGTCGATACTGACGCCAATGTCAGTGATTCGGCGATTCGTCGTAAGCGTACGACCACCATTGCTATGGATTATGGTGTGCTGGAGCTGGACGATACGGCACGTATGCACCTCTATGGCACCCCGGGGCAGGAGCGATTTAAGTTCATGTGGGAACTCATGATGAGTGACCTGGCGCATGATGCCATCGGTATGATTTTGCTGGTGGACAATACCCGTAAAGACCCTTTTCGTGACATCAAATTCTATCTGGAAGAGTTTCGTGACTTTATCGTTCGGCGTCGCATGATTATCGCCGTAACGCATTCTGACCTGCGTGCTCAGCCCGACTTGGATCATTATCAGCGTGTGCTCAAGGATATGGGTGTGTTCACGACTGTCATGTTTATCGATGCCCGGGTGCCGTCCTCTGTGTTGTCGGTGCTGCAGGATCTGGTAGGTAATGAGGTCTCAGGACTCGATTGGCAGAATATTGGTGCACGACTGGATAGCAAACAACCTGAGTTGCCGGAAACGACAGCAGAGCCTTCGACAGAGATTAATCAGGTGCCACTGCTACAGGCTGCAATCAATACCCGGGGTATTACCTCCGCGATGTATCTGGATGCGGAGCGCAAGATTGTCGACTCAACCATAAAGAGTGAACTGAAAAAAGAGCTGCTTTGTTCCATGGCAAACCTGATCTCAGCTTTGGAGAAGAAGGCTGCTTTTATGGGGTCAATTGATAACCTGGTGCTGTGTGGAGAAGGCGAAGAAACGCTTTCCGTGTTTGTGGATACAGAACATGCTTTAGGTCTCTGCTCCGAGCCATCATTGACCCTGACGGTGCTGAAGCAACAAGCTGCTGACCTGCTACAGTGGAGTAACGAATGATCACTGCCCTGAAACAGCTACATCAACCTGGATTAATACAGGCTGCCTGCCTGTTGCGTAACAAGGAAGTCGAGGCATCCACGTTTGAGGCCAGTGAACGTAACTACCAGACTATTGCCCGACAGGCTTTCAGCTATATTTTCCACAATGCCTCCCGGGTGGGGGCGAATCATAACGAGTCTCATCTTGAAATCGGGCATATGCGTCTCAGTGGCTTTCTGATGAAGCAGGGCTGGATCCTAGTCTGCCTGTCGCCCAAGCATAGTAATATTCAGCTGGTACGCGAGGTAGTTAAGTGCAGTCAGCAAGAGCTGGCCAGCGCAGTACAATCGGCTTGATTCCCATTTGCTGAACGCTTGATCTATATCAGCTTTGTCTAATTTTTATACGCTTCATGCTTGAAGCGACCGCATTCAACCCCCATACCTGAATCATTCATTTGATTTAATCCCTTACGGGACTTGGGTGTGGAGGATATATGCGCCCCGATAAATTTACCGCCAAACTTCAGGAAGCCCTGGCTGATGCACAATCGCTAGCTGTTGGGCGTGATCATAACTTCATTGAACCCCTGCATCTGCTCAGTGCTTTGCTGGAGCAACGTCAGGGTACCGCTGGCCAGGTTTTACAACAGGCCGGCGCTAATCTACAGAACCTGCGGCAGCAACTGCAGACTAAGCTTGAAGCGCTACCCAGGGTGAATAATCCTGATGGAGAAGTGCGTTTTTCTCAGGACAGTGCACGGATCTTCAATCTAATCGATAAACTGGCGCAGCAGCGTGGTGACCAGTTTATTGCCAGTGAATTGGTGTTGCTGGCACTGGCTGACGATAAAACCGATGCCGGCAAGTTACTGCGTGATGCCGGGATAACCAAAGCTCAGTTAGAACAGGTGATCAACCAGATGCGTGGTGGAGACAGTGTGAATGATCCTAATGCTGAAGATAATCGGCAGGCACTGGGCAAGTACTGTATCGATCTGACGGAACGGGCAGAGTCCGGCAAGCTTGATCCGGTGATCGGCCGGGATGATGAGATTCGTCGTACTATCCAGGTGTTGCAGCGCCGAACCAAAAACAACCCGGTACTGATTGGTGAACCGGGGGTTGGTAAAACCGCCATCGTTGAAGGCCTGGCCCAACGCATTGTTAACGGTGAAGTCCCCGAAGGGCTGAAGCGGAAAAAAGTCCTGTCACTGGATATGGGCGCTTTGATTGCGGGTGCAAAATTCCGTGGCGAGTTTGAGGAGCGCCTTAAAGCGGTGCTGAATGAACTGTCGAAACAGGAAGGTCAGGTCATTCTGTTTATTGATGAGCTACACACCATGGTCGGTGCTGGTAAGGGCGAAGGTGCCATGGATGCCGGTAATATGCTGAAACCGGCGCTGGCACGGGGCGAACTGCACTGCGTAGGCGCTACGACTTTGAATGAATACCGTCAGTATGTAGAGAAGGATGCAGCACTGGAGCGCCGCTTCCAGAAGGTGCAGGTGGATGAGCCTGACGAAGAGTCCACTGTAGCGATCCTGCGTGGTTTGAAAGAACGTTACGAAGTGCACCATGGGGTTGATATAACCGACTCCGCCATTATTGCTGCAGCAAAGCTGTCACAGCGTTATATCACCGATCGTCAGTTGCCGGATAAAGCGATTGATCTGATCGATGAAGCGGCATCGCGCATCCGGATGGAGATGGATTCGAAACCCGAGGATATGGACCGTCTGGAGCGGCGTCTTATTCAGCTGAAGATGGAACGTGAAGCGCTGAAAAAAGAGCAAGATGCTGCGGCGAAGCAGCGTCTGCAGGAATTGGAAGACACGATCAGTCGGTTGGAGAAAGAGTTTGCTGACTTAGATGAGGTCTGGAAAGCCGAGAAACTTGCCCTACAGGGTTCGCAGAAGGTCAAAGAGCAGCTTGATCAGGCGCGTGTGGAGATGGAACAGGCCAGTCGTGCTGGCGATCTCGCCCGCATGTCAGAGCTGCAGTATGGTGAGATTCCGGAGCTGGAAAAACAGCTGGCAGCCGCCGCTGAGGCGGAGCAGCAGGGTGAAACCAGTAATAAACTGCTACGTAATAAAGTGACGGAAGAAGAAGTTGCAGAAGTCGTGTCCCGCTGGACCGGCATTCCGGTCAGTAAAATGCTGGAAGGCGAACGGGAAAAGCTGCTGCGCATGGAGCAGGCTTTGCATCAGCGGGTGATAGGTCAGGATGAGGCCGTCATCGCCGTATCCAATGCGGTGCGCCGCTCGCGGGCAGGGTTGGCTGATCCTAACCGGCCTAATGGTTCATTCTTGTTCCTGGGGCCTACTGGCGTGGGTAAAACTGAGCTGTGTAAAACATTAGCCAGCTTCCTGTTTGATACTGAGGAAGCCATGGTGCGGATCGATATGTCGGAGTTTATGGAGAAGCACTCTGTGGCGCGTCTGATTGGTGCACCGCCAGGCTATGTTGGTTATGAAGAGGGTGGATACCTGACTGAAGCGGTGCGGCGTAAACCCTATTCGGTGCTACTGCTGGATGAGGTAGAAAAGGCCCATCCGGATGTGTTTAACATTCTGCTGCAGGTGTTGGAAGATGGTCGCTTGACGGATGGTCAGGGGCGCACAGTCGACTTCCGCAACACGATAGTGGTGATGACTTCCAATCTGGGATCTGACCTGATTCAAAACTTTAGCGATGATGATGACTATCAGCAGATGCGTAATGCCGTTATGGAAGCGGTCGGCATGCACTTCCGACCGGAAGTGATTAATCGTATCGATGAAGTGGTGGTATTCCATAGTTTGCGCAAAGAGCAGGTATCGGGCATTGCCGAGATTCAGCTGGATCGTCTACGTCAGCGCCTTGCAGAACGGGGTTTAACCCTGACCCTCACTAGCACAGCCATGGATAAACTGGTGGATGTGGGCTTTGAGCCTATCTACGGTGCAAGGCCATTGAAACGTGCGATTCAGCAATGGATCGAAAATCCTCTGGCGCAACAGATCTTGGCGGGACAATATGCCCCCGGCGTTGAAATTGCTGTCGATGTCGAGTCCGGAGAATTCGTGTTCCGCTAATCGATTACCACTCATATCCAACCCGCTGCCCAGCGGGTTTTTTTATGCTTTTTCGCGCCATTCCATATCCCCCAGCTGCACATGCAGCCATTCAAAACCGATGCGCCGTGCGACTGCCGCGGCGCCATCCAGGCTCTTGAATTCACGTTCTTCACGGGATCGCTGTAGATCGAGCGTGATGATTTCGTCGTTATGAGTATGGAATTTAAGAGTCCATCCCCGCGACATCGAGACAGGCGAAGCTTTGCAGGAACGAAATACACCGGCCCGGAATAGAAGCTTTATTTCCTTCTCTTGCATGATCTTAATCCTATTTAGATTAATAAAAAAACTATATTGATAATTATAAAACAAACGGTGACAAATACAACTCTTATTTTGATTTTAAGTTATTGTATTTAAAAGGTTTTTTAAATATTTTCTGGTATATTTAAGAATTGAATTTATGCAATTGTAAGATGTTGATTTTTATGGATTAAATTGGGTTTTTAAGAGTCTGTGTTTTTGCTTCAAAAGTGAAATTTTTTCATATTTTTGATGATTCAATAATTAAAATTGAATAATCCTTGATCTGGCTTGGCATGGCGCTGCTTTAAAACAGGTTTCCAGCCCGTTGGCCATGTAATATGCTTATCAAATCGAGCACGTTGGCAGGGATGAGAGGAGAAACAATGCAATTGAAAACAGCAGGAATGTTGGCGCTAGTGGCAACTTTGTTGGTGGGCTGCGCCGGACCAACTCAAATGGCACAACCTGAGCCGGAACCAAAAAAACGGTTAACAGTAACGCCGGTTTCGATGTCTGTGGTTGCGACCGGCATGGATCTGCGCGTTGATTATCTGCAGCCCCTGTTAAGGGTGATGAGCCAAACGGCGTTTTTCAGTGCAGCCAATAGTCAGCGTTTGCTTAGCAGCTATGCTTACGCTGGCGAAGTGAGCACGGGAGCTGCGCCGCGGTTAGTGCAAATATTCCAGCAGACATCCGGTGATGCCTGGGGTTATGTCACGACCAGCGTGACGCCGACATCGGTAGCAAATGCGTTTAAGCTGGACAATACGCCGCAGGGCACACTTTATGCGTTGGTGCTGAAGCAGGCACGTATCTGTCTGACAACCCAGGCCAATGGAGCGCCTACCTGGAGTGGCAGTAAACTTAACTTCTCCAGTCAGCCGGGGTATTTTGAATGCACCGGGTTGACCAACAGTACGCTGTTTCAGCCCGGTAGCAGTATTCCCGCTATGTTAGGCCCATACTACGGGGAGGGTGATACGGTGCTGATCTTCCGTGACTTCGCCACGCTGACCCGTTTGATGTCGGCTTTGAGCCAGCGTTTTCCTGAAATCAGGATTCCGAAGATTTATCAGTGAGTGCGCCGGATTCGGTTGCGTAACGTGCCGCAATAAAATTCAAACCCACGGGATGTTGAGTGGTGATATGGCTGAAATAAAAGTACTGGTGGTGGATGATGCCCGACTGATTCGGGAGCATGTCAGTCGCATTGTGAAAAATCACTTCCCTGATTATCAGGTAGATGCAGCGGAAGATGGTGATGTGGCCAGAACCCTGATGACCCGCCAGGATTATGATCTGATTCTGTGTGATTGGGAGATGCCGGGTATGTCCGGTTTGGAGGTTTTGCAGTGGGCCAGGCAGCAGCCAGTCTACCGCGATGCTCCTTTTGTCATGATTACCAGTCGTGGCGAGCGTGATTATGTACTCAAGGCGATCCAGGCCGGGGTTAATGATTACATGGGCAAGCCGTTTGAAGACGCCTCGCTGGTAGAGAAGATTGACAAGTTTGCCGGAAAACGGATTGAAACCAGTGCCGAGTCCCGTCGTAAAGCGGCACAAATGTTGGCAGCAGGTAAATCGGCGGCCGGTCAGGCCAAAGCACAGAAAAAACCACTGGGTCTGGTGCAGCTCAGGTGTAATGCCGGGTTGCTGCGTTGTGCTCTGAAAGATGTCACTTTGCAACATGCCAGGGTGGCACTAAAACGTGAGGATGGCGTGCCGCAGCTGTTGGAGCAAGTCGTGGTAGACATCGAGTTTGCTGCGGATCAGGTAGTACAGCTAAACAGTTTTATCAGTGGACTGAGTGCCAATGAACTGCGTATCGATACGCCCTTCATTAGCGCGGATGTGCAGTTTGCAGATACGGATCCGGAAAAGCTGGAGCACTTGACCCGGTTTATCGCCAGCCTGAAACGACAGAAAAAAAGCTAAAGCAAAAGGCACTCAGTAGAGTGCCTTCTCATCTTTGATCACATCTTTCAGAACTTTCAGAAACAGCTTGTCAGCATCGCTGTGTTTGGCGGGAATTTTGACATTGGTGGTTGCAGAGAGTTGTTCGGCAATAATGGCATCAGCACTGTCATCATTGATATGCTCTCGCGCTATGCGTTTGGCGATATCAGAAATTTCAGGCTCAACCAGCACTTTGCGGATAAAACCGATCAGCTCGTTAATAACCCGTTCCTGATTTTTAATATCGCTGATATTCATCGTTTCAATCCTTATGTATCAGGGTTCGATTTCACTATAACCTTTCCCCGAATGGCTGCACAGTCATCTAATACCCGCCGATAGTAGTTAATTGGCGACGATAGCCAGAGTTTGGTTGCCCCACTAGCGCCCCTATGCGACAATTGCCGCCTCATTTTTTTTGAGACCTTGAGTGTGTAGGAAATCCCGAAGCTCATGGAAGCAACTTTCTGAGGGTTGTTTCTCGATAAAGGTCTGTCGGCCGGGTGATCCCTGGCTCCGACACACACCCGAACGTGGGCCTGCAGCTCTACCCTGAATTGGTTCAGAGTGAGACCGCTAGAGATACAACAATTTGTCTGGTTCAGGCACGTTCAACGTTGCAGAAACAAAAACTGTTAATTTCGTCAGTAACTGACTACTGACGTCGTTAGAGGGTGACACACGTGGAATTACTTTCAGGCGCAGAAATGGTAGTACGTGCCCTGCGCGATCAAGGCATTAAATACGTATACGGCTATCCTGGCGGTGCTCTGCTGCACGTCTATGATGCAATCTTTCAGCAGGATGACGTTGAGCATATTCTGGTCCGTCATGAGCAGGCCGCTACCCATATGGCAGATGCCTATGCGCGCGCCACCGGTAAAGCGGGTGTAGCACTGGTGACTTCGGGTCCTGGTGCAACCAACGCGGTTACTGGTATTGCTACTGCATACATGGACTCTATTCCTATGGTCGTGATCACCGGCCAGGTAATGTCCCATCTGATTGGTGAAGATGCCTTCCAGGAAACCGATATGGTCGGTATTTCCCGTCCAATCGTGAAGCATAGTTTCAGTATCACCCGTCCTGAAGAAATTCCGGAAGTGATCAAAAAAGCGTTCTATATCGCAGAAAGCGGTCGTCCGGGTCCAGTGGTAGTGGATATTCCGAAAGATATGACGACGCCGACGGAGCGCTTTGAATATGAATTCCCCAAAAGCGTTAAACTGCGCTCCTATAACCCGATTAACAAGGGTCACTCTGGTCAGATTAAAAAGGCCGTTGACCTGCTGTTGGCAGCGAAGCGTCCGGTCATATACAGCGGCGGCGGTGTCATTATGGGTGATGCCAGTGAAGAGCTGACTGAGCTGGCGCGTAAGCTGGGTTACCCGGTGACCAATACTCTGATGGGGTTGGGTGGTTATCCTGGTACCGATAAGCTGTTTATTGGCATGCTGGGTATGCATGGCAGTTATGAAGCTAATATGGCGATGCACCACAGTGACTTGATTCTGGCAATTGGTGCGCGGTTTGATGACCGTGTTACCAATGCTTGCGATAAGTTCTGCCCGACTGCCAAGATTGTGCATATCGACATAGATCCGGCGTCTATCTCCAAAACCATCAAGGCTGATGTGCCGATTGTGGGTCCGTCCAAGGCGGTACTGAAAGAGATGCTTGAGCAGATACAGACCGCGAAAAAAGCGCCAGATGCAGCAGCTCTTAAATCCTGGTGGGAGCAGATCGATGACTGGCGTGGCCGTCATGGCGGTCGTTATCGCATGGATGATTCTGAGCAGATGAAGCCGCAGCATGTTATCGAGATGCTCAGTAAAGTCACCAATGGTGACGCTTATGTCTGTTCTGATGTTGGTCAGCACCAGATGTTTGCTGCCCAGTATTACAAGTTCAATAAACCTAATCGCTGGATCAACTCTGGTGGCCTCGGCACCATGGGGTTTGGTTTGCCAGCGGCGATGGGCATTAAACTGAGCTTCCCTGAAGAGGAAGTGGTGTGTGTGACCGGTGAAGGCAGTATCCAGATGAACATTCAGGAACTGTCGACCATTAGCCAATACGGCATGCCGGTAAAGGTTATCTGTCTGAATAACCAGTCACTGGGTATGGTTCGCCAGTGGCAGGATATGAACTATGAGTCCCGTCACTCCCAGTCTTACATGAAGTCCCTGCCGGACTTTGTGAAACTGGTGGAAGCGTACGGCCATGTTGGGATCAAGGTTGAGAAATACAGCGAGCTGGAAGATGCCATGCGTAAGGCATTTGCCATGAAAGATCGCATGGTATTTATGGATATCTCGGTAGATCCTTACGAGCACGTATACCCGATGCAGGTACCCCGGGGTTCCATGCGTGACATGTGGCTGAGCAAAACGGAGAGAACCTAACCATGCGCCATATCATTTCTGTATTGATGGAAAACGAGCCGGGTGCACTGTCCCGGGTTGTAGGCCTGTTTTCTCAGCGTAACTTCAATATTGAAACGCTGACTGTGGCCCCGACAGAAGACGAGACGCTGTCCCGTCTGACGGTAACCACCATTGGTGATGACCATGTGATCGAACAGATCACCAAACAGTTGAATAAGCTGATTGATGTGGTGAAGGTGGTTGACCTGACTGAGGGTGATCATCTTGAGCGTGAGCTTATGATGATCAAGATGAAAGCTAACAATGGCACGGTTCGGGCAGAGATCAAACGTACCGCGGATATTTTCCGTGGCACTATCATCGATGTGACACCGAACACTTTCACCGTTCAGTTGGTGGGTGCTAGTAGCAAGCTGGATGCATTTATTGATGCTCTGGGTACCACCAATATTATGGAAGTGGTGCGTTCAGGTGTTTCCGGTATTGCCCGTGGTGAGAAAATTCTGTCTCTCTAAACATGGGCCGAAGTACCAAAAAAACCGCTCCTTCAGGAGCGGTTTTTTTGGTTTTAAAAGCGGGCGTTGTTAACGCAGGTTGCAGATGTACAGCGGCTGCTGGCACTTCCCTGTGATGGCCGCTAGGCTGTTGGCATAGACATAACTTCGGAGTGTAGTGATGCAACCCAGAATCAGTATGATCACCTTAGGGGTCAGTGATTTGCAGCGTTCAGTGCGTTTTTATCGCGATGGACTTGGCCTGCCTCAGCTGGACTCGCCGCCTTCAGTGGCGTTTTTTAATTTGAACGGTTCATGGCTGGGTTTATATGGGCGTGATGCTTTAGCGGAAGATGCCGGTGTGCCAGCTGATGGTCAGGGCTTTTCGGGTTTTGCGTTGGCGCATAATCTGGCATCTGAAGCTGAAGTCGATGCTGCCATGCAGGAAGCTGAGCAGGCCGGGGCTAGGGTGGTCAAAGCCCCTCAGTCGGTGTTCTGGGGTGGCTATAGTGGGTATTTTGCTGATCCGGATGGTCACCTGTGGGAGTTGGCCTATAACCCGTTTTGCTGGATCGGCCCGGAAGACAAGTCTCCATCGCTGTAGCGGTTACTCGCCGTGGCTGAGTCGCACTAATTTGAAATGTCCGTTGGCGGCAATGATCTCTGACTGACGAAACCACTGGCTGGCTTTACGCTCCAGTGGGATATGTAGATTGGTGACAAAACAGGCAATACCGCGCGGTTCCAGATGGTCGTGTGCCGCCCTAAGGAAACGGTCAGTCAGATCGCCGTTGGTCGCAAAGCCGGTATGAAATGGCGGGTTGCAGACAATCAGATCAAAACGTTTTTGGATGCCTGCGGCGCAGTTATCCGCTACCACCTGTGCGTCCATCTTGAGACCGGACAGGTTGTACTCACAGGCCTTAATGGCGGCGGCGTTATTATCTGTGGCGGTTACCGGGATTTCTAAATGGTTGAGGTTCATCGTCAGGTAACCATAACCACAGCCCAGATCTAATGCTGACCGCGGTGGCTCGGCCAAGGTCATCAGAAACTGGTCTAGATGTTCGATCAGGTAGGCGCTACCCTTATCTATTTTATCCCAGCCAAATACCCCGGGTTTGCTGCAATATTCGAAATTTTCATCGGCTGCGACAGCTCTGAGTTGGCTATAGTTTTGGTCATCCAGATATACCGGTTCGACAGTGGCTTTTGTCAGCTGTGCCAGCCAGAGATCAGCACTGTTTTTGTTGCACAGGCCAGCGCCAAATAATTTTTTGGCTTTGCTGAAGTAGGTTTTGATTCCCTCGGTTTTTGCTCCGGCCAGTATTAATTCCCCATCCGGCTTGAGGATGTTGTATGCCTGGTTTATCAGGTGATGTACGACCGGCTTTTCTTTGGATATACGGTATATCACTCGGTCAAAGAGGGTGTTTTGCAGCGGGCCGAAATCATAATCGTTAAACAATACAGGCCACTGCTGTTGCGTCAGGCTGAGTTGTAAGTCGTACCGGTTAGTGAGTGCTTCAAGCCCCGGTTGCGGTGTAATACGGGCAGATAGTAGGTTTTCATCCGCCAACCACAAGGTCCGTCCCTGGGGTTGTTGTAGAAAAGGTTGCAGCAGAGCAAAGGCAGCATCCGTCATGTGTCACCCTCCAGTTCAGCGGTACTCAAGACTCGGTACTCCCCCGGGGCCAGCTCCGGATCTAGTGTAATATTACCAATGCTGCGCCGATGCAGCGCCGTGACCCGATTGCCTAAGGCAGCAAACATACGCTTAACCTGATGGTAGCGGCCTTCGGTCAGCACCACTTCGGCATGATGTTCATCCAGCAGGGTTAGCTGGGCTGGCTGGGTTCGCTGTTTGTCGTTATGCAGCATCATGCCCTGTGCAAATTTACGCTCGGCACCCTCGGAAATTGGATCGGCGGTGGTGACCTCATAGCATTTGCCGGTTTTGTGTTTGGGCGAGGTGATTCTGTGTGCCCACTGGCCGTCGCTGGTCAGGAGTACCAGTCCGGTGGTATCGATATCCAATCGGCCGCAGATAATTAGTTCATCTGCCCGGGGTAGATCAATCAGACTGAGTACTGTGGGGTGGGTTGGGTCATCGTTGGCGCAAACAAAACCTTCTGGCTTGTGCAGCATCAGGTAGCGTGTGGTCGGCGCCTCGATATTCTGATCTTCAAAACAGATATCATCCAGCTCCGGTTTAACCTTAAAGGCACCACTGCGTATAATTTTGTCATTGACGCTCACTACTTCGGTTTTCAGTAGGCGTTGAACCTCTTTTCGTGATAGTCCAGTGGCGTGGGAAAGGTATTTATCAAGGCGCATATAGCTGGGATTCGCAGGTAAAAGGCTATTATACCCAAGCGGGATAGCCATGCCGAGAATGACGTTTTTTGTACAGTCGTTTTGAGCTACTATACGCGTCCCTTAAAGCGGAGCCTGTTGTGAAACTGTTTGTTGATAATCTGACCCATGTCGATTTTTCCTACCTGCATCCTGAGCGTGGACTGCTGGGCGAGTCCTGGTCAGTGCTACTTGAGCTGGATGGCAGTCTGAATGAGCAGGGGATGATCTGTGATTTCGGTATTGTTAAAAAACAGGTCAAACAGTGGCTGGACCGTGTGGTGGATCATGCTCTGGTGGTGCCTGCGGGCATGCAGAATCTGGAGTGTCAGCAACAGGGAGGCTATACCGAGGTTCACTGGCGTTATCCTTCCGGCGAGCCTTTTTTCTGCCGTTCTCCTGATCAGGCAATTACCCTGATTGATGCATCTGAGATTACTGACCTCACCTTAGCTGACTGGTGCCACGATCAATTATTGTCGTTGTTTCCCGCAGAAGTGAAAGGGCTCAATATTCGGTTTGTATGCGAGCAGATTAATGGCGCGTTTTATCATTACAGTCATGGCTTGCAGCAGCATGATGGCAATTGCCAACGTATCGCCCACGGCCATCGCTCTAAAATTGAAATCTTTATCGATGGTGAACGTGATACTGACCTGGAGCAGCACTGGGCTGAGCAGTTAAGCGATATTTACATTGGCACCCGTAGTCATTTGCAGTCGGAACAGGCGGGTGAGCACAATTATCGCTATCAGGCGCCACAGGGCGAGTTTGCACTGTCCTTACCTGCGCGTTGTTGTCATGTCATTGATACGGAAAGTACAGTCGAGCGAATTGCAGAGCACGTTGCAAAGGTTATCAAGCACTCCTATCCCGAGCGTCAGGTTTTGGTGCGTGCGTATGAGGGTATTGGTAAAGGTGCTATTGCGCAAGTTTGATGACGTGAAAATTTTGCACTGCACAATAGTGATTTTTAGGCTAGGCTAGGGTTAATCAGTCGATTAAATGAGGCCTGTATCATGTCAAGATTCGCCCGTCCCGTGTTGCCGAAGAACGTTGTGTCTGACAAACACCAGGATCTGCTACCGGCACAACCGCAAGAGGCTGAAGTACTCCCTCCCGCAGCGTTACCCTTGGGTAACTGTGAGTATCAGTCGATAGAAATTCGTATGGATGGCTCTAAGAGCCTGATTAAAGCTGAACGTACGTTGGTTGAGCAGGGCAAGGTGCGGCAAGAAACATTTTCCACCGTTGCCGATGAGCAGGTATTTCAACAGGTAGCTGAGCAATTTCAATTGCAGATGACACAGCAGATGGATGCCATGTTTGAGTTAATGTTTATGCCTTGGCGAGCACTTCATGGTTATGATCACCTGTTACCTAAGTCGTTTTTCAGGTAATAAAAAAACCGCAGCATAAGCTGCGGTTTTTTTGCACCACTCTTGCGCTTAGTCGCGCTCAACTGCTAAAGCAGTACCCATGCCGCCACCGATACACAGGGTAGCCAGTCCTTTCTTGGCGTCGCGCTTAGCCATTTCGTGCAACAGGCTAACGAAAACGCGACAGCCTGAAGCACCGATTGGGTGACCTAGTGCGATAGCGCCGCCGTTAACGTTAACGATATCGGTGTTCCAGCCCAGGTCCTTGTTGACGGACATGGCCTGAGCAGCAAATGCTTCGTTCGCTTCAACCAGCTCCAAGTCCGCTACGCTCCAGCCTGCTTTCGTCAAGGCTTTCTGCGTAGCACAGATTGGACCCGTGCCCATGATAGATGGGTCAACACCAGCAGATGCATAACCGGCGACTTTGGCCAACACTGGCAGGCCCAGTTCGGCAGCTTTTTCAGCAGAGCAGACAATAACCGCAGCTGCGCCATCATTGATGGTGGAGGAGTTACCGGCGGTTACGGTACCGTCTTTTTTGAATGCCGGACGCAGTTTGCCCAGTGCTTCAGGAGTACAGCCAAAACGTGGCTGCTCGTCGGTATCAAAAACGATTGGGTCGCCCTTACGCTGAGGAATGGTTACCGGGAAAATCTCGTCTTTAAAACGACCGGAAGTAACCGCCGCTTCCGCTTTGTTCTGAGAGGCAGAAGCGAAAGCATCCTGTTCTTCACGGGTAAAGCCGTATCTTTCAACGATATTTTCAGTGGTAATACCCATATGATAATCGTTGAACGCATCCCATAGGCCATCCTTGATCATGGTGTCGACCATTTTCCAGTCGCCCATGCGGGAGCCGTTACGAGAATTAGGCAGTACATGTGGTGACAGGCTCATGTTTTCCTGGCCGCCAGCAATGATGATTTCGGCATCACCGCAGCGAATCGCCTGAGTGGCCATCTGAATGGCTTTCAGGCCGGAGCCACATACTTTGTTGATGGTAAGAGCAGAGACTTCTATTGGCAGGCCGGCATTGATACATGCCTGACGAGCGGGGTTCTGACCGCAGCCTGCGGTTAGAACCTGGCCCATGATAACTTCGTCAACCTGAGCGCCATCGATACCTGATTTTTCCAGCAGGCCTTTGATAACTGTAGCGCCGAGATCGGATGCAGGGATTTTGGACAGGGTTCCACCAAAGGTGCCAACAGCAGTACGGCCGGCGGCTACAATAACAACATCACGCATTCTTAATGCCTCTTAAGCTTAAGTGTAAATGTTCACGCGGAGTGAATTCTTTTGGATGACTCGGAAAACGAGTACAAAAGCATGTTATTAAACACCGGCATTAATCTGCACTCCCGTCGGGTTTAAAACGCTTTTTTAAGGTAAGCGACTACCGCAGATATAAGAGGTTTTTGTGCGCTGCAGTGCTTACGTTTTGCAGTCTGCGTATTGCCTCGTGATTTGTCAACCACAGGCAAACATCAGGACAGGTCCATTGCGTAAGGTGTATTCCCTAATCACCCTATTGCCAAATTAACAGGTTGTTGCGGGTTGTGGAAGGCCACTATGAGCCATGGCCGCTGGTAGAAGTGGCTCGGTACTTTTGATCCAACACCGAGGCAGGTGTTATTCGCTGGAGCTGAGTAGCACTTCCAGGTTATCAATTAAGCGGGCAGCTCCCAGATGTGCTGCTGCCAGAATAACCAGATTCTTATCCGTTGAGTCAGCGGGTTGCAGGTCGTGTTGGCGACAGATGACAAAATAGTCTCGTTTAAACCCGTGTTGTTCCAACTGTTGTTGCGCAGACTCTTGTAGCTCGGCAATGTTGCGGTTGCCCTGCTGTAGCAGGTCGGCGGTCTGCTGCAATGTTGCTCTAAGGGTTTTAGCTAGCTGTATTTCTTGCTCGCTGAGATAACCGTTGCGTGAGCTAAGGGCCAGGCCGTCTTTATTGCGAGCGATGGGGGCGCCGATAATGTTGACGGGTATGCATAGATCGGTTGCCATCTGACGGATAACTTTCAGCTGCTGGTAATCTTTTTCACCAAACACGGCAACGTCAGGCTGGGCAATACCAAATAGCTTGCAGACAACGGTCGCTACACCGGTGAAGTGGCCGGGGCGGCTGGCACCGCAGTGTATGTCCGATATGGCAGGCACTGATACTTCAGTTTGCTGAGCTCTGCCGTTGGGGTACATTTCCACTTCATTGGGGGCGAACAGGAAATCGCAGTCGCGACTGTTGAGCTTGGCTTGATCCTCTGTCAGGGTGCGGGGATATGTATCCAGGTCTTCGCCGGCCCCGAACTGCAATGGATTGACAAAGATCGTTGCCACAGTGATATCTGCATGCTGTTTTGCCAGGTCAATCAATTGCAGGTGTCCATCATGCAGGTTGCCCATGGTGGGCACTAAGGCGATAGTTTTGCCTGACTGGCGTAAGGGGGCCAGAGCAGCACGCAGTGCCTGAATGCTGTGTACAGTGATCATGGTCGGATTTACTCGAAGCAGTGTTCAGTAGCTGGGAAGCTGCCTTCTTTAACGGCTTTGGCATAAGCGGCAAAAGCATCTGTGATGTTACCGGTTTCTGCCATGAAGTTTTTCACAAAGCGAGGTGAGCGTCCGGGTGTGATACCTAGCATATCGTGCATCACCAGTACCTGAGCATCAGTGTCTGGGCCAGCACCAATGCCGATCACAGGAATATCTACCGCCAGAGTAATCTCTTTGGCAAGCAGTGCAGGGACACACTCCAGTAGTAGGATGCTGGCACCGGCATCCTGTAATAAGCAGGCATCTTTAATCATCTGTTGAGCGGAGGTTTTGTCACGCCCCTGTACCCGATACCCACCCAGCTGATTAACCATCTGTGGGGTTAGGCCGAGGTGGGCACACACGGGTACGCCTCGCTCAGCCAGCACAGATACGGTTTCTTCCAGCCATGCTCCGCCTTCCAGCTTGACCATGTTGGCTCCAGCCTGCATTAACTCTGCAGCGCTTTGCATAGCTTGTTCAGGCGTGCCGTAACTCATAAATGGCAGGTCGGCCATGATCAGGCTGCCCTGGTTGCCTCGGGCTACGGAAGCTGTGTGGTAAGCCATATCGGCGACGGATACTGGCAGGGTGCTATCCTGCCCCTGCAATACCATGCCCAGGGAGTCGCCTACCAGAATTACCTCGACACCGGCTTCGCTAATCAGTTGTGAAAAGCAGGCATCATAGGCAGTCAGTACGGCAAATTTTTGACCTTGCTGTTTTAGTGTCGACAGGGTGTGCAGTGTGGTGGTGCTCATGGAATTCAGCGTCCTGTTGGCAGATTATTCGCGAATTATACCTGCAACTGGGTCAGGCTGCCCAGAGGACAAGTTGTGAGCAGTTTAGATAGTGGCCCGAACCCTGGTATCAGACATTCTGGAGCAATTTCAGCCAGAGGGTAAAGGACGAAATTGCGCTCTGGCATGCAGGGATGGGGTACCTGTAGCCGGTGGGTCGCGATGGTCTGTTCGCCGTAAAGTAATAAGTCCAAATCCAGCGTTCTTGGTCCCCAGTGGCGCTCTCTGATGCGGTGATGTGCCTGTTCCAGCGCCTGTAATTGATCTAGCAGATCATGTGCTGGCAGCGTCGTGGTAATTGCCGCCACGGCATTGATAAAGTCGGGTTGATCCTGAGGGCCTACAGGGGATGAGCTATAGAGTGAGGATGCTTTCAGTAGCTGGGTGTCGGGTAGGTCGCTGAGTTCTTGCAGCGCTTGCCTAACCTGGCCGGTGGGCTCAGCCAGATTGCTGCCAAGCCCAATGAAGCAGATGACTGGGTCAGTCATTTGCTCGATTGCTAGGCGCGCGTCTGCGGCGCCGCCGCTTGGGGCGTTCAGCTGTGGCGGGCTGCTGACTCATGGAGTGACGCTGGTCAGGGTTGGCGGTTTGATAGTCGGTCCACCATTGGCTTAGGCCATCTAAGGCCTCACCGCTGTTTTCCCTTAACAGAAGCAGATCATAAGCGGCGCGAAAACGCGGGTGCTCGAAGGTGCGTGCTGCTGATTTTTCACTGCGCCGGGTTAACCTTAATTGGAGTTCCCATATTTCACGCAGCGGTGTAGAAAAGCGGCGGGGAATTGCCGTTGTGCGTACTTGTGCTGCCAGCACCTGGTTGGCGGCTTCGTGCAGTGCTGGTAGCTGCGGCATGTTCTGCTCCCGAATCAGCTTTTCCATAAGCTGCTTGGTGGGATACCAGAGCAGGGCAGCAAACAGGAATGCCGGGGTCACGCTTTTGTTCTGAGCCAGCCTTCTATCGGTGTTGTTTAGTGCATTGAGTACCAGAGTATCAACTGGCATCTCCGGTATATCTTGTTCCAGTAATGGTTCTACCTGGGGAAACAGGTAACGGAACAGGTCTAGGCGGCGCAGTTCGGTGAATGACGCTACTGCATGACCGGACTGGAACAGTTTAAGTGTTTCATCAAACAGTCGAGCCGGCGCTATTTTACTCAGGTGTTGACCCAGTTCAAAAATCGGTTTTTCACTCGCGGGCTCAATGGTGAAATCCAGTTTGGCGGCAAACCGGGCGGCGCGGAGCATGCGTACCGGATCTTCACGGTAGCGGTCTGAAGCGGTGCCCATGATGCGTAAGCGGCGCTGCTGCAGATCCTGGTAGCCATTGGCGAAGTCATATACGCAATGATCTTTCGGGCAGTAATAAAGGGCATTGACGGTAAAGTCACGTCGTCGCGCATCATCTTCTATGGTGCCGTAAACGTTATCGCGCAGGATCATGCCGCTGTCACACTGACGGCCAGCCTGATCATCTTGCTTAACTTGATTGTCATGACTAGTACGGAACGTGGCGACTTCAACCAGGTCGCGGCCAAAGCGAACGTGAACCAGTTTGAAGCGTCGACCGATTAAGCGGGAGCGGCGAAATAGCTCGGCGGCCTCTTCTGGATGAGCGTCAGTGGCTACGTCGAAATCCTTAGGCACTTTGCTGAGCAGCAGGTCGCGTATACAGCCGCCTACCAGGTAGCCTTCATAGCCGCTATCTTGCAGTCGATAAGCGACTTTCAGAGCGTTGTCATCCAGCAGACGGCGAGGGATACGATGTTCTGCTTCAGGAATGATTCGTTTACTGAAGATGATATCGGCCTGTTCTGCCGGGGGTTCTTGGATAGTGATACCCAAAAGGCCAAGCAGGCGTGAAATGATGTGTTGGAAAAGTGATCTGCCCATTGATAGCAATAAAACCGCAGTCGCTCCGAGTTTCAGGCTGCGCATCATACCACCGATAGGGGCAGGGTATAAGTAAAACCTTACGTTAAGCCTGGAGTATGAATAGAGATGGAGTTACATAGAGGGGGATGGGGAGCAGATCGCATATCAGGGGACAACGTTATTTCCCACTTTTATTTTTATTGTAGAGCTATATTGCGTTGTGCTGCTCTACGATCTGCTATTCAAACCTCATTTTTATTTTTATTCGAGGCGGGGCTTTTACGCATACTACCTATTTTTATTTTTATTGCGGCGCATGTTTCAAAGCATGCTTCTTGTTGTTTTCGGAGGCCACTATAACAGGACCTTTCGAAAAGGTGCAAACAACTTTAGTAGTATATTTTTTCATGTTGCAGAGCACATTACTGCGACTGTTGGAGTATGTCGGAGGTCTAGTTTACTTAAGTATATAATTGATTGTTTTTGAATAATAAAACTTTATCTTTTAAATAGATTTAACGGTTTATTACTGACTCAGGTTACATTAAAAAATATTTTATTGTGCAGTACACAATGCGGGTTATTCTGGTAAAGGTGCGGTCTTTTTCTCAGTGGCCGGAATGTTATGACACTGCCAATTCTGTATTGCCCAGCTGATAAGTGTGTTCACATCAGCCCGCTGTAGCTCTTCAGGTGGTGACTGGTGCAGTTGCTGTAAGGCTCTGAATAATTGCTGTGAGGGCTGGGTTATGTCCAGCGCTGTTGCGCCGGTTTGTTTGCTTAATTTTTGCCCCATCGGGTTAGTGGCTACAGGGATGTGGGCATAACAGGGTGAAGGGTAGTCCAGATAGTTTTGTAGTTGGATTTGTCGTGGCGTTTCATTCAACAGATCACAGCCGCGTACCACATGGGTAATGCCTTGCAGATAGTCATCAACGACCACGGCTAACTGGTAGGCGATGAGGCCGTCACGGCGGCGTAGAATAAAGTCCCCGCTTTCCTGTTGCAGGTCATGGCAGCGGGTACCCTGAATCCGATCATGGAAGCACAGTGCTCCGCTGGTGCAGTGGAGCCGGGTGGCCAGTTTGCGGTTAGCTTTAGGTAACTGATTAAAACAGTGGCCGTCGTATTGGTGGGTACCGGTGCGTTGTTGAATCTCTTTACGAGAGCAACTGCAAGGGTATGTTCGGTGCTGCTCATGCAGTTGGTGCAATGCTGAGGTATAAAGCGTTAGTCGATCACTCTGATAACTGATGGGGCCGTCCCATTCGAAGCCAAAGGCGTCCAGTACTCTGGCAAAGTCGGCTTTGATTCCGGGCTGCTCTCGGGCAGGATCGAGATCTTCGATGCGTAGAAGCCATTGGCCATTGTGTGCCCGGGCATCAAGGTAGCTGGCCAGTGCAGCCAGCAGCGAACCGAAGTGTAAAGCCCCGGTGGGTGATGGAGCGAAACGCCCGATGTAGTTTGCGGCCGCCATAGTCGAGAGGCCGGAGCCTGGATGGGTCTCAGGCTCCGGGACGCTTAACCGCCAAGCTGTTTTTCTTTGATTTCAGCCAGGGTTTTGCAGTCTATGCAGAGAGAAGCCGTTGGTCGTGCTTCTAACCGGCGGATGCCAATCTCAATACCGCATGCGTCACAGTAGCCGTATTCATCTTCATCGATGAAATCGAGTGCTTCATTGATCTTTTTGATCAATTTGCGTTCGCGGTCACGGGTACGCAGTTCCAGACTGAACTCTTCTTCCTGGCTGGCACGATCGCTTGGGTCAGCAAAGTTGGAAGGCTCTTCGCGCAGGTGATGGATTGTGCTGTCCACCTCTTCCATCAACTCCTGCTTCCAGGACAATAGAATCTTACGGAAGTGATCCTTCTGTTTCTCATTCATGTATTCCTCACCCTTAACAATTGGGTAAGGCTCAAAATGTGTGAAAGAATCGCTTTTATTTGGCATATGCACTGCCTCGCTCTTTCCGATACGACCTGTTTTTATAGTGGCCGGATCGACTCCTTGGTTTAATGCAATCTATTCAAACGGCATGAAAGGCTGCGAAATTAACAGATGCCCGTGAATTAGGCTAGTCCTAATTCACGCTAATCACCAACTGTACGCGTTTGGCCGTTGCAGAGTCGGTATCAGGGGCGGAAAACAGTATAATACGGCATCCATTTTCCATGTCGGACCGAGATTATGACCCCAGTCCCTTCTAGTCGCGTTGAGCAGATTGAATCTTTTAAGGTAATGGATCTGCTGAAGCGAGCCGCAGAGTTGGATGCTGCCGGGTTTGATGTGGTCCATATGGAAGCCGGTGAGCCGGATTTTCCGACGGCCGAGCCTATCTGTAGAGCGGCGATTCGCGCGATTGAGCAGGGCAGTATCAAGTACACACCTGCTGCCGGTATTCCGCCGTTGCGGGAAAAAATTGCTCAGTGGTATCAGCGTTGTTACGGGCTTAGCATCACCCCAGGACGAATTCTCATTACGACAGGTGGATCCAGCGGCCTGCTGATGCTGTTTGCTTTGCTAACCGATGCCGGGCAGCGCTTTATGATGGCGGATCCTGGCTACCCCTGTAACCGGCAGTTGCTGCGGTTATTGAACGCCGCCCCGCAGTTGGTTGCGGTGGATGCTGAACAGAACTATCAGTTGAATGCTGAGCTGGTACAGCAGCACTGGTCGGAAAATACCGCCGGTGTGTTGCTGGCATCGCCGGCTAACCCCACGGGTTCGGTGATTGCGCCGGATGAGTTGTCTGCATTGTCTCAAGTTGTCAAAGGCTTGGGTGGGTCGCTGGTGGTGGATGAAATCTACCATGGTCTGAGTTATGAAGCGCCTAGTTACAGCGTGCTGCAGAATGATGACACGGCGTATGTGGTCAACAGCTTTTCTAAATACTTTGGCATGACAGGCTGGCGTCTTGGCTGGGTGGTGGCACCGGAAAATATGATGCCGGCATTGGAAAAATTGGCGCAGAATCTAATGATTTCACCGCCTACGGTGTCGCAATATGCGGCGCTGGCAGCGTTTGACGATGACACAATTGCCATTATGGAACAGCGTAAAGCGGCATTTCGGGCGCGCCGGGACCGGCTGGTTGAGGGGCTCAAAACATTGGGTTTTGAAGTGCCATTGCAACCTGCTGGCGCGTTTTATGTCTATGCCGATGCGTCCCACCTGACAGATGATAGTTTTGCGTTCTGTTGGCAATTGCTGGAAGAGGAGCATATTGCCTGCACCCCGGGGCTGGATTTTGGCAATTATCGCAGCAATGCCTTTGTCCGTTTCTCTTACACCACTGGTCTGGATCGGATTGATCTGGCGTTGACGCGTATGCAACGCCGTTGGAGCTGAAATGCAATACCCCTTACCGTTACAACCGGGGCGCCTGATTAAGCGCTACAAGCGTTTTTTGGCGGATATTGAACTGGATAATGGCCATGAGGTGACAGTGCATTGCCCAAATACCGGCTCTATGCGCAATTGTGCGGAGCCGGGCAGTCGGGTCTGGGTATGGGATAGTGGTAACGCAAAACGTAAATACCCCATGACCTGGGAGTTGGTTGAAGTTGAGCAGCGTCATCTGGCTTGTATCAATACCGCTAGAGCGAATAGTTTGGTGGCAGAAGCGATTACCGCGGGTGTTATTCCTGCGTTAGCCGGTTATGCCAAATTGCGGCGGGAAGTGCCGGATGGAGAACAAAGCCGCATCGACTTTTTGTTGCAGGATCCGCACAAGGGCCAGATCTGGGTTGAAGTTAAAAACGTTACTTTGCTTGAACGTGATGGCTGGGGCAGTTTCCCAGATGCAGTCACAACCCGTGGCGCACGCCACCTGCGGGCCCTGCAGCAGCGGGTTGAGGAAGGTGATCGTGCGGTGCTGTTGTTTTGCGTTGCTCATCAGGGGATTGAGCGGGTCCGTCCGGCGGATCAGATCGATCCTGGCTATGGCCGATTGTTGCGGCAGGTAGTAGCTGCCGGGGTCGAAGTGCTGGCCTATCGGGCACGGATTTCGCAGCAGTCCATCTTGCTGCAGGACCCATTGCCGGTGATCCTGGATTAGTTGTCCGCCTTGGCCGGTAGGAGCTGGCTTAGGTCAACCATGATGGTGCCCTTAGTCACGGCATGTGTGACAGCGGTTAGGCTGTCGCCTACACAGGGACCGCTAATACATTCCCCGCTATCTATCTTAAACAGTGCCCCGTGGGTGGCACATTGCAGAAATGTTTTTTCATAGTCGAAAAACTGATCAGGTTGCCACTCCAGCGGGATACTGCGGTGAGGACAACTATTATGATACACATACAGCCCCCCCCGGTACTTTACCGCCAGCAGGCTGATGCCCTGGCAGGAAAAGCCGCGCGCTTCATCTTCCGGGATGTCATTGAGCTGGCAAAGTGGCTGCATAGGTTGGTTCGCTTTAGTGAGCCGTCTGGCAATTGCGCATTATATTGCCATCATTGCTGCCGGGTTCAAACCGGGGAAATTGATTCAGCAGTTCGGTAACAGCCAGTGTATCCGCGGTATCAATATGCGTTGCAATGGCTTCTTCATCCTCTGACAGGGGTTGCAAATGAATCTGCTGTTGCTGCATCACTTTGACGTTGGCGTCTGAAATATCATTGCCGCTTTGCTGACGCTTTTCGAGTCGGTTGACCAAGGCCTCTTCGTTACAGTGGCAAGCAATAATTTTCACCTTAACTTGCTGTTGGGTTGCTAATTCAATAAACATGCGTCGGCTGCTACTGCGGATAAAAGTGGCATCGACGATTACGGATAAGCCCGCTCGCAGCAGTCGATTGCTGAGATCAAATAAATGGTTCAGCGTCAGCATATTCATTTGTGGCCCATATAGCTCAAGCATCTCTCCCTGTTTGCTTAATTGCTTAAACAGTCGCTTGCGTTCTACATCTGAACGCAGCCGGATAACCGGACTATGTTGCAGGATTTTCTGGCTTAAGTAGCTCTTGCCGCTGCCGGATAGGCCCTGCATTAGATACAAAACGGGCTGTTTGGGACTGGCATAGTGTTCGGTGAGCGATAGGTAGTGGCGCATGGTGGCCATATCAAGTTCAGGTCCCAGTACTGCAACTTTGGCGCGCACCATTGCGCGATAGGATTTGTAAAAATTCAGTAATGGCAATGCGGCATAATCGCCAATCAATTCCAGGTAGCGATTGAGACAGCGGTTGGCCAGACCAAACTCACCGTTGGCTTCTAGGTCCATCAAGAGAAACGCCAGGTCACTGATGGTATCTATCCAACTGAAACGTGGGTTGAATTCGATGCAATCAAATAGTCTCAGCTCACCATGATAAAGCGTTATATTGGCCAAGTGCAGGTCGCCATGACACTCTCGAACATGTCCTTCCAGTTTGCGCTGTTCTAACTGAGGTACGATGCGGCGGAACAACTGCGCGGTTTTATGCAGCAGTGTTTGTACCCTGTGGCAGTCATCCAGCTCGGCCAGTGTGGTGGTGATATGGACAAAGTTGTCAGCCACCACGTCCCAGATAGTTTCCGGGTTCCCTAGTGGACTGTCCTGGGCGATGATGGGCACTTTGCGATGAAATCTGGCGATCTGTCGTGCCAGTTGGTAGATCCATTCAGATTTGAATTGGTTGTTAGCGAGCAGCCGGTCTAATCGATCTTGCGCTTCGAATTGTTGCATTTTGACAGCAAATTCCAGCACGTTCTCGTTACTTGCCAGTATGGGTGCGGTGGTGCTGCCGCCAATGGGCAGCACTTCCAGATAAATATCGGGTGCCAGACGCTGGTTCAGCCGCAGTTCTTCATGGCAGAAGTATTCTCGTTGTTCGAGTGTGGTGAAATCGAGAAAACCAAAATCAACCGGTTTCTTTAGTTTATAGGCGTATTCTCCCGTCAGAATAATCCAGGAAATATGGGTTTCCAGCACCTCTATTTGCGTTACCGGATGAGGGTATACGGCGGGGTTGCGGAGAGAATCGATCAGTTGCATCTGTTCTGTATCACCAGGCATAGGAAGGCATTATACTTAGCCGATGGCAAAAAAGAGAGCATCTAAATCATCCCGCGGTCGTGGCCGCACTTCTCAGGCGCGGGGGTTATCCCGCCGTTTACTGTCCTTATTTCTTAAACTGAGCCTGCTGGGGCTGGTTATCGTCGGTGTAGGTTTGATCTACCTAGATGCGCAAGTGAGGGCCAAGTTTGAAGGCAAACGCTGGGCCCTGCCGGCGAAAGTGTATGCGCGACCATTGGAACTATATCCAGGGCAGTTACTGAATCGTGATGACCTTAAACTTGAACTGCAAGGGCTTGGTTACCGCTTTGTGCAGCGGGCGACAGCGCCGGGGATGGTTGAGTGGGCCAGTAGCCGGGCACGCATTCATACCCGGGGTTTTGAGTTTCCCGATGGCGCCGAATCGGCACGGACCCTGTTGCTTGAATTTAATGGCAAAACCTTGCAGCAGATCCGTGATGATTCAGGTCGTACCGTTTCTCTCACCCGGCTGGAACCGATTTTGGTGGGCGGTATTTATCCACAGGACAATGAAGACCGTGATCTGATTCGGCTTGAAGATGCGCCGCCTTATCTGAAAGAGGCGTTGATCGAAGTAGAAGATCGTAATTATTACGAGCACGCCGGAATCTCTTTGCGAGGCATTAGCCGGGCGATGTGGGTGAACCTTCAGGCCGGGCGTTTTGTCCAGGGCGGCAGTACCCTGACTCAGCAGTTGATCAAGAACTTTTACCTTACATCAGAACGTTCATTGGCACGCAAGCTGATGGAGATTCCAATGGCATTGCTGTTGGATATGCATTACGACAAGGATGAAATTCTCGAGGCCTACCTGAATGAAGTTTATCTGGGGCAATCCGGCTCTCGTGCAGTGCATGGCTTTGGGCTGGCGAGTCAATATTATTTTGCCCAGCCAATTAATGAGTTAGATCTGCATCAGGTGGCATTGCTGGCGGGGCTGGTAAAAGGACCATCCTATTACGATCCGCGCCGAAACCCGGAGCGCGCCAAAGCTCGGCGTGATTTAGTGCTAAAGATTCTGCAAGAGCAGGGTGTGATTACCCTGCAGCAGCGCACCCAGGCCGAGCGTAAAGGGTTGGGTGTGGTGCAGCAGCGCAGTCTGCATAAAGGTGCCTACCCGGCTTACCTGGATCTGGTAAAACGCCAGCTGCGGGAGGAGTACCCGCAGGAAGTGCTCAGTTCGGAAGGGTTGAAGGTGTTCACCAGTCTCAATCCGGTGGTGCAGGCGAATAGTGAAAATGCGCTGTCTGATCGAATTGAGCGGCTGCGCAAGCGGTTTGGCGCCAGTATGTCAGCACTGCAGGGGGCGATGGTAGTGACTGATCCACAAACTGGCGAAGTGCTGGCGATGGTGGGTGGCCGTAATGCACGTTATCAGGGCTTCAATCGTGCCCTGGATGCCCGGCGGCCAATTGGTTCTCTGGTTAAGCCAGCGGTCTATCTGGCGGCTCTGGAACAGGGTTATACCCTTGCCAGTCAAATTGATGACGATGCTATCAGTGTAAAAATGCCGAATGGTGATGAGTGGCGGCCGCAGAATTTTGATCGTACCGGGCATGGTGTTGTGCCACTGCACCAGGCATTGGCGCATTCCTACAACCAGAGCACTGCACGGTTGGGCATGGATGTGGGGGTTGGCCGTGTCGTGGATATGTTGCAACGGCTGGGCTATGAGCGAGATGCGAAGCCGTTCCCGTCGCTGCTGCTGGGAGCTGAGGCGATGTCACCGGTTGAGGTGACTCAGCTCTATCAGACACTGGCGGCTAACGGTTTTAGAATTCCGTTGCGAGCAATCCGCCTGGTTACGGATGCCGAGGGTGCAGAACTGTCGCGTTACCCGTTCCAGATTAAACAGGTGGTGGCAGCGGAAATGGTGCACCTGATTCAGTATGCGATGCAGGAAGTGGCACGGGAAGGCACCGCCCGTTCTATCTACAGTCGTTTGCCACAGGTATTGAATGTGGCAGGTAAAACCGGCACCAGTGATGACCAGCGCGACAGTTGGTTTGCCGGTTTTGCCGGAAACCGGCTGGCGGTTGTTTGGTTGGGTCTGGATAATAATGCCCCGCTGCCTTTTACCGGATCGGGTGGTGCCTTGCAGGCATGGATCGATCTGATGCAGTGGGAAAAGCCGCATCCGTTTATGGCGGTACGGCCGGAACAAATAGAGTATGAATGGATCGAAGACAGCACAGGGCTGTTATCGGCTGCCTATTGTGAAGGTGCCCGTCAGATCCCGTTTGTTGCAGGGTCACAGCCGGAGGGTCATGCGGCCTGTGCGGATAATCAAGTTGAGCGGACATTGGATTGGTTCAGACAATGGTTCAGATAAAACATGTTGCTACATTATTTAAACTGGGTTTGTTGGCGGGCTTGCTGGCGGGTTGTGCAGGCCCTTCGCCTGTGGGTGGGCCGCCGGTTTATGATCGTTCGAGTGGTGATACTGATGGCAACGAGGTCGTTGCACCCGCCGCACCAGAGCAGGGTGTTGCGGTGACTCCGGCGCAACGTGGGTTGGTGATAGAACAGGTTCCGGAAGCGCCGGTTGCAGCACCGGTGCGACAGGTAAATCCTGCGGTGGTTGCTTTGCTGGATACTGCGGCACAGCAGCAACGTCAGGGTGCTACCGGGGCGGCCTCAAGTAGCCTTGAGCGGGCGCAACGCATTGCGCCGCGAGATCCCGAGGTGTATTACCGTCTGGCAGACATCAGGCGAGTGGAGAAGCAGTGGTACCAAGCGGAGCAATTGGCGCTGCGGGGGACCGATCTGGCGATAGGCGATACAGCTATGTTACGCCGGTTATGGCTGCTGATTGCGGATATTCGAACCGGTGCGGGTAACGCCCAGGGCGCAGGTGAGGCTCGCAACCGCGCCAGTCGCTACTGATCAGCAACCAGGCGCAAAATGTCCAACGTGGACACTGCGCCGCAGATCTGGTCATCCTCTGTAATAAACACCCGGTGAATGTTTCTGTTGTGCATCAGTCCTGCCAGTGCTGGAAGGCTGGTGTCGGCGGGTGCCGTGATCAGGGCTTCGGTCATTATTTCACTCACCAGATGACTTTGATGTTGATTGACGTCTTTAAACCCTAGTTCATCAGGCGAAGTTCCATCAGCCATATTGCAGTAGTACTGAGTCATAGGGTTTTCTGACATCGAATGTTTGGTGTTGCCATCAAAGGTCAGAATATCACTTAGGCTCACTACACCCACAAACTCGCGCTGGGCTGACAGCACCGGTGCGCCAGAAATTTTGTGTCGGTTAAAAAAATCAATCAGGGTTTGAATAGACCAGTGTTCCGAGGCGGTAAGTAGTTCCCGGTTCATAATATCCCGGGCAGTGTACTGTTGCAGCGTGCGCATTATTATTCTCCTCACATCTGCTCACTTCAAAAGCATAGCAGGCTATCAGGTAATGGCGAGCGGTTAGCTGCTTGGGTTATAGCGTTGCTGCCAGGCCAGCATCAGTAGGCCCAGAGCCAGGCTGAAGGCGTAGTCACGGGTCGAGTAGTATTCAGGCATCAGGCTGCCTTGACTGAATATCAGTAAGGCTGGGGTTAGCGGTACAAGCGCCAGTAGACCGATATAGCGCTGCATCGGTTGCTGTAAACGGATCAGGCTGACAATAATCAGTCCGAGCGTTGCTGCGGTAACTATCTGGCTGTAAAGGTTGCCCAGCTCGGATCGGCGCATTAATTCAAACAGAGCAAACAAAGCCAGCAGCCAACGTCCCCAGCCGGCTCGGCTCCAGTCCAGCTGCCATGCCTGGCTTAGCAGCGCTGTGCCCAGCAGTGGCAATGCGGCATAAAACGCCAGGTTATCCAGTATGCGTTGCAGGGTCTGTAGATCCTGGTTGCGGGCCTCAACCACCAATGTGCCCAGGCTGGCGATGGCAATAAATGCCGCCGCCAGGCTGATGACAAAACTGGCTGTATGAGCCCGTTGTTCGCCGTTCCGGTAGCTTTGGCCGGCTAGCAGTAAGGCACAAACAAGTAGGCAGCTATCAGCAAACAGTGTCAGCATCATTAGAGCGTTGAGAATACCTGATCAGCTGCAGCCAGGGTTTGTTCAATATCTGCCTGAGTATGGGCAGCAGAGACAAATCCGGCTTCAAAGGCAGACGGTGCCAGATAAATGCCTTGCTGCAACATGCCATGGAAGAATTTGGCGAACCGCTCTGCATCGCAGGCCATGGTTTCACTGAAGCTGGTGACTTGCCGCTGCTCGGTAAAGAACAGACCGAACATGCCACCAACTTTACTGGTGGTAAATGGAATACCATTAGCCATAGCAACTGCCTGCAGACCTTCGGTCAGAAGCTCAACCTTGGCGCTCAGCTGGGCATAGAATCCCGGCTGGCTGATCGCGTTGAGCATGGCCAGCCCTGCGGCCATCGCCAGTGGGTTGCCCGACAATGTGCCTGCCTGGTAAACCGGCCCCAGTGGTGCGATATGCTGCATAATTTCTTTTTTGCCACCAAACGCGCCTACCGGTAAACCACCGCCAATAACCTTGCCAAGCGTGGTGAGGTCAGGCTTAACGTTATACACTTCCTGTGCGCCGCCCAGGGCAACCCTGAATCCGGTCATTACCTCATCAAAAATCAGCACACTACCGTACTGATCGCAGACTTCACGCAAACCTTCCAGGAAGCCCGGCTGTGGCGGAATACAGTTCATGTTGCCAGCCACCGGCTCGACAATAATGCAGGCGACCTGTTCGCCGACTTCAGCAAATGCCTGACGGACATTATCGATATCATTGAAGTTCAAGGTGATAGTGTGTTCGGCCAGTGCGGCTGGTACGCCCGGTGAATTAGGTTCTCCCAGGGTTAAAGCACCTGAGCCTGCTTTGACTAGCAGAGAATCAGAGTGGCCATGGTAGCAGCCTTCGAATTTGACGATTTTGTCCCGTCCGGTGAAACCGCGTGCCAGACGGATGGCGCTCATGGTGGCTTCGGTGCCTGAATTCACCATGCGAACCATCTCTATAGAGGGCATGATTTCACAGACCTTGTCGGCCATAGTGATTTCGATTTCGGTGGGTGCGCCAAATCCTAGGCCATTGCCCAATGACTGTTTAACGGCGTCAATTACAGTTGGATTGCAATGGCCAAGAATCATTGGTCCCCATGAGCCGACATAGTCGATGTACTTCTGGCCATCTTCATCAAACAGATAAGCGCCTTCGCCGCGGTTAAAGAATACGGGAGTTCCGCCCACACCTTTAAAGGCGCGTACCGGGGAGTTTACGCCTCCCGGAATATGGATCTGTGCTGACTGAAATAGCTCATCGGAACGGGACATAGGTTTTCTCTCTGTTAATCGGGGAATAGCTGGGAAAATTGTTGCGCGGTTGCAGAAATATCGTCACTGGCAAAGAGTGCATGTATAACAGCGACCATACCTGCGCCGGCATCAATGACCTGCCGGGCATTATCTACACTTATGCCGCCAATCGCCACTATTGGGCAGCTTATCTGCTTGCTGGCATCCTGCAAAAGTGTCAAGGGTGCCAGCTGCGCATCTGGTTTGCTGCGTGACGGAAAACAGGCACCAAACGCGACATAATCCGCGCCGGCGGCGACAGCCTGTTTTGCTAGAGTAAGGTCGGCATGGCAGGTAACACCTATGATGGCCTTTGGTCCCAGTCTCGCTCTGGCGGCGACGACGGTGCCGTCGGTTTGACCTAGGTGTACGCCATTAGCCAGACAGCCGTAGGCCAGTTCAATATCATCATTGATTAATAGCGGTACATCGTACTGCTGACAGAGTTGCCGCAGTGCTTTGGCCTGAGCCAGGCGGTTGTCAGTGTCGTTAGACTTGTCCCGGTACTGAACCAGCCTGGCGCCCCCTAGTAGACTTTGTTCGACTTGCCTCAGAAGAGTAGGGGTGTCGGGCATCAGTCCGGCGTCGGTGATGGCGTATAAGCCAGTAAGTGCTGTCATAGGCTGGAATACTGTTGGTAGTAGGTTTCAAGTTGGTTACGGGTGATCACCCCTTCTATTCTGCCATTGAAGTCGGCAATGCATAGCGCATCTACCTCGTTGCCGGTTAATGCCTCCAGTGCTTCCAGTAGAGTAGAACGGATACTTAATGTGGCGCAATCCAGCCTCAGGGCGGGTATTTCTAGTAGTGATATGTGTTCTGAATCCGGATTGTTCTTGAGGAAAGCGGCAAGGTCAGCTGGTGGTAACAGTGCCGAGGGCGAGCCCTCAATCAGCAGCCAGTTTGGGTTACGCTCCAGAATTTCAGCTGACTGTGCTGAGCTTAGGGTCTTTGGCGTACTGATGAAATCGGTGTTCATCAGGCTGCTCACGGCGCTTCGGCTCAGTACCTGCTGTACGGGTTTAAGGCGGAAATCCATGCCCTGTGCCCGCATGATGGCGATGAAAATTGACGGTAGGTTGAATACATAACGGGTAATTAGATTGGCCACTATGATGGCGATCATCGCAGGAAATAGGATATTAGGATTGCCGGTCAGTTCCATAATGGCTATGAGCGCAGCAAGCGGTGCATTTAACACTGCCGCCATCATGCTACCCATACCTATCAGGGCATAGAAACCCTGATGTGCAACCTGTTGCTCAACGGCGCTGCTGCCAACAATACCAAGTGCACCTCCAGCGATAGCACCAATAAAAAAGGTGGGTCCGATCAGTCCAGCGGGAATACCAAGGCCAATAATCACCGGTGTTAGTAGTACCTTCACCAACAAAATCAACAACAGTGCGGTGATGGCTAATTCCCCCTGCAGCGCCGCGGTGACAGTATCGTAGCCTACCCCCATGATCTCAGGTACATACACCGCGCAGGTACCAGTCAACAGGCCTGCAATAAGTAAACGATAGCTTAAGTGAAATTCTTGATGGGTAGACCAGCAGGTAACCTTAGTCGTCAGTTTAACGAACAGACTCGCCAGCAGGCCGATCACCACGCCAAGAAACAGCACATAAGGGATTTCATTCATCGAATGGATCTGCATGACTGGGACATTGAGAACCTGCTCTGCACCAAACAGCAGGTGCATGACCAGAGTCGCGGTTGCGGCGGCTGCCATGACAGGCATAAAGCCAAGTACGCTGTATTCCAGCAACACCACTTCCATGGCAAAGATGACCCCGGCCAGAGGCGTATTAAACATTGCGGCAATAGCGGCAGCAGTACCGCAGCCGGCTAGAATACGCAGGGTATTGTTTGGCAAACGCATGCGCTGCCCCAGCAGGCTGCCACAGGCTGCCCCCAAATGCACGGCAGGCCCCTCTTTGCCAGCAGAGTGACCGGTCAGCAAGGCTAGTAGTGCGGCAGCAAACTGTAAAATGGCATTGCCAGCAGGCAGCTGGCCCTGATGGTAAGATATCCGCTCGAGTAAATGGGCTACACCCACCTTGCGTTTTAGCGGTGCTAATGGGCAGAGCAAAAGCAGTAATAACAGACTGCCGACTACCGGTAAGCAGAAACGCAGCCAGTTCGGTAAGCTTTCAAACCCCTCATGCTGGCCATTGGGTAGCCAGGTCTCCAAGGGCCACTCTAGTGCGATGCGAAACAGGCCGAGTAAAAGGCCGCACAGTATGCCGCAGATAACACCCAATACCACCATTTGTGGCAGTGCTTCAGCATAGGCTAAGCGATGTCGGAAGGACTTTAGTGATGAGGCGTATTTTTGCATGGCATACCAGCTTGCATAACATCGGGTATCACTTGTACGAACCTGTGGCAGGAGTCTGACAGCAGGCTAGAGCAAAGGTGATCTATCTTACACTATTGGTAGAGTGGAATCTGTGGTCATGGCGGTGTCAGCTTTGTATCATAGGCACTTGGTTTTTTGCTGAAGGTGAGGTTGTTGTGATTAAAGTAGGTATCGTAGGCGGTACGGGATATACCGGCGTTGAATTGCTGCGTTTGTTGGCAAACCATCCGAATGTTGAAGTAGCTGTGATTACTTCCCGTTCGGAGGAAGGTATTGCTGTGGCTGATATGTACCCGAACCTGCGTGGCCATCATGACCTCTGCTTTACCTTTCCCGACGTTGATCAGCTGGCTGAATGTGCAGTCGTCTTTTTTGCTACACCTCATGGTGTGGCTATGAAAATGGCGCCTGATTTGGTGAAACGCGGCGTCAGAGTGATCGACCTGGGCGCGGACTTCCGGATCAAAGATCTCGACCTGTGGTCGCGCTGGTATGGCATGGAGCACACTGAACCTGAAATGGCAGAACTGGCAGTATATGGTTTGCCCGAAGTAAACCGAGATGCCATTCGCAGTGCTGAGCTGATCGCCTGCCCGGGGTGCTACCCAACGGCGACGCAGCTGGCGTACATTCCTCTGTTGGAGCAGGGGCTGGTGGATCACCGGCGGTTGATTGCTGACTGTAAGTCAGGTGTTAGCGGTGCAGGGCGTGGTGCTAAAGTTGGCTCGCTGCTGTGTGAGGCCTCTGAAAGTCTGAGTGCCTATGGTGCCTCAGGTCATCGTCATCTACCGGAAATTAAACAAGGCCTGACAGAAGCAGCTGGACGTCCGGTGGGATTGACCTTCGTGCCGCACCTGACGCCTATGATTCGGGGTATTCATGCCACGTGTTACAGCGTGCTCAAGGACCCGATAGATCAGGGTTTGCAACAGCTTTTCGAGCGCCGTTATGCGGATGAGCCCTTTGTTGATGTCATGCCAATGGGCAGTCACCCCCAGACGCGTAGTGTGAAAGGCGCCAATATGTGCCGTATCAGCTTACATCAGCCCCAGGGTGAAGATGTGGTTGTGGTGCTTTCGGTGATTGATAATCTGGTTAAAGGTGCGGCGGGTCAGGCAGTACAAAACATGAACATCATGCTAGGACTGGAAGAGACTGCAGGTCTGAATCTGGTAGGTTTGATGCCATAATACTTGACTAATTTGCTTGGTTAAGTGGATAATTAAGCCCTAGCAAATGATATGTAGACGGCAATGATCGAAACTGAAGATCCAAATACCCCACTTGTTTTTACTCAGGCAGCTGCCCGTAAAGTGAAAACACTGATGGAAGAAGAAACCAATGATAGCCTTAAACTGCGGGTGTTCATCACCGGTGGTGGTTGCGCAGGCTTTTCTTATGGCTTTACCTTTGATGAGCAGGCAGCAGAAGATGACACTGTGGTTGAGCGTGATGGCGTGGCGCTGGTGGTTGACCCAATGAGCTATCAGTATCTTGCTGGTGCTGAGGTTGACTACAAAGAAGGCCTGCAAGGGTCGCAATTTGTTATCAATAACCCGAATGCCACGACAACCTGTGGTTGTGGTTCATCCTTCTCTATCTGATTGTTTTACAGGCTTAAGCCGCAACCGGAGGTGCAGGTATGAAATGGCTCGCATCATGTTTTCTGGTTTTGGCAATGGGCGTGGTCGCCGCGCCCCTTCAATCTCCTGTCCCTCAGTCCGAATCCCGCTTTATGGCGTATCTGGTTAAACATACGCCTACGGAATTGGAGTACTTGTTTCAGCGCGCAGCAATGCTGGCGCAGGACTCCTCTGAAGTGCGCCAGCATGAGCCCATTGTGTTCATTTTGCATGGTGATGAAACGTTTGCGTTTTTAAATGCCAATGCCCAGCGTTTTTCTAATCTGATCGGTTTGGCACGTCAGTTGGATGAGCAGCATATTATTGATGTCAGGGTGTGTGAGGCCTGGATGCTGGACCACGGTATACAGCGCGCTGACTTGCCTGACTTTATCGATACAGTGCCTAATGGGCCTGAATATGGCCGTCAGCTAAAACAGTCGGGTTACCTTTATTTCTAGCCTGTCAGACTGGATAAATGGCGCCTAAGATGCGGTTGCCCGCAGCGCCTGTGACTTCAGGGATGTTGCCACTTTGTTTGTTAATGCAGCGCCAAGCCAGCCAGGCAAATGCTACTGCTTCTACCCAGTCCGGATCAAGACCCAGCGACATCGTTGAACTTACCCGTTGGGCAGGGAGTTGCTCCCTGATAGCCTGCATTAACGTACGGTTATGCGCGCCGCCGCCGCAGACAAATACCTCATATTGATTACTTAATGCCTGACTTTGAATGGCATCGCAGGCTGTTTGGGCAGTGAGCTGAAGTAGTGTTGCTTGAATGTCTTCGGCTCTGGCATCTGTTAGGTCGGCTCTTGCCTGTGCTTGCTCCAGCCATCCAGTGTTAAATTGTTCCCGCCCCGTGCTTTTGGGTGCTGGTGCAGAGAAATAAGGCTCGGAAAGCATGATAGTTAACAGAGGGGGGATTGCTTTACCAGTAGCCGCCCAATCGCCATTGCGATCAAAAGGTTGTTGTAGATGCTGTAAGGTCCAGCTGTCTAGCAGTACGTTTCCAGGGCCGGTATCAAATCCGGTCACTGATTGGTCCGTCCGTCCCGGTAGGTGAGTGATGTTCGCCATGCCGCCCAGGTTCAGGATAAAACGTTCCTGACCGGGTTTGCTGAATAGTGCAGCATGAAATGCCGGTACCAGAGGGGCACCCTGGCCCCCGGCAGACAGGTCACGCTGCCTAAAGTGGCCAACAGTTGTAATGCCGGACTTTTCAGCGATCCTGCTGGGCTCTCCAATTTGTAATGAAAACCCTAGCTCTGGTCGGTGACGGATGGTTTGCCCGTGGCTGCCGATAGCTCGAATGGTTTGATGGCTGGCTCTTTTGCTTATGAGTGGTGCTGCGGCCTGCGCAAAGCAATCGGCAATGCGCAGGTCAAGCTGTGCCATCCGGTCTATCTCATTGGCTCCTGATAGGCAGAGCGCTAATATTTCAGCGTGAATGTCAGAGGGAAAGGCGCAGCTGTGTGTAGCGAGCAGTTTGAAACTGGGCTCGAACTGCACCAGTGCGGCGTCAATGCCATCCACACTGGTGCCGGACATTAGGCCGATATAGAGATCAGCCTGGGGGTTCATTGATTTAGCTGAGCCAATTGCGTTGCCTGATAGGTTTCCAGTTGAGCCAGTAACCTGTTGGCGGCAATATCAAATGAGCCACGCTCAGATTTCGGTATTGGTTCAGCCTGGGGTAATTTCACCGTTAGTGGATTTTTATGCACCCCATTCACCCGGAATTCATAGTGCAGGTGGGGACCGGTTGCTAGTCCGCTGGAGCCGACAAAGCCAACGACTTGGCCTTGCTTGACTCGGCTGCCAACGGATTGACCGCGTTTGAAACTTCTCATATGGGCGTACAGGGTGGTGATATTGCCACCATGTTGCACAATCACTACATTGCCATAGCCGCCTTTTACGCCCCGGAAAATGATTTTACCATCGCCGGCGGATTTAATCGGTGTGCCGGAGCCTGCTGCGTAGTCGACACCCTTGTGTGCGCGAATGCGGTTAAGTACCGGGTGTTTGCGTTTTAGGTTAAAGCGCGAACTGATGCGGGCAAAATCTACTGGAGAGCGCAGAAACGCTTTGCGCATACTGTACCCATCGGGGGTGTAATAGTTGCTGTCGCCATCCTGATTGATATAGCGCAGCGCAGTAAAGGTATTGCCCTGATTGGTGAATTGCGCGGCAAGGATTGGTCCTTCATCGATTTTTTCACCATCAAGGTAATGCTCTTCATACATAACGTTGAAGCTATCGCCTTGGCGGATGTCGAGTACAAAATCTACATCCCAGCCAAACAGGCTGGCGAGTTCCATGATTTTTTTATTCGACAGCCCGGCATGTTCGCCAGCAACAAACAACGAGTTTTCGATAGTGCCAGAAGTAAATTGCTGTCGAACTTCGGGGATGCGTTCTATCTTTTCAACGGTAAAGCTGTCTTCATCCCGGATCAATAACGTGCTGGTCAGGCGGGATTGGATATAACGCAGCTTTTCCAGTTTGCCGCCTTCAATCAGGAAGGCCAGACGTTCGCCTGGATGCATGCGGGCAAACGTTTTATGAGGCTTTGCGGCAGTCGCAACGGTATAGACATCCCGGGCAGACAGGCCTGCTTTTTTAAATAGCGTAGTGAGATTGTCGCCGGATTCTACTTCATACTCGACCCAGTTTTCTGGTGCGGGAACGGGTTTCGCTGGTGCTGTGGTCGCCGGAACGGATTTTGCTGCGGGCAAAAGAGCAGGGGTTATCGCTAGCTGTTCAGGTGTATTATCGCTTTCAGTACTATGCGGCGAAGTGTCATTTATATCCAGAGCGATACTGCGTGTTGCTGAGACCTCTTCTGAGGGCAATAGCATTAGAGTAATGCTGATAATGAAAACGCATACGCTAACAGCCATAAGATGTACGGTGGGAAAGCTGCCTTTTAAGCGCTTGATGTGATCTAGCACGCTCTACTCCTGCTTAAAACAATGTAATAACCTGCCATTATGCCATCTCCTTTTAATATTGTCGGCACCAGAATGTCAATCTGCAGTCACGGGTATTTGTTTGCTACTGCCGCTGCCGCTAGAATATGGCCTCTTTTTCTATCTATTATTTGATCCGGATACTGAATACCTCATGAGCGGAACACTGTTACAAGATCTGAAAGCCCGTGGGCTGGTTGCTCAAATGACCAGCGAAGAAGAACTGGAACAGCACCTGGCTAACGGAAGCGTGACCTTGTACTGCGGTTTTGATCCGACTGCAGATAGTCTGCATCTGGGGCATTTAGTTCCCTTGTTAGTGCTAACCCGATTTCAGAATGAAGGGCATAACCCGATTGCGTTGGTAGGCGGGGCGACCGGCTTGATAGGCGATCCGAGTTTTAAAGCGTCAGAGCGGCAGTTGAATACAGCGGATGTTGTTGCTGGCTGGGCCGATAAAATACGCCAACAGGTTAGTCAGTTCATTCACTTTGATGGTGTTGAAAATCCCGCAACGGTGGTGAATAACCTGGAATGGACCGGCGAGATGAGTGTGCTGGATTTCCTGCGGGATGTTGGTAAACACTTTTCTGTTAATGCGATGATCAATAAAGAATCCGTGCAACAGCGCCTTAACCGTGATGGCGCTGGCATTTCGTTTACTGAGTTTTCTTATGCGCTGTTGCAAGGTATGGATTTTGCTGAACTGAACCGTCGCTACGCCTGTACCTTGCAGGTTGGTGGTTCAGATCAATGGGGCAATATTGTTGGTGGTATTGATCTGTCCCGCCGTCAGAATGGGGCCCAGGTGTTTGGTTTAACCGTGCCGCTGATCACTAAGGCGGACGGGACTAAGTTTGGCAAAACTGAAGCGGGCGCTGTCTGGTTGGATCCGGCGAAAACCTCGCCTTATAACTTCTTCCAATTCTGGATGAATACTGCTGACGCGGATGTATATAAATTCCTGCGCTACTTTACATTCCTGTCGGTTGAGCAAATTGAGCAGATCGAGCGGGAAGATGCTGAGCGTCAGGGGCGTCCTCAGGCGCAGGCGATATTAGCTGAAGAGGTCACTCGTTTGGTACATGATGAGGCGGGGCTGACGGCGGCAAGACGTATTACAGAAGCGTTATTTTCCGGTGATACTTCTGCTCTGGCTGAAGCGGATTATGAACAACTGGCGCTTGATGGTTTGCCTGTCTCTGTCCTTAACCAGGCTGAGCTGACAGAGCTGCCGTTGACAACGCTGTTATCTGAAGCCGGAATGGCGCCCAGTGGCAAGCAGGTTAAAGATGCCCTTCAGCGCAATGCGGTTGTAGTGAATGGCATTGGTGTTGGTATGGATGACAATATGCGTGCTGCGGATATCTTTGCAGCTGAGCAGGCGCGATTCGGGCGATACTTCCTGGTCAAGCTAGGTAAGAAAAAGCACCATCTGTTTATGCTTTAACTGAGCGTTACAGTGGACGAATTAAAAAGGGTGCTATAGCACCCTTTTTAATTAATATTTTATGCCGCCTGTTGACCTTAATTCTGTGCGGTGTAGAATGCGCCTCCCTGACCGCTACAGGGCAGTGTTTATCTGCCGGGTGGGGTTTAGGATTAACCGCTGTAAACAAATGAAATTGTTTATATTTTGTGCGTTTTAGGTGGTGTGAAGTTGGCGTTATGTACGGTGTGATAAATTGTCACAAAGGGTAAAAATAACGGTTGACTTTGAAGGGGCGGGAAGTAGAATAT